>CALRYY010000098.1:0-15565 GCA_943372515.1 Ramlibacter sp. 2FC | reverse complement strand
TGGTCGTACGCCTTGGCTTCGCCGCCGAACTTGCTCGACAGCACCGTCGTGATCGCCGCCGTCAGCGTCGTCTTGCCATGGTCAACGTGACCAATCGTGCCCACGTTCACGTGCGGCTTGGTACGTTCGAATTTTCCTTTTGCCATTTTTCGACTCCGAAAAAGTAACTAGATCAACAAAACTGGTGCCCTTGGCGGGAATCGGACCCGCGACCTCTCCCTTACCAAGGGAGTGCTCTACCACTGAGCCACAAGGGCGAAAACTCTTCGCCGCGTGCCGGATCTTGACTGTGGAGCGGGAGACGGGAATCGAACCCGCGTCATTAGCTTGGAAGGCTAGGGTTCTACCATTGAACTACTCCCGCGTCGGGCGCAAACTTCAACGACCCTTGCAGGCTCCCCAGAGCGCCACACAAATCAATCTTCAACACATTTCGCCAAGCTCCAAAAAGAAGCTGGTGGAGGAGGCTGGATTCGAACCAGCGTAGGCGTAAGCCAACAGATTTACAGTCTGCCCCCTTTAGCCACTCGGGCACCCCTCCGGCGAACCTCGAAATATAGCACGGTTTCAAGTCAGTTTCACAGCCCCTGCGCGGCCGAACTGCCAGAATGGTCCGAATGAGTGAACTTAGCGCTGCGCCAACCCGAACCATCAACCTGGCTTTGCAGGGCGGCGGCTCGCATGGCGCCTTTACTTGGGGCGTTCTGGACACATTGCTGGCTGACCGGCGCATTGCCATTGAGGGCATCAGTGGCGCAAGTGCCGGTGCTTTCAACGCCGTCGCACTGGCCAGTGGACATGCCCGAGGCTTGGCTGCCGGCACCGATCCGCGACAGTCTGCGCGCGATGCCTTGGCCCACATCTGGGGCGAAGTTGTCTCACTAGGGCGCGCGGGCGCGGCGCCGCAGAATCTGGCAAACCTTATCTGGGGAGGTCTGCCCAAAGAGTTTGCGCCCACAAACTTTCTTGCGTCGGCCATGCGCAGCTGGTTTTCACCCTACCAGGCCAACCCGCTGGACATCAATCCGCTGCGGGACCTGCTGGTGCGTGAAATCGATTTCACGGCTGTTGCCGCGCTGCAGACGCCCCGCGTCTTTGTCTCGGCAACGCACGTCAAAACCGGCAAGGCCACCCTTTTCAGCGGTAGCCGCTTGTCGGCTCAGGCCGTTATGGCGTCGGCGTGCCTTCCCATGCTGTTCCATGCGGTGGAGATCGACGGCGAACCCTACTGGGATGGTGGCTACTCGGCCAATCCGGCCGTGATGCCGCTGGTGGATCACTGTGCCAGTGCCGATATCGTGCTGGTGCAGATCAACCCGGTACGCAGCCAGCACACGCCGCAGACGCCTGGCGACATTCTGGACCGCGTCAACGAGCTGACCTTCAATGCCAGCCTGATGTCTCAGATGCGCGAGATCGACTTCATCAACCGCCTGCTGGCCGAAGGCATGCTCCAGGGCAACCGCTGCCGCAGCATCCTGCTGCACCGCATTGACGGCGGCGCGGCGATGCAGGACTACCCGGCTTCCTCGCGCGGCTCGGCAGACGCCGGGCTCATCAGCACGCTGTTTGAGTTGGGGCGGCAGTCGGGCCAGCAGTGGCTCACGCGCCACTTTGACGACCTGGGCCAGCGCAGCACGATCGACATCCGCCGCGACTACCTGGACGACACACGTGTGGACAGCGTGCAGCGCGCCAACAGCACCACCCCCGTACCCCGGCGCGGCCTGGGTTCGTTGATCAGCGCCCTGTTCAGCCGAATGAAACGCTGACGCCGCGCGCGGCCAGCCAGCTGCGGGCGGACTCGAAGTGCCCACAACCCATGAACGGCACGGGCGGGCGGTTGGCTGACAGCGGCGACGGGTGATTGGCCGTGAGGATCAACGCTTCACGCCCATGACGCGCCGCCGTCGTTGAGATCAACACCGACTTGGCCTGGGCATGGGCGCCCCACAGCATGTATACACAGGGTGATGCCTGGGCCGCCACCGCCTGCAGCAACGCATCAGTAAGTTGTTCCCAGCCCTGGCCCGCGTGGCTGGCGGGCAGGCCCTGCTCTACCGTCAGGCTGGTGTTGAGCAACAACACGCCGTCGCGCGCCCAGCCCGCCAGCGAGCCCGACACGGGTATGGGCATGCCCAGACTGCGCTGGCGCTCCTTGAAGATGTTGCGCAGCGACGGCGGCAACCGCACGCCCGGTGCGACCGAGAACGCCAGCCCCTCGGCCTGACCGGGGCCGTGGTACGGGTCCTGGCCCAGGATCACGACCCTGACCGAAGCCAGGGGCGTGAGTTCAAGGGCCCGAAAAGGATGCGGCGGGTAGACCGTGGCGCCGGCCGTCAGCCGACCCTGCACATATGCGGCCAGCCGCTGCCCCGGCGCGCTGCCCAGAAAGTCATCCACCACGCCTAGCCAGCCCGCTGCCACTGGCCATTGCTGCGGCGCCCATTGCGCCAGCGCCGGCGCCGCCTCAAACCCCAGGTCGCTTTGGCTCATCGAGGCTCAACCGCCAAACAGCGCCGCCAGCGCCAGGCCGGGGTCGTCCGCGCGCATGAATGCCTCGCCCACCAAAAAGGCGTGCACGCCCGCATCGCGCATCTTCTTGACGTCCGCCGGCGCCAGAATGCCCGACTCGGTCACCAGCAGACGATCAGCGGGAACCGCTGAGAGCATGCCCAGCGTGGTTTCCAGCGTCACTTCAAAGGTGCGCAGGTTGCGGTTGTTGATGCCCACCAGCGGCGTCTTGAGCTTGAGCGCACGGTCCAGCTCGGCGCGGTCGTGCACCTCCACCAGCACGGCCATGTCCAGGCTGCGGGCAATGGCTTCGAATTCGGCCATCTGCGCATCGTCCAGGCAGGCTGCGATCAGCAGGATGCAGTCGGCGCCCATCGCGCGCGATTCGTACACCTGGTAGGCATCAATCAGGAAATCCTTGCGCAGCACCGGCAAGTCACACGAGGCGCGGGCCTGCTTCAGAAAGTCCACGCTACCCTGAAAGAACTGCTGGTCCGTCAGCACCGACAGGCAGGCCGCGCTGGTCTTGCCGTTGCCTTCGGCGTAGCTTTGGGCGATGTCGGCAGGGATGAAATCGGCACGCAGCACACCCTTGCTGGGGCTGGCTTTCTTGACTTCGGCGATCACGGCCGCCTGGCCGGCGGCGATCTTGGTGCGCAGGGCACCCGTGAAATCGCGCGTAAGCACGCGGCTCTCGGCGTCGGCGCGCATGGCAGCCAGCGGCTTCCTGCGCGACGCGGCAGTCACTTCGTCACGCTTGACGGCAACGATCTGGTTGAGGATGTCTGACATGGTTCAGCCCGCCAATGTCTGCGTCGCCGCCACAAACTGCGCAAGGCGCGTCTTGGCCGCCCCCGACTCGATGGCCGCGCGGGCCTTCTCCACGCCCTCTTTCATGGTGCCCGCCACGTTGGCTGCGTACAGCGCCACGCCGGCGTTCAGCATGACGATGTCGCGCGCCGCGCCCGGCTGGTTGTCCAGCACGCCCATCAGCATGGCGCGTGATTGTTCGGGCGTTTCAACCTTCAGCGCGCGGTTGCTGGCCATGGGCAGGCCGAAGTCCTCGGGGTGGATCTCGTATTCGGTGATTTCGCCATTCTTGAGCTCGCCCACCAGCGTGGCCGCGCCCAGGCTCACTTCGTCCATGCCGTCGCGGCCATAGACCACCACAGCGTGATCGGTGCCCAGGCGCTGCAGCGCGCGCACCTGGATGCCCACCAGGTCAGGGTGGAACACACCCATCAGGATGTTGGGGGCGCCGGCAGGGTTGGTCAGCGGGCCCAGGATGTTGAAGATGGTGCGCACGCCCAGCTCCTTGCGTACCGGCGCCACATGCTTCATGGCGCTGTGGTGGTTGGGTGCAAACATGAAGCCGATACCCACGTCCTCAATGCATTTGGCAATGGCCTCGGGCTTGAGGTTGATGTTCACGCCCAGCGCCTCCAGCACATCGGCACTGCCGCTTTTGCTGCTGACGCTGCGCCCGCCGTGTTTGCTGATCTTGGCACCCGCAGCCGCCGCCACAAACATCGAACAGGTGGAGATGTTGAACGTGTGCGAGCCGTCGCCACCCGTGCCCACGATGTCCACCAGGTGGGTCTTGTCGGCCACATTGACTTTGGTAGAGAACTCGCGCATCACCTGCGCTGCCGCCGTGATCTCGCCAATCGTTTCCTTCTTGACGCGCAGGCCGGTGATGAGCGCGGCCATCATCACGGGCGTCAGCTCGCCGCTCATGATCATGCGCACGACCCTGAGCATTTCGTCGTGGAAGATTTCGCGGTGTTCGATGGTGCGCTGCAGCGCTTCCTGGGGGGTAATGGGCATGGCAGCCTCCTTCAGTTGCTGGGATTGTCGGACGTGGCCAGGCGCACACCAAAGCCGATGAACATGACGCCGGCCACGCGGTCGAGCCAATGCATGCCACGCTGGACAGCATCGCGCCGAGCCATCCACGCGGCCGCCAGCGCCCAGCCCGAGTTGACTGGAATGGCGTTCAGGTTGAACAGCACACCCAGCAGCACAAAGGCCAGGGCCTTGTTGTCGGCGTCGGGCGCAATGAACTGCGGCACGAAGGCCAGGAAGAAGATCGCGATCTTGGGGTTGAGCACATTGGTCCAGAAGCCGCCCAGCCAGATGGCGCGCAGGCTGCGGGGCGGCTCAGCTGCGGCCAGGGCCATCAGGTCGGGCGTGATCTGGGGTGCCCTGGCCAGCAGCAGCTTGAAGCCGATCCACACCAGATAGGCCGCACCAATCCACTTGAGTAAGTTGAACGCCGTGGCCGAAGCCGCCAGCAAGGCGCCGACGCCGGCCGCCGCCGCAAAAATATGGACGAAGCAGCCGCCGGTAATGCCCAGGCCCGCCACGATGCCGGCGCGGGCACCTGAGCGCAGAGCGTGGGTCACGATGTAAAGCACGTCCGGTCCGGGCGTGAGGTTCAGCAGCCAGCCGGCGGCAATGAACAACAACAGGTGTTGAAAATCAGGCACGCACGCTCCTCAAGTCTGAAAATAGTTGCGAATGGCCATAACGGCGCGGTCCACGCCCGCCGTGTCCACGTCCAGATGCGTCACAAAGCGCAGGCGATACAGGCCGGTGGCCTGTATGCCCTGCGCCGCCAGATGCGGCAGCAAGCCCGCTGACTTGTCACGCGCGGCGCCCGTCAGGTCCACAAACACGATGTTGGTGTGCGGTGTCTCTACTTGCACGCCGTTGACGCCGGCCAGCCCGTCGGCCAGCCGCCGCGCCAGGGCATGGTCGTCCGCCAGCCGGTCGATGTGGTGGTCCACCGCATGCGATGCCGCTGCCGCCAGCACACCAGCCTGACGCATGCCACCCCCGGCCATCTTGCGGATACGGTGGGCGCGCGCGATGAAGTCACGGCTGCCACACAGGGCCGAGCCCACCGGCGCACCCAGCCCCTTGCTGAAGCACACCGAAACACTGTCAAAACACTGGGCAATGCGCCTGGCTTCGGTGCGCGCATCGCTGCCCGTCTGCGCGGCCTGCGCCACCGCAGCGTTGAACAGGCGCGCACCGTCCAGGTGGCAGCCCAGGCCATTGTGCTGCGCCAGTGATGTGGCCTCTTGTACATAGCTGAACGGGATGAGCTTGCCGCCCAGCGTGTTTTCCAGCGCCAGCAAACGGGTGCGGGCAAAGTGCGCGTCGTCAGGCTTGATGGCCGCCTCGATGTCGGCCAGCGGCAGGCTGCCGTCAGGTGCGTGGTTCAGCGGCTGCGGCTGCACGCTGCCAAACACCGCCGCGCCGCCGCCTTCCCAGCGGTAGCTGTGCTGCATCTGGCCCACGATGTATTCGTCGCCACGCTGGCAGTGCGACAGGATTGCGCACAGGTTGCTTTGCGTACCCGTGGGCACAAACAGCGCGGCCTCAAAGCCCAGCATGTCCGCGATTTTTTCCTGCAGTGCGTTGACGCTGGGGTCGTCGGCAAACACGTCGTCGCCCAGCGGCGCTGCGGCCATGGCGGCGCGCATCGCGGCGGTTGGCTGCGTGACGGTGTCGCTGCGCAGATCCACGGGTGTCATGCGCCGCTCCGCCGGGCCGCCCCAAGGAACGACAGCCCCCTCGGGGGGCAGCGCAGTACACGAAGTGACAAGCGTGGGGGCCTCATACTTGCTCCAGAAAGTTCTTCAACATGGCGTGGCCGTGCTCGGTCAGGATGGACTCGGGATGAAACTGCACGCCCTGGACGGGCAGGCTCTTGTGGCGCACACCCATGATCTCGCCGTCGTCCGTCCAGGCCGTCACTTCCAGTTCATCGGGGCATGTCGCGCGCTCAATGGCCAGCGAGTGGTAACGGTTGACGGTGAACTGCGCCGGCAGCCCCGCAAATACGCCACGCTGCGTGGTAGTGATCACACTGGTCTTGCCGTGCATGAGCTGCTGCGCGCGAACGATCTTGCCGCCAAACGCCGCACCAATGCTCTGGTGGCCCAGGCACACGCCCAGGATGGGCAGCTTGCCGGCAAAGTACTCGATGGCAGCCACAGAGATACCGGCTTCGGCCGGTGAGCACGGCCCCGGCGACACCACCAGCAGGTCGGGGTTGCGCCCGGCCACGCCCTCTACCGTGATCTCGTCGTTGCGGAACACTTCCACCTCGGCGCCCAGCTCGCCAAAATACTGGACGATGTTGTAGGTGAAGCTGTCGTAGTTGTCGATCATCAGGAGTTTCATGGTGTTCACTCCATCCCTTCTTCAACCAGCTCACTGGCGCGCAGCAAAGCACGCGCCTTGGCTTCGGTCTCTTTCCATTCCAGCTCGGGCACCGAATCCGCCACCACGCCGGCCGCTGCCTGCACGTACAGCACCTGGTCCTTGATCAGGCCGGTGCGGATCGCAATGGCCACATCCATGTCGCCGGCGTAGCTCAGGTAGCCGCAGGCACCGCCGTACAGGCCGCGCTTGGTCAGCTCCAGCTGGTCGATCAGCTCCATGGCATGCACCTTGGGCGCGCCGGTCAGTGTGCCGGCGGGGAAGGTGGCCTTGAGCACGTCCATGTTGGTCATGCCGTCATTCAGGATGCCTTCGACGTTGCTCACGATGTGCATCACATGGCTGTAGCGCTCCACGGCAAAGGCCTCGGTCACCTTGACGGTGCCGGTCCTGGCAATGCGGCCGATGTCGTTGCGCGCCAGGTCAATCAGCATCACGTGTTCGGCGCGCTCCTTGGGGTCGTTGATGAGCTCCTGCTCCACGGCCTTGTCCTGCTCGGGCGACTGCGCGCGTGGGCGCGTGCCAGCCAGAGGGCGGATGGTGATCTTTTGTGCGGGCTTGCCTTCGTGCTCCACCTGCTCCTGGCGTACCAGGATTTCGGGCGACGCCCCCACCACATGGAAGTCGCCAAAGTGGTAGTAGTACATGTAGGGCGACGGGTTCAGCGAGCGCAACGCGCGGTACAGGCTCAAGGGTGATTCGGTATAGCGCTTCTTGATGCGCTGGCCCACCTGCACCTGCATGAAGTCGCCGGCGGCAATCAGCTCCTTGGCGCGTTCCACCGCGGCCAGGTAATCGGCCTTGGCAAAGTCGCGCTCGGCCGGGAAGGTCTGGCTTTGCTTGATGACCGGGGCGCTGACCGAATACTTGAGCTGTTCGCGCAGTTCACGCAGGCGCTTCTTGGCGTTGGCAAAGGCCTCGGGCTGGCTGGGGTCGGCATAGACGATGAGGTACAGCTTGCCCGACAGGTTGTCGATGACGGCCAGTTCCTCGCACTGCAACAGCAGGATGTCGGGGCAGCCCAGCGTGTCGGGCGGGCAGGTTTTTTCGAGCTTCTTTTCGATATGGCGCACGGTGTCGTAGCCAAAGTAGCCCGCCAGGCCGCCGCAAAAACGCGGCAGGCCGGGGCGCAGCGCAACCTTGAAGCGTTTTTGGTAGCTGGCCACAAAGTCCAGCGGGTTGCCGGCGGCGGTCTCGATGACCTGACCGTCGCGCACCACCTCGGTCAGGGCGTCTGGGCCGAAACCGCTGGCGCGCACCAGCGTGCGCGCGGGCAGGCCAATAAAGCTGTAGCGGCCAAAACGCTCGCCGCCCACCACGGATTCGAGCAGAAAGCTGTACTTGCCGCCGTCGCGTGAATGCGCCAGCTTGAGGTACAGGGACAGGGGGGTTTCCAGATCGGCAAAGGCTTCTGCCATCAACGGAATACGGTTGTAACCGGCCTGCGCCAGGCTTTTGAATTCGAGTTCGGTAATCAAGGTATGAGCCTTTCAGTGCTCAGCGGCCGTACGTTTGAAGTGTCGGGCCGCGTTCATTCAGACCAATGCCTCAGGGTGAGGCGCGGGGGCACGGGCTGCCCCGTGCTGTCAGGTACGCACGCAATCAGGCTTACGCCAGGGCCAGGCTCCCCGGTCGCTCAAACCTGTGATGGTGGTGCGGTGAATGAACATGGCCGCCAGTGTAGCAAAGGGGCCGGCCAGCCCGAACCGAAACTTTGGGACGCACTCGAAAACCCTGTTGCGAGTTTTGCTGTGCAGGATAAGAATGGAAAGCGAACGACCGTACTATTCTAAGGAGACAAGCATGAAAAGTCTGAAGCAGTTTGCTGCGGGTGCAGTGCTGTGCCTGTTGGCAGCGGGCACGATGGCGCAAGTCAATGTGTCGGGCGTCAAGTACGACGAATCCGTGGATGCGCGCGGCACCAAGCTGCAACTCAACGGCGCGGGCATACGCTACAAGGCCGTGTTCAAGGTCTACACCGCCGGCCTGTACCTCACCAAAAAGGCCGGCACCCCCGAGGAGGCCCTGGCCGCGCCCGGCCCCAAGCGCATGAACATCGTCATGCTGCGCGATATCGACTCCGGCGAGCTGGGCAAGCTGTTTTCGCGCGGCATGGAAGACAACATGGACCGTGCGGCATTCTCCAAGCTGGTGCCGGGTGTGCTGCGCATGAGCCAGGTCTTTTCAGACCACAAGAAGCTGGTGGCGGGCGACACCTTCTCCATCGACTGGGTACCCGGCACCGGCACCGTCATCACGGTCAAGGGCGTGCCCCAGGGCGAGCCCTTCAAGGAGCCCGAGTTCTTCAATGCGCTGCTGCGCATCTGGCTGGGACCCAATCCGGCTGACTGGAAGCTCAAGGATGCCTTGCTTGGCAAGGCTGCTTGAGCGCGCTTAAACCAGTTCCGACAGCGAATCCACAAACCCGTCTGCATCCACGGCGCGCACCGGCTCGCCATGGTTGTAGCCGTAGGTCACCAGCACCACGGGGCAGCCGGCCGCGCGCGCGGCGCGCGCATCATTGCTTGAATCGCCCACCATCAGCGTGCGCGCGGGCAGCGTGCCCAGCGCTTCACAGGTCTTGACGAGCGGCAATGGGTCGGGCTTTTTGCGCTCGAAGGCATCGCCGCCGAACACCACTTCAAAGTAGCCGTCCAGCCCCTTGGCCTGCAGCAGCGGCTGCGCAAACCCGGTAGGCTTGTTGGTCAGGCAGGCCAGGCGCAGGCCGGCAGCGCGCAGCGCGGCCAGCCCCTGGGCCACACCGGCGTACACGTCGGAATGCCGGCCATTGATGGCCAGGTAGTGGTGCTGGTAGCGGCCCCAGGCTGCGTCGTAGCGGGCGGCATCACCGCCCACATGGACCAGCACCGCACGGATCAGGTGCTCTGAGCCTTTGCCCACCATCAGGCTGATGGCATCCTTGGCCACCGGCGGCAGTGCCAGGTCGGCCAGCATGAAGTTCAGCGCCGCATGAAAATCACCAATGGTGTCCACCATGGTGCCATCCAGGTCGATGATCGCGGCGTCAAAAGAAGATGGGGAGATGGGCAATGGAATCACCCCCGCATTCTGGCAGCCTTCAGAGCGTGGCCTCAGCCGTCGTCTGGCTTACCGCCCACGAGTACAGCGCCACAAACACCAGCGCGTCAAACACGGCGCCAAAGCAGATGTACAGCACCGGCATGAACAGCACCGACAGGTGCTGCATGATGAACGCCTGCGCGAGCACCTGGTGCGGGATCAGCACAACGAAGAACAGCAGGATCAGCGCCGTGTGCGCCAGCTTGATGGCCAGGCCCTGGTTCAGGATGTAGTAGCCCATGGCCAGCATCACCGGCGTGGCCAGCATCACCATGTAGCCAATGGTCATCAGCTCCTCGCTGTGGCGAGGCACGCTGTAGGGAAAGTCGCCAGGCGTCAACCAGAAATAGATCAGCGTGATGCCCTGCACTACCGCAAAGATGCGCAGCGGGTATTTCAGCGGCAGGCTGGCACCCGTCATGCGCATGGACGCTACCAGCGCCAGCAGCGTCACCGCGGCCGTCAGCAGCAAGGTGGTCTGCCCTGGCAGCGGCCCGCCCTGGGTCCAGCCACCCAGCTGCATGTCCGGCTGCCCGGCCTCATTGATCACGGGCAGCAGCATGAACGGCAGATCAAGCCCCTGCGCCCAGAACAGGACGGTCTGGCGCCACAAGTCCAGCACCTGTGGCTGCGCCACCCACAGCAAGGCGCACAGCACCAGCGGCAGCACGATGGCCTGGGCCATCAGCCACGGCGTGACTTTCAGCGGCGTGATGGAGCGGTGCGGGCGCACCTTGACATGGCGCGCGCGGGTTTTGGCCACCGCAGCAAACGCGTCATGAAATATCTTGTCGTGTTCGCGGGCCTGGTCGGTCAGTGTGGGGCTTTTGTAGCTCATGGTGTTCCTGCGCGACAGGCTCAGAAGTCGTGAAAGACGCCCACGGTCAACCCGCTGCGGCGGTACAGCGGGTTGCTGTAGCGGTTGGCGCCCAGCACAAAGCCGCTGCGCGGGGTGACCCAATGGCGCCAGGCCAGGCTGGTCTCGTGGCTGTCAAAATTGACCAGCTGCGTTGTGGGGCCCGTGGCCAGGTAGCCTTCGCCGCCCCAGGCGTGGCGCACGGTCACGCGGTCCTGCTTGTCACGGCCCCAGGTCACGGCCACGAACCGCTGGCTGGTGCGCACGCTGCCAGGGCTGCTGCTGTTCAGGCGCACGCCGCCTTCCACCACCCAGGGCTCATCAAAGTAGTAAGCCGCGCCCAGCGACAGGCTGCGGTCGGTGTGGCCGTCGGGGGCGTCGTAGTACCCCAGGCCCACCGACGTGACCAGACGCCGCTGGTCCAGCCACTTGCGGTACAGCATGGCGTCCGCGCGAAAGCGCGGCAGGTAAAACGCGCCGTCGCCTGCGCCGATGGCCAGTGAGCCGAACCAGTCTTCATTGAAGGTCACGGTGTCGCTGATGCCGGCAAAGCTGCCCTTTTCACCAAATCTGCGCATCACCGCCAGTTCGCCTTGCAACACATGCCCGGGCATGCCGTAGGCACCCCGCAGTGTCAGGTCCTGCCAGTGGCCGTACCCGTTGCTCAGGCTCTGGGGGCTGGTGCTGAGCTCCAGCATGCGGATGGCCGGCGTTTCAGTTGCCACATCGGACACCGGCGGTGTGGCGGCCAGGTAGACCTGGCCCGGTGCCGCCTGCTGGGCGGATGCGATGCCACCGAACACCAGCAATGCCGTCAACGTAAAGCTTGGTAATTTATTCATCATGTCCCTCCAGGACTTGTTTTGAGATCTCAGTTGCAGTCCGCGCCAGCTGCCGCCGGCTTGACGCCGCGCGCGGTCACGACCTGCCACGAAGCTTCGTCCGTCACGGCCCAGCGCGCCGAATGGCGCATGCCCACGGTCTGGCGCAGCCAGCAGGCGGCGCTGGCGGTGTCACGCTGGCGCACTGCCAGCACGGCAATCAGCCCCCACGGGTAATCGGCCACGCCCTGGCGCAGCCATTCGGCGCGGTGCTCGCGCATCCAGTCGCGGTAATGCGTGGCCGCGTCGCGACCTGGCAACGCATAGCCCATCAGCAGCGGGAACACCTGGGCCACATGGTCCGGGTAGAACGCCGGCTTCTGGGTGCGCTGCTCCAGCTGGGTAGACACCAGGTAGCGCTTGTTGACCGGGTCCCAGAAGGTGGCGTGGATGGCTGCGGCCAGCTTGCGGGCGTCGGCTTCGCCATGGTCTGCCAGGGCCCAGACTTCCAGGTTGTCCATGAACAGGCCGTGCAGGTACACCGGCGACACCATGTAGATGCCGCGTGACGGCTGGTACAGGTGGTCCAGCGACGCCCGGCTGATGGCCCGGCTTTTGACCATGATGGGAGACTTCTGCAATGCCGGGGGTAGCGTCTCAATCAGCCGCATCCACATCGCCAGCAGGGAATCATCGGCGTCGGCCGTCTTGCACGACACCCAGGCGCTGCCCGCCTTGCGGCAAAAGCGGTCAAAGGTGCCGTCGGGCTTTTGAAACGGAACCAGCCAGTTGGCAAAACGTGCCGCCGGTGCCGAGATGTCCATGCCGTTGTCGTGCGCCAGCAGCAGGGCCTGCATGGCGAAGTACGGGTCGGTGGATTCACCGCCGTGCAGCACGGTGATGGCGCCGCTGCTGTCGGTGTAGCCGTCCAGGACCAACGCGGGCGCAGCCGTTGCGGCGCTGGTGGCTAGGCCGGTGAACATGAATGCAAAGGCACACGCCAGAAAGCTGTGGCGCGCCGTCATGTCTGCTTCACCATGCCGATGTCGTGCGCCCATAGCGCGCCGTGGGCGACCACGCCTTCTTCAATGACGATGTTGCGCGCGCTCACCGTGGTGGGCGCGCCGGGCAAGCCCACCACCGCGCCACGGCCGATCAGGATGTCGCTCTCGGACGCCACCGGCCCCAGGGCCGTGGAATACTTGAACATGTAGATGCGCTTGTCGCAGATCACCGCGCCCTGCACGCTGGCGCCGGGGCCGATGCTCAGGCCCTCGCGCGCCTTCACGGCGCCCACCACCGTGGTGCCGGCGCCTATCGTCAGAAAGCCGGTCACGACCAGGCTGCCCGTATAGAGCCTGCCGGGCTCCAGCGCGCAGTCACCGCGCACCATCACCATCAGCGGCGACTGCTGGATCGCGCCAGGCAGGTCGCTCAAAAGCGCTGGCACCTGGGCAGCGGGTTCGGGGCGTGATGCGGCTATGTCGGGACGTGCGCCAAACCGCAGCACCGGTGCCTGCAGCCGCTCAAACCACACTTCACTGTCCAGCTCGATAGCCACACCAGCAGACACGCGGCGCAGCGCCATGCCGTTGTGCCCCATGCGCAGCACGCCGTCGGCGCGGGCCCAGTCGTGGATCTCGCTGCCGGCACCCAGGTCTATGTCGCCGGTGGCGTACAGCGCGGGGTAAACCGACTCGGCGCCGGTCTGCAGATCGCCCTCCACATACAGCGGCTGCACACTGCGCACCGGCCCGCGGATCTTGATGGGTGTGCGCGAGATCAGGCGCTTGCGCGCCTTGGCCCAGGCCATGCCATCCAGCGGCAGCGTCACAAAGTCAAAGTCTTCATAGCCCGTGGGCGCGCCCAGCCCCAGCTTGGCGGTGGCGTCAGCCAGGAAGCGCCGGGCAAAGTGGTCGATGTCGCTGCTGTAGTTGGGCAGCACCGGCAGCGCTGCAAAGTCCGTGGGGTAGCGCCATTCGCGCAGCGCCGGCACAAACGGCAGCACCAGCAGCAGCAGGCACACCACGGCAAACGTCACATAGGTTGACAGGCCGGCGGTCATGGCTTGACCGCCTTGCGGTAGCGCACGGTCTTTTCCCAGACCATGTCACGTTTCAGGATGCTGTCCAGCACCAGGCTCCAGACGGCGCCCGAGATGGCAAACAGGCTCACCAGGAAGCCCAGCATGTTCAGCGGCAACAGCCGCAACCGCCTGCGGTTGCCGTCAATCAGCACCGCCACCACGATCTCGAAAAACGCCGCAAAGTTGCCCAGCGTGCCGTACACCATGAGCGCAAACACCGGAATCAGCTGTGACAACAACGAGCCGGCGTTCAGAAAATACAGGCCCAGCGCCAGGCACCAGCCGGTCAGCATGACCATGGGGATGACAAATACAAACAGGAGCAAGAGGCCGTCCACGCGCTGGCCCAGGGTCAGGTACGAGCTGGTGGCAAATTTCCACCAGTAGCGCGCCAGCACCTGGTTGTGGCCCTTGGCCCAGCGCGACACCTGCTTGATGCGCACGTTCCAGTCCTCGGGCACTTCTTCATAGCATTCAGAGCGGTTGGTGTAGATGGTCTTCCAGCCGTTGAACATCAGCCGGAAGGTGATGTCGGTGTCCTCAGCCAGCGTATCGTCGTGCCAGCCGCCCACGGCCTGCACGGCCGACAGCCGCACACCGCCGACGGTGCCGCCGTACTGCGGCATCAGGTTCATGTTCATGCGGGCCTGCTGGTCTACCTGGTAGCCGGCGGAGCGCTCCAGGTCCAGCAGGCGCGTGAGCAGGTTGGCGCCACTGTTCACGGGCACCACGCGGCCCATGACCGCCCCGACCTCTGGGTCAAAAAACGGCGCGACCAGCTGCTTGAGCAGGCCGCGGCCTGGCACATAGTCGGCGTCAAAAATGATGGCGATGTCACCTTCGGCGAACGCCAGTGCGTCTTTGAGCGCGGCCGATTTACCCGCCTTGCCCTGCGTGCGGTGAAACGGCCAGATGCGCCCGGGGTTCAGGGCCACATAGTGGTCAATGATCGCGCCCGTCGCGTCCTTGGACCGGTCATTGACCGGGATGATCTTCAGCCGGTTGTGCGGGTAGTCGGTGTTCAGCAGGGCTTCGATGCAGCCGGCCACCACTTTTTCTTCGTTGTGGGCGGCGATGTACACCGTGACCATGGGCCAGTTGGCCACGGCAATGTCGATGTAGGGGTGGCGCTGCACACCGGCCAGGCGGCTCATTGTGAACATGAAATGGCGCAGCCCATACAGCATCATGATGGCCACCACAAACAGCAGCAGCACCGCCATGGTGGCCGCCATGGGCTGGCTGGCAAAGGTGGGCAGCAGCGGCGTCATCACGCTGCTACCGGTATGGTGGCGGGCGACGCAACGCCAGCCCGGGGCGACAGCGAACGCTCCAGGATGCTCACGATGCGCGCGGACGCCGTGCCATCGCCAAACGGGTTGCCCGCCTGAGCCATGCGGGTGTGGGCGGCCGGGTCAGCCAGCAGGCGGTTCACGCCCTGAACGATGGCCGCGCGCGTGGGGCCGATCAGCTCGGCGCAACCGGCCTGCACGGCTTCGGGCCGCTCGGTTTCGTTGCGCAGCACCAGCACCGGCACGCCAAAGGTCGGGGCCTCTTCCTGCAAGCCGCCAGAGTCCGTCAGCAGCAGCCAGGCGTCGGCCAGGGCCTGCTGCATCTGGGTGTAGTCCAGCGGCTCGGTCAGGGTGATGTTGGGAATGCCCTCCAGGATGGCCGTGACCGGCCCCTTGATGACCGGGTTCAGGTGCACCGGAAACAGGATCTGCATGTCCGGATGCTGAGCGGCCAGCTCGGCAATGGCGTGGCAGATGCCGGCCACCGCGTCGCCCCAGCTTTCACGGCGGTGAAACGTGACCAGCAGGTGTCCGCGCCCGGTCACGCGGCGCGCCACGCCACGGTGCTCGCGCGTCCACTCCTGGGCGTCGATCACGGTGTTGCCCGTGACATGGATGTGTTCGTCGGCAATGCCCTCGGACTGCAGCGCCATGCGGGCGCGCGCCGTGGGCGGGAAATGAA
>CALRYY010000097.1:0-15612 GCA_943372515.1 Ramlibacter sp. 2FC | reverse complement strand
TTGCCCATCCCCCCCCCTGGCGGGCACTGGCCACCGCTGCTGTGCGCCCTTTATCTGGCGGCCACCATCGCTGTGCGCGTCTTTGGCGGCCCGCGCCCGCCCGGGCGGACGTTTGATGCCCAGTGGGCGTCCACCATCGGCGTGGACCTGGTCACGTTTTCAGCGCTGCACTACCTGCAGGCGGGCAGCATCAACTACGTGCCGCTGTTTGCCCTGCCCGTGCTGCTGGCGTCTGTGCTCAGCTCGCTGCTGCTGGCGCTGGGCACGGCGGCGGCCATCACGCTGCTGCTGCTGGGCGACGCGTGGCAGGCCGCTGGCGGTGAGGGCCCCGCCCGCCTGGTGCAGGCCGGCCTGACCGGTACAGGCCTGTTCATCGTCGCCTTGCTGGCCAACCAGCTGGCGACGCGGCTGGCACGCGAGGAAAAGCGTTCGCGCGACAGCCAGCACCTGGCCCGCGTGCAGATCGAAGTCAACGAGCTGGTCATCGAAACCCTGGCCGACGGCGTGCTGGTGGTGGACGGCGGCGGTACGGTGCATGCGGCCAACCCCGCTGCACGGCGCCTGCTGGGGGCCTGGCCTGACCGGTCCACGCCATTTGTGCTGGCGTCGGGCCGCGCCTGGCAGCCCCTGGCCGAGCTGTCGCGCCAGACCTTCATGACGCGCGCCGCCCAGACCGCGGACCTGGACATCGCCCAGGCCGGCGAAGGATCTCGCCGCGTGCATGTGCGAACACGCCTGACCGCCACACACGACGTGCTGGCCGAAAGCCTGTGTGTGATGTTCCTGGAAGACCTGCGCGAAATGGAAGCGCGCCTGCGCACTGAAAAGCTCGCTGCCATGGGCCGCATGTCGGCTGCCGTGGCGCACGAGATCCGCAACCCGCTGGCCGCCATCATGCAGGCCAACGCCCTGCTCGAAGAAGACATCAGCGAACCCGGCCAGCGCCAGCTCACGCTGATGGTGCGCCAGAACGCGCAGCGCCTGGCGCAGATCGTGGACGATGTGCTGAACATCTCGCGCGTACAACACGAAGGCAAGACACCCAGCCCCGCCCTGCTGGACCTGAGCGCCACGGCGCGCCAGGTCTGCGCCGACTGGTCGCAGCAGGCCGGGTGCGCCCAGAGGATGCAACTCACGCTGGATGTGCTGCCGCGACAGGTAGCGTTCGAGCCCGATCACCTGCGCCGGGTGCTGGTCAACCTGCTGGACAACGCGCTGCGCTACGCCAGCCAGCAGCCCGGTGCGATCCGCGTGCTGACCGACCTGTCCAGCGCCGGGCTGCCGCGCCTGCGCGTATGGAGCGACGGCGCACCGCTGGACCAGGGCGTGCAGCGCCACCTGTTCGAGCCCTTCTTTTCGTCCGAGAGCCGCTCCAGCGGCCTGGGCCTGTACATCTGCCGCGAACTGTGCGAGCGCCATGGCGCGCTCATTGGCTACCAGCGCGCGCCCTGGCAGCCGGTCGCGGGTGCGGCTGACGGCAACGAATTTTTTGTGCTGTTCCATGCACGCGGCGCCGCGCCGGGCCAGCCCGCGTCATTTGCCACAATAACGGCCTGATGGTTGCCCCCCCCGCCCCGCCGCGCATCCTGGTTGTTGACGACGAACCGGACCTGCGCACCCTGTACGAGCTGACGCTGTTGCGCGAGGGCTACCGCGTGGACGCGGCCGCCACGCTGGCCGAGGCCGCGCAGCTGTTGGCTGCGGGGCGCTTTGACTGCGTGATCACCGACATGCGCCTGCCCGACGGCCTGGGCCTGGAGCTGCTGCGCAGCCTGCAGACCCAGCAGCGCCCCGAGCGCTGCATTGTCATGACGGCCTACGGTTCGGCCGAAAACGCGGTGGACGCCCTGAAGGCCGGTGCATTTGACTACCTGACCAAGCCGGTAGACCTCAAGCAGTTTCGCGCGGTGGTGGCCTCTGCCATTCAGGGCACGACGCAGGGCTTGCCGCCGCGCGGACGCACCGCCTCGACCACGCCGCGCACGCCAGAACTGCTGCTGGGCGCCCATGCAGCGCTGCAACGCCTGGTGGGCGACTCCGAATCCATGCGCATCGTGAAAGAACGCATTGCCAAGGTCGCGCGCAGCATGGCACCCGTGCTGGTGCGTGGCGAATCGGGCACCGGCAAGGAACTGGCGGCGCGCGCGCTGCACGCCTGCAGCCACCGCGCCGACGGGCCGTTCGTGGCGGTCAACTGCAGCGCCATCCCCGAGAACCTGCTGGAGGCTGAATTTTTTGGTGCGCGCAAGGGCTCCTACACCGGAGCCACCCAGGACCGTGAAGGCTACTTCCAGGCCGCGCGCAGCGGCACGCTGTTCCTGGACGAGATCGGCGACCTGCCGTTGACCATGCAGTCCAAGCTGCTGCGCGCCATCCAGGAGCGCCAGGTACGCCCGCTGGGCTCCACCCAGGAGGATACGGTGGACGTGCGCGTGGTCAGCGCTACCCACAAGGACCTGGCCGCCGACGTGCAGGCGGGGCGCTTCCGCCAGGACCTGTACTACCGCCTGAACGTGATCGAGATCCTGGTGCCGCCGCTGCGCGAGCGGCGCGAAGACCTGCCCCAGCTGTGCAGCGCCCTGCTCTCGCGCATCGCCCACGAATCAGGCATGCCGGTGCCCGCGCTGTCGCCCGCCGTACTGGACCAGCTGTGCGCGCACCCGCTGGCGGGCAACGTGCGCGAGCTTGAAAACATGCTGCACCGTGCCGTGGCACTGAGCGACGGCGACGCGCTACAGGTGGACTTCGCGCCCACACGGGGCGAGCCTGTTGCACCCGCAAACGCCGGCCCGGCCCCGACCGACGCCTCACCCGCAGGTGCAACAGAAACCGCGCCTGCGGCTGCGGCCATACCGGCGGACCTGCAGGCCTGGCTGGACCAGCAGGAACGCGAGATCCTGGTCAAGGCGCTGAATGAAAGCCGTTTCAACCGCACGGCAGCCGCCAGCCGCCTGGGCCTGAGCCTGCGCCAGATCCGCTACCGCATTGCGCGCCTGGGCATCCACACGCCCGGTGGCGAAGACCCCCATGGCGATGCCACCTGAGGCCCCCGCACCGCATGGCGCAGGCAACACCTTGTGGCAGGGGGGCTGGTATGCCCATGCGCGCCATCTCATCTCACCCAATTTCGGCGCGCGCCCTGCAGGCGCCAGCGTCGACCTGATCGTTGTGCATTCCATCAGCCTGCCACCCGGACGCTATGGCGGCGACGAAGTGCAGCAGCTGTTCACCAACACCCTGGACTGGCAAGCGCACCCGTACTTCACGCAGATCGCCGGCGCGCAGGTGTCGTCGCATTTCTACATCCGCCGCGGCGGCGAGCTGTGGCAGTTTGTCAGCTGCGACGACCGGGCCTGGCATGCGGGTCTGTCGCAGTACCGCGGTCGCGCCAACTGCAATGACGACTCGGTGGGCATCGAGCTCGAAGGCCTGGAAGGCGAACTTTTTGAGGACATGCAGTACGAGGCGCTGGGCAGCCTGTGCGCTGCACTGGCGCAGCGCTACCCCATCACGCATGTGGCAGGTCATGAGCATGTGGCGCCCGGTCGCAAGCAGGACCCCGGGGCAGGCTTTGCATGGGACCGGCTGCACAACGCGCTGGCATGGCCCTCTCGGTATTTTCCCGAAGGTGTGTTGACGCAACACACGGCCTGACACGGCTGTGGCGCGTCGCCGGCACGCGCTTTTTTCGCACGGAGCAAGGCCCCATGCGCCTTGCAACGGCATTCAATGTGCGTGACGCAATGCACCATTTTCAGGCTCATCACGTAAGCATGTGTATCGGGCGCTGTACACTACCTGTAGTGGCTTGAATTCACTTCAGACCCTAGATATAGTGTGCTGCTGTTGCGCTGCCATCCAGCCCCAATTGAATTCCAGGCTCCCCGCCGAGCCTTGTTGCCCAACTCACAAAAACTGCGAAAGAAGAGGAAACAATGCAAACAGTCCTGAGTACGCCGTCTGCGACCAGCACCCCCATCGCCGTCACGCACGGCACCGCCCAGACCGGCACTCCGGCGACCAACCCGCTTGCCAATTACCAGATCATCCGCCGCAATGGTGCGGTCGTTCCTTTTGAGCCCAACAAGATCGCCATCGCCATGATGAAGGCGTTTCTGGCCGTGCATGGCACGCAGGGCGCAGCCTCGGCCAGCGTGCGCGAAACGGTGGACAGCCTGACGCAGGCCGTAATCCGCGCCATGGTGCGTTCGCGCCCCGGCGGCGGCACCTTCCATATTGAAGACGTGCAGGATCAGGTCGAACTGGGCCTGATGCGCGGCGGACACCACGAGATTGCCCGCGCCTACGTGCTGTACCGCGAGCGCCGCACGCAAGAGCGCGCCAAGCAGGCCGTGCAGGAAGCGCCCAAGGCGCCCGTGCTGCACGTGATCGACGGCGGCCAGCGCGTAGCGCTGGACCTGAACGACGTCAAGGCCCTGATCGAATCCGCCTGCGCAGGCCTGGGTGCCGATGTCAAGCCCGACCCCATCGTGGCCGAGACGATGCGCAACCTGTACGACGGTGTGCCCATGGACGAGGTCTACAAGGCGTCCATCCTGGCCGCGCGCACGCTGATCGAAAAAGACCCCGACTACACCTACGCCACCGCACGCCTGCTGCTGCACACCATCTTCAAGGAAGTCATCGGCCGCGACGTGGCTCCCGCCGACATGGCGCAGGCCTATGCCGACTACTTCCCCGGCTTCATCAAGAAGGGCATCGACAACGAGCTGCTGGACGAGCGCCTGGGCCAGTACGACCTGCAGCGCCTGGGCGCCGCGCTCAAGTCCGGTCGCGACCTCCAGTTTGACTACCTGGGCCTGCAGACCCTGTACGACCGCTACTTCCTGCACGTGCGCAAGGCCCGCATCGAGCTGCCCCAGGCGTTCTTCATGCGCGTGGCCATGGGCCTGGCGCTGAACGAAATCGACCGCGAAGCCCGCGCCATCGAGTTCTATGAAGTGCTGTCCAGCTTTGACTTCATGTCCAGCACGCCCACGCTGTTCAACGCCGGCACGCTGCGCAGCCAGCTGTCCAGCTGCTACCTGACCACCGTGCCCGACGACCTGGACGGCATCTATGAGTCCATCAAGGAAAACGCCCTGCTGTCCAAGTTTGCCGGCGGCCTGGGCAACGACTGGACGCGCGTGCGCGCCCTGGGCTCCCACATCAAGGGCACCAACGGAGAATCACAGGGCGTGGTGCCGTTCCTCAAGGTCGTGAACGACACGGCCGTGGCCGTGAACCAGGGCGGCAAGCGCAAGGGCGCTGTGTGCACGTACCTGGAATCGTGGCACCTGGACATTGAAGAGTTCCTCGAGTTGCGCAAGAACACCGGCGACGACCGCCGCCGCACGCACGACATGAACACGGCCAACTGGATCCCCGACCTGTTCATGCGCCGCGTGATGGAAAAGGGCGAGTGGACCTTGTTCTCACCCAGCAACGTGCCCGACCTGCACGACCTGTTTGGCGCCGACTTCGAAAAGGCTTACGTGGCCTACGAAGAAAAAGCCCGCCGCGGCGAAATCAAGCCGGCCAAGACGGTGCAGGCCACCGACATGTGGCGCAAGATGCTGTCGATGCTGTTTGAAACCGGCCATCCCTGGATCACCTTCAAGGACGCCTGCAACGTGCGCAGCCCGCAGCAGCACGCCGGCGTGGTGCACTCGTCCAACCTGTGCACCGAGATCACGCTGAACACCAGCGACACCGAAACGGCCGTGTGCAACCTGGGCTCGGTCAACCTGCTGCAGCATTTGAAGGACGGCAAGGTAGACCAGGACAAGCTCAAGAAAACCATCACGGTGGCCATGCGCATGCTGGACAACGTGATCGACATCAACTACTACGCCGTCAAGAAGGCCCGCGACTCCAACATGCGCCACCGTCCGGTGGGCCTGGGCGTCATGGGCTTTCAGGACGCGCTGTACGAGCTGCGCATCCCGTACGCGTCGCAGCAGGCCGTGCAGTTTGCCGACGAATCGATGGAAGCCATCTGCTACCACGCCTACTGGGCGTCCACCGAGCTGGCCCGCGAGCGCGGCAAATATTCCAGCTACAAGGGTTCGCTGTGGGACAAGGGCGTGCTGCCGCTGGACACCCTGGACATGCTGGCCCAGGCCCGTGGCGGCTATGTGGAAGTGGACCGCTCGGCCACGCTGGACTGGGACGCCCTGCGCAAGAAGATTGCCAAGGACGGCATGCGCAACTCCAACTGCGTGGCCATCGCGCCCACGGCCACCATCTCCAACATCATCGGCGTGGACGCGTCCATCGAGCCGTGCTTTGGCAACCTGTCGGTCAAGTCCAACCTGTCGGGCGAGTTCACCGTCATCAACCATTACCTGGTACGCGACTTGAAGCGCCTGGGCCTGTGGGACGACGTGATGGTCATGGACCTCAAGCACTTTGACGGCTCGCTGCGTCCCATCGACCGCGTGCCGCAGGAAGTGAAGGCCCTGTACGCCACCGCGTTCGAAGTGGAAACGACCTGGCTGGTGGAAGCCGCTGCACGCCGCCAGAAGTGGATCGACCAGGCGCAGAGCCTGAACATCTACATGGCCGGCGCGTCGGGCAAGAAGCTGGACGACACCTACAAGCTCGCCTGGCTGCGCGGCCTGAAGACCACTTACTACCTGCGCACCAGCAGTGCGACGCACGCCGAAAAATCAACCGTGCAAAGCGGCCGCCTGAACGCGGTGTCGTCGGGCAGCGAAACCCATGGCGGCATGAGCGCATCGGCGCCCGCCGCAAGCAAGATGTCCGCACTCGATGCTGCCGCTGCAGCTGCGCACGCACAGCTGAGCGCATCGCCTGCGACCGACATCAAGTTCTGCGGTGTTGACGATCCGACATGCGAGGCCTGCCAGTAAACAGTGACGCATATGGCGGTCACGTCCGACACATCGTCGATGCAATTGAGCAACAAAATAGGGCGGTGATGTGAATGAACACTTTTCAATTCGCATCACTGCTCACATAATTCACGCATTGGAAAACTTATGTTGACCTGGGACGAAGAAGTCAAGCCCTCATTGCCAGCATTGAACAGCGTCCCCGTTGCGGGCCGCGAGGTGGACTACTCACCTCTTTCACAAGCCCCCTCGCCATCGAACCCTGCTGCACAACCTGCGCTGCGCACACTCGATGACGGCGCGGTGGTACCCGTTGCACAACCTCTCAAGCCTGTGGCTGCCGCTGCTGCAGCCACTGCACATCGCCGCGTGAATGCCGCCGACAAGCGCATCATCAACGGCCAGACCGACGTCAACCAGCTGGTGCCGTTCAAGTACAAGTGGGCCTGGGAAAAATACCTTGCCACCTGCGCCAACCACTGGATGCCACAGGAAGTGAACATGACGCGCGACATCGCGTTGTGGAAAGACCCCAACGGCCTGACCGAAGACGAGCGTCGCATCATCAAGCGCAACCTTGGCTTCTTCGTCACCGCCGATTCGCTGGCCGCCAACAACATCGTGCTGGGCACCTACCGCCACATCACGGCGCCTGAGTGCCGCCAGTTCCTGCTGCGCCAGGCCTTTGAAGAAGCCATTCACACCCACGCCTACCAGTACATCGTCGAATCGCTGGGCCTGGATGAATCCGAAATCTTCAACGCCTACAACGAAGTCCAGTCCATCCGCGACAAGGACGAGTTCCTGATCCCCTTCATTGAAGCCATCAGCGACCCCAACTTCCGCACCGGCACGCACGAGACCGACCAGACCCTGCTCAAGAGCCTGATCGTGTTCGCCTGCCTGATGGAAGGCCTGTTCTTCTACGTCGGCTTCACGCAGATCCTCGCTTTGGGCCGCCAGAACAAGATGACCGGCGCCGCCGAGCAGTACCAGTACATCCTGCGCGATGAATCAATGCACTGCAATTTCGGCATCGACCTGATCAACCAGCTCAAGCTGGAGAACCCGCACCTGTGGACGGCCGAATTCAAGACCGAGATCAAGGCCCTGTTCGCCAAGGCCGTCGAGCTCGAATACAAATACGCCGAAGACACCATGCCGCGTGGCGTGCTGGGCATGAACGCGTCCATGTTCAAGGGCTACCTGCGCTACATCGCGAACCGCCGCGCCACGCAGATCGGCCTGGAAGCCCTGTTCCCCAATGAGGAGAACCCCTTCCCCTGGATGAGCGAAATGATTGACTTGAAGAAAGAGCGCAACTTCTTCGAAACCCGCGTGATTGAGTACCAGTCGGGTGGCGCGCTTTCCTGGGACTGAATTGATTTAAGGCAACTGCGAGTGCGTTGAGATTCGCCCGCGCTGACAACCGGCCAAAGAGCCCGGTGCAGCGCAGGCTACGGTGTTCATGAGGCTGGGCCATGTGCCCAACCTGATGGATCGCTTCCTGCCCCCAACAGGCATGGAGTGCTTCTTTGGTTGATGTTGATCAACTTGATTAGGAGAAATGAAAATGGCAACTGCAAAGAAACCGGCCGCCAAGAAGGCCGTAGCGAAGAAAGCCCCGGCCAAAAAGGTCGCCGCCGCGAAAAAGCCGGCAGCCAAGAAGGTAGCCGCCAAGAAGGCCCCGGCCAAAAAGGTAGCCGCCAAGAAGGTCGCCGCCAAGAAGCCGGCAGCCAAGAAAGTAGCGGCCAAGAAGGCTCCGGCGAAGAAGGCCGCTGCCAAGAAGGCCCCTGCGAAGAAGGCCCCTGCGAAGAAGGCCGCTGCCAAGAAGCCTGCTGCCAAAAAGCCTGCAGCCAAGAAAGCAGCGAAAAAGCCCGCTGCGAAGAAAGCAGCGAAAAAGCCCGCTGCCAAACCTGCAGCCAAAGCAGCCCCTGCTCCCGCTGCCCCCGCGGCTCAGACCACTCTGAACCCGCAGGCAGCCTGGCCGTTTCCCACGGCCAGCAAGCCCTGAACAGGGCAGTTAGCAGGCGGGTAACCGCTTCAAGCCCGGCGCCGCAAGGCCCCGGGCTTTTTCTTGGGTTCTGCCTTCTGACGTGGTCTGGCGCACGGCCAGAAACGTGCAGCTTTGCGATACTGCGCCATGACCGTCACCACCCCCACCCGGCTTCCCCCGGCACTGCGCCGCACCTGGCTGTTTGGCGCGGGCGCGGACAGGGCCAGCCATGACGCCATGGTGGCCAGCGGCGCCGACGTGCTGATCCAGGACCTGGAAGACTTCACCCCGCCCGCGCGCCGCCCCGAGGCCCGCGCCCTGGCCCCGGCGCTGTACCAGCGCTGGCGCGATGCCGGTGCGCTGGTGTGTGTGCGCATCAACCCGCTGGATGCCGATGGCTCCCTGGACCTGCAGCAGGTGATGCCGGGGCGCCCCGACATCGTGGCCTACCCCAAGAGCGCGACCGCGTTGGACATGCGCGCGCTGGATGAATCGCTCACCGCGCTGGAGCGCACATTGGGCATCCCTGAAGGCACGACAGAAATCCTGCCCGTGTGCGAGACCGCTTTGGGCGTAGTGAACCTGCGCGAGATCGCGGGTGCCAGCCCGCGCATCCGCTGCGCGCTGCTGGGCGCCGAAGACCTGGCCACCGACCTGTGCGCCGAGCGCAGCCGCGAAGCCACCGAGCTGGACTACGCGCGCCGGCGCTTTGTGCTGGAGTGCCGGGCAGCCGGCATTGAACCGGTTGACGCGCCCTACACATTCAGCGACGTGGCCGGCGCCGTCCAGGAGGCCCGGTATTCGCGCCGCCTGGGGTACCGCAACAAGAGCCTGGTGCGGCCCGACCATGCGCTGGCGCTGCGCGATGCACTGACCCCCAACGTGTCGGACCTGGCTGCAGCGCGACGTGTCGTCAGTGAGTTTGAAGCAGCCCGCGCCCGAGGCGATGAACGCGCGCTGGTGGACGGCCAGTGGGTGGAAGTGCCAACCTACCTGAACGCCAAACGCCTGCTGGGCCACGCCTGAGCCCCGGGCCTGCAGCGCGGCATCAGCGCCCCACGCGCCACACAACATTGCCCACGTCATCGGCCACCAGCAGCGCCCCCCTGCCGTCCAGCGCCACGCCCACCGGGCGGCCCCAGGCCCTGCCGTCGGGGCTGACAAAACCGGTCAGCACGTCCACCGGCTTGCCACTGGGCAGGCCGTTCACAAACGGCACAAACACCACGTTGTAGCCCGACAGCGGCTTGCGGTTCCATGAGCCGTGCTGGCCGATGAATGCGCCGCTGTTGTAGGGCGCGCCCATGCGGTCGTCAGAGAACGTCATGCCCAGCGGCGCCACATGGGCACCCAGGGCGTAGTCGGGCACCAAAGCCCTGGCCACCTGGTCAGGGCGCGGGGGCTGCACGCGCACGTCCACATGGGTGCCGTAGTAGCTCCAGGGCCAGCCATAAAAGGCGCCGTCTTTGACCGACGTGAGGTAGTCGGGCACCAGGTCGCTGCCGATTTCGTCGCGCTCGTTCACCACGGTCCACAGCGCTTTTGTCTGCGGCTCCCAGCCCATGCCGTTGGGGTTGCGCAGGCCGCTGGCAAACAGGCGTTTGGCGCCGCTGGCACGGTCTACTTCCCAGATCGCGGCGCGGCCTTCCTCGGCCGCCATGCCGTTTTCGCCCACGTTGCTGTTGGAGCCCACCGTGACATACAGCTTGCTGCCGTCGGCATTGGGGATCAATGCCTTGGTCCAGTGGTGGTTGATGCCCGCGGGCAGATCGGTCACCTTGGCCATGGGGCCGGCGACCTTCAGCTCGCCGGGCGTGAAAGGGTACTTCACCAGCGCATCGGCATTGGCCACGTACAGCTCGTTGCCCACCAGCGCCATGCCAAAGGGCGACATCAGCCCCGCCGCCTTGTCCAGCAGCGTGGTGCGCACCTCGGCCGTGCCGTCGCCGTCTGCATCGCGCAGCAGCGTGATGCGGTCGGCACTGGGCACACCGGCGCCAGCCCGGGCCATGACCTTGCCCTTGACCCAGCCCATGATGCTGGCAGGTGCCCCTTCGGGCTTGGGCGGCCGGTTGGCCTCGGCCACCAGCACATCGCCGTTGGGCAGCACCAGCAACCACCGCGGGTGGTTCAGGTCGCGGGCAAAGGGCTGCACCTTCATGCCCGCGGCCGCCACGGGCATCGTGCCGGCGGGCCATGGATCGGCCGGCGCAATGTTCAATGTCGGGATCAGTGTCTTGTTGGGTGGCGGCAGCTCAGGCCGGGGGCCGGTGCCCGCTTCAAACGGCAGGCGGGCGTTCTCGCTGCAACCGGACAGAACGGCGGCGATGAGGGTCAGGGGAATCAACAGGGATTTCATGGCGGTCTCCAGAGGCATACAAGGGCTTGTGCTGTCCAGTCTGTAGCCCCCACCGGGCCGGGCCTGTAGGCAAATGCCGCAACGTGCACAAGACAGGGGTTTCGCGCCTTGGCTACCATCTGCCACATGACCCAAGACCTCTTCAGGCAGGATGCCTACCTCACCGAATGCACCGCCACCGTGACCGCCGTGACCGAACTGGGCATCGTGCTGGACCGCACGGTGTTCTATCCACTGGGCGGCGGGCAGGCCGGTGACGCCGGCACGCTGGTGCTGGCCGATGGCACCACCCTCACCATCGCCGACACCCGCAAGGGCAAGGACGCCGAGGGCAAGCCCACAGCCGACATCGTGCACGTGCCGGCACCGGGGCAGGAAGCAGCCCTTGCCGCACTCAAAGCCGGCGACGCGGTAACCGCCCGCATCGACTGGGAGCGCCGCCACAAGCTCATGCGCTTTCACACTGCCACGCACCTGCTGTGCCGTGTGGTGCCGCAGCTGGTCAACGGCTGCTCGATCACGCCCGAGTACGCGCGCATGGACTTCAACATGACCGAGGCGCTGGACAAGGATGCGCTGACCCAGGGTATTGCCGCGCTGGTGGCAGCGGCCCACCCGGTGACTGTGGGCAGCATCACCGACGCCGAACTGGACGCCAACCCGGCCCTGGTCAAGAGCATGAGCGTGAGCCCGCCGCGCGGCAGCGGCGTGGTGCGCACCATCCGCATTGGCGACACTGCCGATGCGGTGGACCTGCAGCCCTGCGGCGGCACCCACGTGGCCAATACGCGTGAAATCGGTGCTGTGGTGGTGACCAAGATCGAGAAGAAAAGCGCCATGACGCGGCGCGTGGTGCTGGGGTTCGCCTGAGGCCGGCTCGTCCCGCATGGAACTTAAAGACACCCCAGGCGCTCCCACCTCTGCCATGACATTGCCCCGTTTTGCCTTCGCCCTTGCCACGGCTGCCGCGCTGCTGACCGGCGCCCACGCCCAGAGTCCCACGAATACAGGCGCGAAGTCAGTGGTCACCACCGACCAGGTGCGCGCCGAGCTGATGGCCCACGCGCCCGATGGGGTGGAGCCCGGCAAGCCGGTCTGGGTGGGCCTGCAGATCACCCACAAGCCCGAATGGCACACCTATTGGAAAAACTCCGGCGACTCGGGGCTGCCCACCGTGCTGGAATGGACGCTGCCTGCGGGCGTGACCGCCGGCGACATTGCCTGGCCCACGCCGAAGAAAATCCCGATCGGCACGCTAGCCAACTACGGCTATGAAAACACCGTGCTGCTGCCGGTGCCGCTGACCATCACGCCCCAATTCAAGCCCGGCCTGCTGTCGGGCGAGCTGGACATCAAGCTCAAGGCCGCCTGGCTGGTCTGCAAGAAGGAATGCATTCCTGAAGAAGGCGAGTTCACGCTCAAGCTGCCGGTCAAAAGCACCACGGCCATCCACGGCGCCGCATTTGACGCTTCGTTCAAGGCCCAGCCGCGCCCGCTCATGGGCAACACCGGCATCGTGCCCGACAGCCAGGTGCAGATCGACGGCAATGCCATCAGGATCACCGTGCAGAACCTGCCGGTGTCGCTGCGCGGCAAGACGCTGGATGTGTTCCCCGAAACGCCTGAAGTGATCGAAACCGCCGCCACGCCCATCCAGGGCTGGACGGGCGCGGTCTGGACGGCCAGCGTGCCGCTGTCGGCCCAACGCAGCAACAGCCCGTCGGTCATGCCATTTGTGCTGGCGTCGGGCAACGAGGCGTACCGCGCCGAGCTGAAAGTGCTGGGCACCTGGCCCACGGTAGCGGCAGCCGCCACGGTGTCGCCTGCGCTGGACGCGGCTTTGAAAGCCAACGCCGCCCAAGCATCCAATGCGCCCTCCCTCACGCTGGCAGCCGCCTTGCTGGGCGCGCTGATCGGCGGGCTGATATTGAACCTGATGCCCTGCGTGTTCCCGGTGCTGGCCATCAAGGTCGTGAGCTTCACCCGGCATGCCGAGGACTGGCGTGCGCACCGCCGCGCCGGCGTGGCCTACACCACCGGTGTTGTGGTGTCGTTCATGGCGCTGGGCGCGCTGATGCTGGGCCTGCGCGCGGCGGGTGAATCCATTGGCTGGGGCTTTCAGCTGCAGTCGCCCGCCGTGGTGGCGGCGCTGGCGGCCCTGTTCACCGTCATCGGGCTGAACCTGGCCGGCGTGTTCGAGTTTGGCAACCTGTTGCCGTCCAGCGTGGCGTCGCTGCAGGCCAAAAACCCCACGCTCGATTCATTCCTGTCGGGCGTGCTGGCCGTGGCCATTGCATCACCCTGCACCGCGCCCTTCATGGGCGCGTCGCTGGGCTTTGCTGTGGGGTTGCCCGCCGCGCAGGCGCTGCTGGTGTTTGCCGCCATCGGCGTGGGCATGGCCCTGCCTTACCTGCTCGCCAGCTGGGTGCCCGCTGTGGCGCGCGCGCTGCCGAGACCGGGCGCGTGGATGGAGACCTTCCGCAAGCTCATGGCGTTTCCGATGTTTGCCACCGTGGCCTGGCTGGTCTGGGTGCTGGGCCAGCAAAGCGGCATCGACGGCGCGGGCGCGCTGCTGGCACTGCTGGTGGCCCTGAGCCTGGTGGTGTGGGCGCTGACGCTGCGCGGGTCCGCGCGCGTAGCGCTGGGCACAGTGTCGGTCGTGCTGCTGGGCGCGCTGGCCTGGGGCGCGGGCAGCTACATCACCCAGGGCCAGGCCAGTGCTGCCACCACGGCCGCCGGTTCGCGCTGGCAGGCCTGGGAGCCGGGCCGCGTGGAGCAGATCGTGGACACGGGCCAGCCGGTGTTTGTGGACTTCACCGCCGCGTGGTGCGTGACCTGCCAGTACAACAAGAAGACCACATTGGCCCACGGGGATGTGCTTGCCGACCTGGCCGCCAAAAACGTAGCATTGTTGCGCGCCGACTGGACGCGGCGCGACCCGGCCATCACGGCCGCGCTGGCCCAGCTGGGCCGCAACGGCGTGCCGGTGTACGTGTTCTACAAAAAGGGCAGCCCGCCTGTGGTGCTGTCCGAAGTACTGGGGGTGGAGGAAGTCCGCTCTGTCATCGCCAAACTCTAGGAGAACCGACCATGTTGCGCCGTACCCTTTTTGCCCTGTCCGCCCTGGCCTTCGCCGCGGGTGTCCATGCCGCCGCCACCGTGGGCCAGCCTGCGCCCGACTTCACCCTGAAAGACGCCACCGGCAAGACCGTGAAGCTGTCCGACTACAAGGGCAAGCACGTGGTGCTGGAATGGACCAACCCCGGCTGCCCGTTTGTGCAGAAGCACTACAACAGCGGCAACATGCCCGCCACCCAGAAAGACGCCACGGGCAAGGGCGTGGTGTGGCTGGCCATCAACAGCACAGAAAAAGCCAGCGGTGACTATCTGGAGCCCGCCAAGCTCGTTGCCTGGAAGAACGAACGCAAGTCCGCGCCCAGCGCTGTGCTGATGGACGAGGAGGGCACCGTGGGCAAGGCCTACGGCGCGCGCACCACGCCGCATATGTACATCGTCAACCCGCAGGGCCAGCTGATCTACGCGGGCGGCATCGACAGCATCCCGTCGGCCAACGCGGCTGACATCGCCAAAGCCACCAACTACGTCAAGACCGGCCTGACCGAAGCCCTGGCCGGCAAGCCGCTGACGGCGGCCAGCACCCGGCCCTATGGCTGCTCGATCAAGTACAAGTCCTGAAATCGTTCGCTGGCCCTCATGCGTACACTGTGCGCATGAGCACTGTCAGCGAACTGCGCCGCATCCTCGGTACCTGCAAGACCATTGCAGTCGTGGGCCTGTCGCCCCAGTGGCACCGGCCCAGTTTTTTTGCGGCCAAGTACATGCAGTCGCACGGTTACCGGATCGTGCCGGTCAACCCGTCCGCCACCGATATCCTCGGTGAGCGTTGCTACCCCAGCGTGACGGCAGCGGCCCAGCACCACACCATCGACATGGTGGACTGCTTTCGCAAGAGCGCCGACATTCCACCCATTGCCGATGAAGCGATTGCCATTGGGGCGAAGTGCCTGTGGATGCAGCTGGGTGTTGTTGATGAACCCTCTGCGCAAAAAGCCCGTGATGCCGGGCTGGATGTGGTGATGGACCGTTGCGTGAAGATAGAGCATGCGCGGCTGTTTGGCGGGCTTGGGTGGTTTGGGGTGAACACCGGGGTGATTTCTTCGCGGCGTCCGCAGCAGTTGCCGTATTGAGATGCGGGCCGATACTTCTCTCGCCGCTTCGCGGCAGGCGGTGCCCGGCGGGGGCTCACACTGTGGCGGTCTACGCTGCGCTTCGACTGCGCTGAGGTGCTCGTCACAGGGTCGCGCCGCAGAACTCACTTCGTGCTGCGCACTCCGTTCTAACAGCCGCGGCGAGTCAGAAACGAAGCGCGCTTCGCGCGC
>CALRYY010000096.1:0-15644 GCA_943372515.1 Ramlibacter sp. 2FC | reverse complement strand
TCGGCGCGGGCCACAGCATGAAGCTGCTGCACAACTTTGTGTCGCTGGGCACGGTGGCGCTGATTGCCGAGGCCGCCGCCTGCTCGGCGCAACATGGTGTGCCGCCCGAAGCCTTTGTGGACATCCTGGCCAAGGGCGGTGGCGGCGGTGTGGCACTGGAGCGCTTGCGCCCCTACCTGCTGTCGGGCGACACCGCCAGCCTGCGCTTCTCGCTGGCCAATGCCTGCAAGGACCTGGGCTACTACAACACCATGGCGGGTGACGCGGATTCCGCCCGGGGTATCGCCGCCGCCGTGCTGGCCACGCTGGAAGGCGCGCACCAGGCCGCGCCCGAGGCGCTGATGCCCGAGCTGGCCACGTTGCTGGTCCGAAAGTAAGGGCCGGATGAACCAGCTTCAACTCTTTTTGCCCTGCGCCGCCGGCGTGGAAGGCCTGCTGGCCGACGAGGTGCACGGCATCACCGGCCTGGCGGGCAACGACCTGATGACCGGGCGCGGCGGCGTGCTGCTGCGCTCGTCGTGGCGCGACGCCTTGCGGCTGAACCTGCACAGCCGCCTGTCGCAGCGCGTGCTGGTGCAGCTGTCGCACACGCCGTACCGCAGTGAAAACGATTTGTACGAAGCCGCCAGCGCCGTCGCGTGGGAGATCTGGTTCACAACGCGCCAGACCTTCAAGATCGAAGTGACGGCACAGCACAGCCCACTCAAAAGCCTGAACTTTGCCGCGCTCAAGGTCAAGGACGCCGTGGCCGACCGTTTCCGCCACAAGGGCGGCGAGCGGCCCAATGTGGAAACACGCTGGCCGGATGTGCGCATCCATGTGCACCTGACCACCGACGAAGCCACGCTGTACATCGACACCTCGGGCGAGCCGTTGTTCAAGCGCGGCTGGCGCGAAGACAAGGGCGACGCCCCGCTGAAAGAGACGCTGGCCGCCGCCATGATTGCCGCCAGCGGCTGGCACGAGCAGTGCGCCAATGGCGTGCCGTTGTACGACCCGTGCTGCGGCAGCGGCACCATTGCCATCGAGGCCGCGCAGATCGCCTGCAACATCGCGCCGGGCTCGCTGCGCCGCTTTGCATTTGAAAAAATGCTGCCCTTCCAGGGGCATGTGTGGGACGCGCTGAAGGCCGAAGCACAGGCTGCGCAGCACGAGCCCACCGCGCCCGTGTTTGGCAGCGACGTGGCCCACCGCATGGTGGACTTCGCGCAGCGCAATGCCCAGCGCGCGGGCGTCGATGAAGTGGTGCAGTTGCGTGGCGGTGACGCGCTGCAACGCATGCCACCGTCTGAAGTGCCGGGTGTGATGCTGCTGAACCCGCCGTATGGCGAACGCATTGAAGCGGCGGGCGTGGCCGGTGCGCAGAGCCAGGGCCGCTTTGGCGCACGAGAAAGCGCGCAGACCGAAGACGGCGGCGAATTCTTCAGCCAGCTGGCCACGCACTGGAAGAAAAACTATGCTGGCTGGACGGCCTGGCTGCTGACGCCCGACCTCAAGCTGCCTTCCAAAATGCGGCTGAAGGAGTCGCGCCGCGTGCCCATGTGGAACGGCCCGATCGAATGCCGGCTGTTCCGCTTTGACATGATCAAAGGGTCTGCCCGTGACAAGCCAGCTGCCCCAGACAGTCATTCTTGACACCAATATCGTGCTGGACGCGTTTGTGTTCAGCGACGCAGCCGCACTGCCGGTGCGTGATGGTTTGAAGGATGGGACCTTGCAATGGATCGCCACACAACCCATGCGCGACGAGCTGCAGCGCGTGCTGGCCTATCCCAAGATCATTCCGCGTCTGGCGTTCTACCAGCTGGACGCGACGCAGGTGCTGGCCGCGTTTGACCGTCATGTGCGCACCGTTGATGTCGCCCCAAAGGCCGACATCACCTGCAAGGATACCGACGACCAGAAGTTCATCGATCTGGCCGTGGCCCACGGTGCCCTGCTGCTGAGCAAGGACGCCGCCGTGCTCAGCATGGCCAAACGGCTGCAGGCGCGCGGCGCGGCTGCGCGCTCCACGCTCGCACCGCCCGCTACATCGCCAGCTTGAAGCTCTCGGCCCGTGCCTTGGGCCAATAAAGCCTGAACACGTTGTGCAGGCTGCTGATGTCGCGGTCCAGCAGCGCGCCCGACGCCACCTGCGGCAGCAGGTTGGCCAGCAGGCGCACCTCGGTGTCGTCCAGGCGGCGCACGATGTGGTGGGCTGTGATGTCGTTGGGGTGGGTCAGGCCGGCGGCCTGCACCAGCTCTTTCAAGGCGTGCAGGGTGTTGCGGTGGTACTGGTACACGCGCTCGGCCTTGTCGGGCACCACCAGCGCCTGCTGGCGCAGCGCGTCCTGTGTGGTCACGCCCGTGGGGCAGTGGCCGGTATGGCAGGTCTGCGCCTGGATGCAGCCCAGGGCGAACATGAAGCCGCGCCCCGCGTTGGACCAGTCAGCGCCCAGCGCCATCATGCGGGCAATGTCGAATGCTGTGATGACCTTGCCCGCGCAGCCCAGCTTGATCTGCTCGCGCAGGCCCACGCCCTTGAGCGTGTTGTGCACCAGCAGCAGGCCCTCTTGCAACGGCGCGCCCACATGGTCGCTGAACTCCAGCGGCGCGGCACCCGTGCCGCCCTCGGCCCCATCCACCACGATGAAGTCGGGCGTGATGCCGGTCTGTTGCATGGCCTTGACGATGCCGAACCATTCCCACGGGTGGCCGATGCACAGCTTGAAGCCCGTGGGCTTGCCGCCGCTCAAAGTGCGCAGCCGCTCGATGAAATGCATCATTTCCAGCGGCGTGCGAAACGCGCTGTGCGATGACGGCGACACGCAGTCCACGCCCACCGGCACGCCGCGCGCCAGCGCGATCTCGGGCGTGACCTTGGGGCCGGGCAGGATGCCGCCGTGCCCCGGCTTGGCGCCCTGGCTCAGCTTGAGCTCGATCATCTTCACCTGCGGGTCGTTGGCGCTGGCGGCAAAGCGTTCTTCACTGAAGCTGCCGTCGTCGTTGCGACAACCAAAATAGCCCGAGCCGATCTCCCAGATCAGATCGCCGCCATGCACCCTGTGGTGGCTCGAAATTGAGCCCTCGCCCGTGTCGTGCACAAAGCCGCCGCGCTTGGCGCCTGCATTGAGCGCCAGGATGGCATTGGCCGACAGCGAGCCAAAGCTCATGGCCGAAATGTTGAACACACTGCAGCTGTACGGCTGCGCGCGGCCTGCACCGATGGTCACGCGAAAGTCGTGCGACGGCACCTGCGTGGGCTGCATGGACTGGTTGATCCACTCATAGCCCTGCGCGCCCACGTCCAGCTGCGTGCCGAAGGGGCGGTTGTCGGGCTCGCCCTTGGAGCGCTGGTACACCAGCGAGCGCTGCGCGCGCGAGAAAGGCTCGGCCTCGCGGTCGCTTTCAATAAAGTACTGCCGCATCTCGGGGCGGATGAACTCCAGCGCAAAACGCATGTGGCCGATGACGGGGTAGTTGCGCAGGATGGAGTGGCGCGACTGGCGCAGGTCGTACACGCCCACGGCCAGCAGCAGGGCGAAACACAGCAGCGCAATCCAGCCGATACCAAACACGATCAGGCTGAACAGGCTCAGCAGCAGGCCGAAGGCACACAGCCCCAGGATGGTGTAGCGCACGGGGTAATGGTTGTTGAGCTGGTTGAGCATGGCGCCTTACCGGAAAAAACCGTCAAGTGCCTGCGCTGTCTGCGCGTGCAGCTCTTCAGGGATGAAATGCCCGGCGGGCACGGCCTGCCCTGTCACTTGGCCCGCGCACTGGGCCTGCCAGAGGTCCAGCGGCTTGAACAGCTTGTTGACCACGCCGCGCTCGCCCCACAGCACGTGGATGTCGCAGGCCACCTTGTCGCCGCGCGCTCGGCCTTCGCGGTCATGCAGAAGGTCGATGCCGGCGCTGGCGCGGTAGTCTTCACACGCGGTATGGATGGCTTCGTCGCGGCAAAAACACCGTTCGTATTCGGCAAGCGCCTGGGGCTCAATGTAGTTCAGCCCCGCACTGCCCCAGCCGCCCAGCTTGGCGTGCAGGTAGGCGCGCGCGTTGCCGGCAATCATCGTCTCGGGCAGGGGTGACGGCTGGATCAGGTGGAACCAGTGGTAGTAGTAGGTTGCAAACTGGAGGTTGGTCGCGTTGTACATGTCCAGCGTGGGCGCGATGTCGATCACGCACAGCTTCATCACGCGTGCCGTATGGTCCAGCGCCAGCCTGTGCGCCACGCGGCCGCCACGGTCGTGCCCGCACAAATAAAAGCTGTCCAGGCCCAGCGCGTCCATCACGTCCACCGCGTCCTGCGCCATCGCGCGCTTGCTGTAGTTGCTGTGGTCGGGCAAGCCCGGCGCGTGGGACGAATCGCCATAACCGCGCAGGTCGGGCATGACGATGAAAAAGTCTTTTTGCAGCTGCTGCGCCACGCGGTGCCACAGCACATGCGTTTGCGGGAATCCGTGCAACAGCAGCAGCGCGGGCTTGCTGCGGTCGCCGCCAAAGCGTGCAAACGCTGTTGACTCCTTCAGCGCAAAGTGGCGCGACTCAAAGCCTTCAAACCACGCCATCACCGCCCCTTGGCCGCGTTGAACTTTGCCAGGTTGCCCGCGGCGGTGGCGCGCACCTTGTTGCGCAGCAGCGGCGTCCAGCCCAGCAGCAGGCCCGGCGTGCCCAGCGCCTGGCGCGACCAGGACCAGAAGTCAAAGCGGTCGCGGTGCGTGGCAATCAGCCCCTGCGGGTTGAAGGTGAACGCGGCGTCAATGCGGTTGAGCACCAGCCGCCCCGTGGCGCTGAAGCGGTAATGCGCGTCCCAGTGGGCACGGCCGGTCGTGGCGTCGGCCTCGATGCCGCTGTACTCCAGCTTCCAGTCGGCCATGCCTTTGGTGCGCGTGGCCTCGCACAGCATGCGCCACATGCCCATCGTGGCCTCCTTGCCGCGCAGCGAGAAAACCTCGTCGTCAAACGCCACGTCGGGGGCGTAGCACTGCGCCATGGCCTCGGCGTCCAGCCGGGCAAAGGCCGCGTAGAACTTGGTGATGGTGTCTGCGTTCGGATGCATGGGGGCCTTTCAAAGTGCCTTGGGGATAGCTTGGGCGAGGAAATCGTACACCGCCCGGATGCGCCGGCTGGTGCGGATCTCGCGGTGAACGGTCAGCCATACGGGCAGCGGCGGGATCTTCAGCATGGGCAGCAGCGGCACGATGGCGCTGTCGCTGCGGATCAGGTAGTCAGCCATGAAGCCCACACCCAGGCCGTTGCGCACGGCCTCCCAGGACGCGATCAGGTCGTCGGTGCGAAACGCAAAATGCTCGCGCGTCACCGGGTAACCCATGGCCGAAAAGCCTTTGAGGATGTCGTCATTACGGTCGGCGCCCACCAGCTCGTGCGTGAGCAGGTCAGTGGGCTGGCGCGGCATGCCGCGCCGGCGCAGGTAATCCTGGTGCGCGCAGGCGCTCAATGACACCTTGCCCACCCGTTTGGCCACCAACGTGGCCTGGTCGGGCTGCACCATGCGAACGGCAATGTCGGCCTCGCGGCGCAGCAGGTTGCTGACGGCATTGCTGGCCACCAGCTCCACCTGCACGTCCGGCAGGGCAAGGCGCATCTGCGCCAGAAGCGGCGGCAGCAGGAAGCACGCCACCGGCTGGCTGGCCGTGATGCGCACCGTACCCGATACAGCGCCGTCCGCCCCCGACACACCGCGCGCCATCTGATGCGCACCGGCCTCCATGGCGCGGGCGGCATCGGCCAGGCGCAGCGCCATGTCGGTGGGCAGCAGGCCGCGACCGGTGCGCTCAAACAGCACCACGCCCAGCTGGCTTTCCAGCTCGGCGATGTGGCGGCCGATGGTGGGCTGGCTGGCCTTGATGACTTTGGCGGCACCCAGCAGGCTGCCTTGCTCCAGCGCGGCCAGAAAGGAACGCACCAGCGTCCAGTCAAAGCTGTTATTCATTTTTGAAACTCAGGTATGGATCGATAAGCAATTGTGTAACGCGCGCGCAGTTTTCACAATCACCCTCATCGCTACACAAATCTGGAACCTGACCATGACCACCGCATCCACCGTCCTCATTCTTGGCGCACGCGGCCGCTTCGGCCAGGCCGCAGCCCGTGCCTTTGCCCGTGCGGGCTGGCAGGTGCTGGGCCAGGTGCGCCCTGGCGCGCAGGGCCCAGCCATTGCGGGGGTGCACTGGTTGGCGCTGGAGCCATCCGACACTGGCGCGTTGGCGAACGCTGCACGCGGCGCCGCTGTGGTGGTGAACGGCCTGAACCCCGTGTACACCCACAAGGCCTGGCGCGCGCAAGCACCCGCGCTGCTGGAATCAGCCATTCGCATCAGCCAGGTGCTGGGCGCCACGTTGATGATGCCGGGCAACGTCTACAACTTTGGCGAAGCCATGCCGGCGCTGCTGCGCGAGGGTGCGGCGCAGCAGGCCACCGGCGTCAAGGGCCGCATCCGCATCGCCATGGAACAGCGGCTGCAAGCCGCCACGCAAGATGGCAGCCTGCGTGCGGTGGTCATCCGCGCGGGCGACTTTTTCGGCAGTGGCACCGGTTCGTGGCTGGACCAGGCTGTGGCCAAGGACCTGGCGCGCGGGCGCGTGACCTGGCCTGGCCCGCTGGACGTGGCCACGCCCTGGGCCTACCTGCCCGACCTGGCGCGCACGTTTGTGAAAGTGGCGCAGCAGCGCAACGGGCTGGACGCGTTTGCGCTGCTGCACTTTGCCGGCCATACCGTGACCGGGCAGCAGTGGGTGGATGCGCTGACCAGCGTGGCCTGGGACCAGGGCTGGTTGCCGCAGGATGGAACGCTGCGCGTGAGCCGCATGCCCTGGCCGCTGCTACGCGTGGCGGGCTTGGTTGTGCCCACCCTGGCCGCGCTGGCCGAGATGCGCTACCTGTGGCGCACGCCGCACCAGCTGCACAACAAGCGCCTGTGCGCGCTGATCGGCGACGAGCCGCGCACGCCGTTTGACGACGCGGTGCGTCAGTCGCTTGAAGACCTTGGGCTGTTGACCCGCGCGGGCAACGCCACAGCGGCCGTTGCCTGACCCACCCCGGAGCAACGACATGACAAGCCTCACCCTGACGATGACCCCCGCACACACCGAAGTTCCCGTCACCCGCCGCCTGTGGCAGCTGGCCGGGGCGCTGCTGGCCGCAGCGGTGCTGACCAGCCTGGCCGCGCTGGTGGACGACCGCAACCTGGGCTATGCGGGCGTGTGGACGAAGCCGCTGAAATTCCAGCTGGCGCTGGCACTGCAGACCGCCACTATTGCCTGGGCGTTGGGCCTGCTGAACGAACGCCTGCGCCGGTGCGCCATGCCGCGTGGCATATGGCTGCTGTGGCTGGCCGTGGTGCTGTTTGAGGCGGGCTACATCACGCTGCAGGGCGGGCGCGGCGTGGCGTCGCACTTCAACCGCAGCACCGCGCTGGAATCCGCGCTGGGCATCGTGATGGCCGTGGGCGCCAGCGTGCTGGTCCTGGTGACGGTATGGGTGGGCGCCTGGGCACTGGTGCAGGCCCGGCGCACCCAATGGCCCCCGATGCTGCTGGCCGTGGGCCTGGGTTTTGTGCTGGGCGGGCTGCTGGCCGGCTACAGCGGCGGCGCCATGGGCCCGCGCGGTTACTGGCCCCAGCCCCTGGTGGAGCCGGTGCAGTGGATGCCGCTGACCGGCTGGGTGCTGTCGCAAACCGACTTGCGCATCGCGCACTTTGTGGGCCTGCACCAGATGCAGTGGCTGCCGGTGGTGGCACTGGCCGGTGCCACAGGCGGACTGCCCCCGAAATTTGTCAAAGCGCTGTTGCTGGCCCTGGCTGCGTCAGCGCCCTTTGTTGTGCATGCGCTGATGCAGCGCTGAAACATCTTTAACCCCTCTGAAGGAGAACCCCATGGACCGTCGCAGTTTTATCCGTCTGGCTGGGGGTGGCGCCATTGCCGCCACTGCCGCCGCCCCCATCGCCGGCTGCTCGATCAGCAGCGCCTACCCGGCTGCGGCCGTAGAGGCCTGGAAAGGCCCCGGCGCTGAAGCCGATGCGCGCAAGCGCGCCGTGGCCTATGCCATCACCGCGCCCAACCCGCACAACCTCCAGCCCTGGCTGGTGGACCTGCGCGAGCCCAACGTCATCACGCTGTACACCGACCGCGAACGCGTGCTGCCGCACACCGACCCGTTTGGCCGCCAGATCCTGATCGGCCACGGCGCCTTTGTGGAGCTGCTGGTGATTGCGCTGGCCGAGCAGGGCCTGGCGGCAGACGTGACGCTGTGGCCGCAAGGCGAACTGGCCGCGAACCTCAAGGAATGGGACCGCAAGCCCATCGCACGCATCGCCATCAAGCCCGGCGCCGCGCGCGACCCGCTGTTTGCGTACATCCTGAACCGCCACACACCCAAGAGCGACTTTGACACCACCCGGCCGGTAGCGGCCGATACCCTGCGCGCACTGACGGCAGGCTCAGGCCGCGAAGGCATCAAGGCCGCCGGTACGGTGGACGCCGCCGCCCTGGCCCCGCTGCGCGAGCTGTGCTGGCAATCCGCCAGGGTAGAACTGCTGACGCCGCGCACCGTGATGGAAAGCGTGCACCTCACACGCGTGGGCCCCGGTGAAATTTTGAAGCACCGCGACGGCATTAGCCTGAACAGCCCCTTCCTGCGTGCGGTGGACGCGGTGGGCATGTTTGACCGCAAGAACCCGCCCACCGAAGGCAGCGAGGCCTACAAAACCATGATGTCCCGCTTTGAAGGCCACAGCCGCACCGCCATGGGCTTTGTGTGGCTCACCGGCCGCAACCGCCGCGCCGACCAGGTCAACGCCGGCCGCGCCTATGTGCGCCTGCAGTTGCAGGCGACCGCGCTGGGCGTGGGCATGCACCCCATGAGCCAGGCCCTGCAGGAGTTTGCCGAAATGGCGCCGCACTATGAGCGCGCCCACCAGCTGATGCTGGGCCGCGCGGCACCCAGGACGGCGGACGATGAAACCGTGCAGATGTTCTGCCGGCTGGGCTACACGGCAGCGCCCGCGCCGGCTACGCCGCGCAGGCCGCTGGCTGCGTTTGTGGTGTAGCTCACTACCCTGTCATTGCGGGCTTGACCCGCAATCCACGCCTTGCAAGAGCTGACATCACCTCTGCGGCACCAGCCGAATCTGCAGCTCACACCCCACCGCATGCGCATACTTTTGCAGCGTGGTCAACGAAGGAGCATGCTTACCCGAGCCCTCCAGGCGCGAGATAGCGCTCTTGGTCGTTCCCATGCGCTCAGCGATCGCATCCTGCGTCAGGCCCGCACGCGTGCGAGCCTTCAAAAGCTGATTAGCCAGCGCGTACTCAAGCTCCAAGGTGTCGTAGGCTTCCTTGAAACCTTTGCGGGCACTCGCCTTTGCCAGAAAGGCTTTGTGGTCATGCGATACGGGCGTGTGCTTCAGTTCAGCCATGTAATAGCTCCTTTGCGCGCTTGCGCGCTAACTTAAGCTCCCTGTCTGGTGTCTGCTGCGTTTTCTTGACGAACGCATGAACGATGACGACGCGCTTGCCCACCAAAAAGCAATAGAACGCCCGGCCAATGCCGGCGCTTGCGCGCGGGCGAAGTTCAAAAAGGCCCTCACCGAGTGCCCGTGAGTGAGGCAACCTTAGATGAGGCCCATGCTCCACTAATAGCTCCACCAAGCGAGCGTAGTCAGCGAGCACTTCGACTGGCCAAGACTCAATCTCGGCGAGCACACGCGGGTGGAAGTATTGGACTTCGAATGCCACTGCTGAATGTTAGCAAATACGCTAACTGAGAGCAAGGTTTCTTTTGAGATTTGATGTCGTCTCTTCTGTCAGGCTGACTCGACCCGCCGTTAAAAGCCTGCAGCCAGCCCGTCCTGCGGTGCGAACTCGCGCACATGTTCATATTTGCACCATGATTGCAAGCTCTGCCCCCACGGCTTACATGCAAAACACATGTTCACAGCGCGCATCTTTCGCTCCAGCCTGGCATAGCGACTGCTACGTCTCAGGATTTGGGGCCTGTGCGCTCGCAAACCCTGATATGACCATGCATGCTACGGCAGATATCTCACGGTGCTTCGCTAGTGCGGCGCGCCAACTCGCGATGCGCTTCGGACTTGAACTCTTTGTGCATGACGAAGTCAAGGAACACTTTCATCTTGCGCACTTCATCGAAAGTAATGTCGCGCTGCAGACCCTGTGAATGCGCCCCCTGACTTGAACGAATAGAGTAAACCACTCTTAGCTCATCGAGGAGTTCGCTGTCGCTCGTGAGTGTTCCAACTGCCCGTTGCAAATCCTTGAGCTCGTTTGAAAGCCGTTTCACCTTAAGAATTCTCACGGCAGCAAAGTGCTCTAGGGCTCTGTAGAAACACATGAACGCTTCTCGACGAAAATTTAACTCAACAAAGTTCATTCGCAGTAAGAGAAGGCCGCGGCAATACTCGCCAGTTAACACCTGCGATCTCTCGCGTGCAACGATGCCAAAGATTTTCATCGCATTTTCAACATCCTCTTCCGCCAGAGGCTTACGCATTTCGTCAGCCGTTTGGCTGTGCACCACTAGCGACGCAGCGCGGCCCTTTTTTTCGTTAAGTTCATCAGTAACTAGGAGGACGGGATGTATGAACGGGTCGGTCGCCCAATAGAACAATCCAATCGAGCCCACGTTTAGCGAAATAAGCAACGCGCAGATCACTCGATGGCAGTCATGAATCTGGACAGCTTCTGAAGCCGATCCGTCTAGCGACTTCACCGAAAGCAGAAACGAACACTCCTTGACATCACTGATACGGATGTTCAGGGCATCCAATTGGAATAGGCGAAAGACGCTCTCAGTAAGCGTATGAGAGTCACATTTGACGCGGCAGGAAACCCACATATCGCCTCCGTCCAAGTTCCATGGTTAAGGTTTAGGCTGCGCCGCGATTAGAGGCTTTCGGTGCGAGTCGGCTCGGGTTGAGTTTGAATTGCAGACATTGATGAGGGAAGAGCATAAGTTTTCTTAGACCCTATTAGCAGTCGGCATATGCGCCTTGCTTATCGTAGCTCCGCAAACAGGACGAGTTGGAGGCTTGATCGGATTGCCCGCAAAAATTGAATACTGCACAGTCAACAGATATAAATCCGAAAGATGCTGACAGCCAGAGAAAAAATGCCATTACTCCAACTATCGATGCCGAATTTTTCGGCTTTGCTATTGCAATCCATACTGCGACGCCGGTACATGAGAAGCCAAAGATCGCAAGTGTGTTTACAAGCTGAGATTTGGTCGTCAAGTCAATCCAATGCACGGTGTCACCGAGGATGCCCAAAGGGCTACCAAAGAGAACGCCGAAGAGGGTAATGTAAACAGCAGCGACGGCGAGGATGATGATGGTTTGGCGACTAGGCATAGCGATCATTTAGAAGCCTAAAGAATAGCGGCTATCAGCCGCGATATGGCGGTGCAAGGTGGGCATTTGGAGCGTTTGACTTGTTGCATTGAGCAGCCGTTCGTGGCGGCTCGGCACTATCAGGCAGTGTAAGGTTTGAACAGCAGATCAGGCAACGCCGACGAGTCAGCCCAGGGGCTGCGTCGGCATGGGGCCGTACAGGTACGAAACCACGTCCATGCTGATGGCCTTGTAGATTTCTTCCAGCAGCGCCTTGCCGCCACCGTAGTGGTGCCAGGCCAGGACCATGTTGGGGTCCATGCCAAACGCAGGGTCGGAACCCCACAGCGCCAGGACGTTGTTCTTGCCGTAGTGTTAGGCCACCACGCCATGGCCGCCATCCAGCGTGCCTTTGTTGACCGCTTCCAGCAGCTGGAACGTGGGGCACCACGGCGCCCGAGGGCAGCACTTCGATCTTGAGCTTGCCGCCGGCCATGTCGTTGACCTTCTTGGCGAAATCGTTGGCGTGATCGTGGAAGATGTCCTTGGCGGACCAAGTGCTCTGGAAGCGGAATGACGTGGCAGGGGTCTGTGCCATCACCATGGATGCGGACATGGCGCCTGCGACCCCTTTGGCGGAGCGGGCGGCGGCACACGGGGCGCGGGCGGGGCTGCTGCAGGCGGGGGGCTCAGCCGGTCGTCAAGCCCACCGGCTTGGTGCCGCGCCGGAGCCGGGCCAGCGCCAGGTTTAGAGTGCGGCCCCCGCCAGCGCCGCACGGCGGCGCACCCGCATCAGCAGCATCAGCACAATGCCAAAGTTCAGCAGGTTCCAGCCAATGCCGTTGATGAAGGCGGCGTGGTAGTTGCCCGTGATGTCAAACACCTTGCCCGACATCCAGCCGCCCAGCGCCATGCCCAGCATGGTGGCCATGATGACGGTGCCCACGCGCGCGCCGGCCTCGGCCGCAGGGAAGTGTTCGCGCACGATGATGGCGTAGCTGGGCACGATGCCGCCCTGGAACAGGCCAAACAGCGCTGATATGACATACAGCGGAACCAGTCCGTCAAACGGCAAGAACATCACCAGCGCCACCGTCTGCAGCGCCGAGCCCAGCAGCAATGTGCGCAGGCCGCCAATGCGGTCGCAGATCGCGCCCGATATCAACCGGCTGACGATGCCGCAGGCCAGCATCAGCGACAGCATCTCGGCCCCGCGCGCAGCGCCGTAGCCCAGGTCGGTGCAATAGGCCACGATGTGCACCTGCGGCATGGACATGGCCACGCAGCACGACAGGCCCGCCACGCACAGCAGCAGCTGCGCCTGGCACACGCTGAAACCAAACGGCAAGCTGCCCGCCACCTTGCCCTGGGCATTGAGCGGCTGCACGGCCAGCGCGGGCGGGCGCTGGCGCATCAGCTGGGCCAGCATCAGCAGCGCCACGGTACAAAACGCGGCCAGCCCCAGGTAGGTCTGGCGCCAGCCCACGGTCTGTACAAAGTGCTGCACGATGGGCGGCCAGATGGCGCCACCCAAATAATTGCCGCTGGCACACACCGCCACGGCAATGCCCCGGCGCCGCAGGAACCAAAGGGACGTATCCGCCAGCAGCGGCGAAAACGTGGACGAGCTGCCCACCAGCCCGATCAGCACGCCGTGCGCGATGGCAAACACCCAGATGTTGCCCGACAGCGCCGCCAGCAGGAAGCCCAGCCCCAGGCCGATGGCACCCACGCGCAGCGGCACCGCCACGCCAAAACGGTCGGCCAGCCGCCCCATCAGGATGCCGCCCACGCCAAAGCCGATCATGAGCAGCGTGTAGGGCAGCGACGCATCGGCCCGCGCCACACCAAAGTCGGCCTGCACCGCCGGCAGCACCACGGGCACCACATACATGCCACTGGCCCCCACGGTCATCAGCGCCAGCGTGACCAGCAGGCGCCGCCAGGCTTGGGGGGAGTCCACCAATGAAGGGTCGGCGGTGGGGGTCACGGATTCATTCCAGAAGCTGGTTCAACCTGAGCAGCGCATGCGCTACCGTGGCCGCGCGTACAGCGGCGCGGTCGCCGCTGAAGTGCTGCTTTTCGCTGGTCAGCACACCGTCTACCGAAAAGCCGAACCACACCAGGCCCACGGGTTTGTCGGCGCTGCCGCCACCCGGCCCGGCCACGCCGGTCACGGCCACGCTGACTTTGGCGCGAGAATGGCGCGCCGCGCCAAAGGCCATGGCGCGGGCCACCACCTCGCTCACGGCGCCGTGGGTGGCAACGAGCGCGGCGTCCACGCCCAGCAGTTCGGTTTTGGCTTCGTTGGAATAGGTGACAAAGCCGCGTTCAAACCAGTTGCTGGAGCCGGCCAGGTCGGTGCAGGCGCCGGCGATCAGGCCGCCCGTGCAGCTTTCGGCCGTGGCCATCATCCAGCTGCGGGCCTGCAGCTTGCCGGCCAGCGCAATCACAAGAGCGGGTGTATTCACCAGAACCTCCACAGTGCAATGACCAGCAGCGAGCAGGCGGCAGCCACCAGGTCGTCCCACATGATGCCGAAGGCCCCGCGCCAGCCAAATCCCTTGAACTGCTGGTCGGCCCAGGCCACCGGCCCCGGCTTGGCCGCGTCAAAGTAGCGAAACAAAACGAACGCGGCCAGCTGGCCCCAGAAGCCCGCCGGCATGATGAGCCACAGCACCAGCCAGAACGCGGCGATTTCATCGATGACGATCTGGCCCGGGTCGGCCACGCCCATGTTGCGCGCAGTGACGGCGCTGGCCCACCAGCCCAGCATGAAGGTCACCGCGATGATCGCGCCCCATTGAGCCGCCGTGGGTTCGAACACAAAGCCGATGCACAAGAACGCCAACCAGGCCCAGAGCGTGCCTGCCGTGCCGGGTGCTGCCGGGCTCAGGCCCGAGCCAAAGCCCAGGGCGACAAAGTGCGCCAGATGGCGCAGCAAAAAGCCCGGGCCCGCGCGCTTGAGCGGGGGCGGCATGTTGGCGTCGGCCATGTCGGCGGGTTGCATGTGGGCGGTGTACTCAAATATGGCCGAACCATTCGGCCCAGTAGTCAATGCAGGCCCGGATCTTGGGCAGGCGGTGGCGTTGAGGCAGCATCATCGCGTAGATCGGAAAGCGCTGCGCGTCCACATAGTTGTCCAGCACCGGCACCAGCCGCCCCTGGCGCACCAGTGGCTTGGCGATCAGGTCGTTGCAGCGGCAGATGCCCAGGCTGTTGAGCACCATGGACATCATGATGCCGGTGGAGGCGGTGCGGTAGTGCCCCTGCATCGCACGCACCACCGGCTGGCCGTCCAGCGTGAAGGGCCAGCGGTTCAGGTGCTGCGCCACGCTGTTGGTGATCAGCCGGTGCGCGGCCAGCTCGTCGGGGTGCTGCGGCGTGCCGTGCGCAGCGAGGTATTCGGGGCTGGCATACAGGTAACGGGTGTGGCTGCCGATCTCGCGCGCGATCACTGCGTCGGTCTGGATGGTGCCGGTGCGTATCGCCATGTCGATGCCTTCGCGCGCCATGTCCACCAGCCGGTCGTCGGCATGGATGTCCAGTTGCAGCCGCGGGTGACGCCCGGTCAGGCCCGCCAGGCCCGGCACGATCAGGAAGTGCGCCATCGCCGGGCTCACGGCCAGCCGCACCGTGCCGCCCACCTCGCGCGCCTTGTCGGCAAACTCGGCCTCCAGCTCGGTGAAGGTGCCGGCCATGCGGTGGCAATAGTCCAGGAATGTTTCACCCTCAGGCGTGAGCGCCAGGCCGTGGGTGGAGCGGTGGATGAGCCGCGCGCCGCATGATTTTTCAATGCGCGCCAGCGACCTTGATATCTGGCTGACCGGCGCGTCGCGCTCGCGCGCCACGGCCGACAGCGTGCCGAGCTCAGCCACGCGTGCGAACAGTGCTAGGTCGTCGAATGCTAGGTCCCTCATGAGGTGCAATGGTAGTGGGGTCTGGTTGGCAGTGCTTTGGGTTCCTTTGGTCCTTGGTCCGCGGGTTGGCGCTGACGGTGCCCGCTTCCGCAGCTGTCCCCCGGCCGGCTTCGCCGTCCTACTCCTTTATGCCGCTGCACCGGGCACCATCACCACCAACCCGCTACGCACGGGCATGCAATCGGTGGCGCGCAACCGTGGTGGCAGGATCAGGTGGGTGGGGTGCTCTGCGCAGCGGCATAAAGACACCGTTGTGTTTGTCAAGTTGCGTTGTGCTGCAAATGATTGGGGTCGAAGGGTTTGCCCGAGCGCAGCACGCCATAGGCGATGGCCAACAGCTTATGCATGCAGGCCTCCACGATCACCTTGCCCGG
>CALRYY010000095.1:0-15679 GCA_943372515.1 Ramlibacter sp. 2FC | reverse complement strand
TCGCGCCCCACAATCGCCCGCCGCGCGGGCATGAAGATCGTGCAGTTATCGCACGGCGCGCGGATTTCTTCTGCGCCGTCCGTGGCGATCAACTCGCCTTTGGCAAACACCTCAAAGCCCTGCACTGGCCGCGTGAAGCGGAACTCCGGTGTCTGGATCATGCAGGTGCGCAGCAGCTCAAAGCGCCGTTGCGGCTCGGGTACCGGGCCCGCGTCCCGTTCCATCAGCCCGAAATGCGCAATGAAGTCGCGCGCCACCACCGTGGCCAGGTCGCTGGCCGAGCGGCTGAAATGCTGGCCGCATTCGGCCACCAGCGCCACGCCTGAACCCGATGCTTGCCCGAACCGGCCGTACTCGATCAGCGGTGTGCCCGATCCCAGGCCGCCCGGCATCACAAAATGAACAGACGGCCGGGCAATGGCCAGCGCCGCCGCTGCGTTGCGTTCAAACGCCGGATACACCCAGAAAGGCACGACGTCGGCGTTGGTCGAATGCAGGTCCAGCACATGGTCGGCTGCGTCTACCACCGGGCGCAGCGCGCGTGCGCGGCGCAGTTCGGGGCTGTCTTCAGGCCCGTCCAGCCATTGCGGCGACCAGATGCGGTTGAGGTTGTGCACCAGCTGGCGGCTGTCAAACGGGTTGGCCGGGTCAAACGATTCATAGGCCGCCACGTTGGCAAAGCTGATGGTCAGCACACCCGCCAAGGGCCGCACGCCGGTGTCCAGCAGGTGGGTGGCGGCCGTCATGCCGCAGAACTCGTTGCCGTGGGTCAGTGCATTGACCAGCACATGCGGGCCCGGGCGGCCTGAATCAAAACGGTGTACGTAGTCCACGCCGGTGTTGCCCCGTCGGTAGGCCGACAGGTCGCGCGGCAGGACTTCAAACGCCGGCAGGGGCTCGTTCATGCGGTTCCTTGGCAGCAGGGCATCAAGCATCTTAGGCGGAATTTTCCTACGCCCGTGTTTCGCAGATGGGTGCACACTGGCATCAACACCCCTGAAAGGAGCTGGACATGCAGGTTCAAGTCAATACAAGCAACGGCATCGACAACAACGAATCCCTGGAGCGCTGGGCATCTGACCATCTGGTGTCGGCGCTGCAGCGTTACAGCCAGGACATCACCCGTGTGGAAGTGCAGCTGAGCGACGAAAACAATGGCACCAAGGGCGCGGCCGACAAGCGCTGCACGCTGGAGGCCCGCCTGGCCGCCCACAAACCCGTGGCCACCACCCACCATGCCGCCAACCAGGACCTGGCCTTTCGCGGCGCCACAGACAAGCTGCTGCACCTGCTGGAACACACCCTGGGCAAGATGGACCACAAGCGCGACCGCGAAACCATCCGCAAGATCGACATCGCAGAACAGCCTTGAACATTCGCTACCATCGCCGTCAGCACGACAACTGACGGAGTTTTGACATGGCGATGGATGTGATTGACTACGAGATCCGCGGCGCAGAAATGCAGTTCGTGGAAGTGGAGCTGGACCCGGGCGAGGCGGCCATCGGTGAGGCCGGCAGCATGATGTTCATGGACGCCGGCATTGGCATGGACACCGTGTTTGGCGACGGCAGCGCGCAGCAAGGCGGTTTTTTCGGCAAGCTCATGGGCGCGGGCAAGCGGCTGGTCACGGGTGAATCGCTGTTTACCACCGTGTACAGCAACAATGCGTCCACCAAGCAGCGCGTGGCCTTTGCCGCGCCCTACCCCGGCAAGATTTTGCCCATGGACCTGCGCCAGCTGGGCGGCACGCTGATCTGCCAGAAAGACGCCTTTTTGTGCGCCGCGCGCGGCGTGTCGCTGGGCATTGCCGTGCAGCAAAAGCTGTCCACCGGGTTTTTCGGCGGTGAAGGCTTCATCATGCAAAAGCTCGACGGCGACGGCCTGGCCTTTGTGCACGCGGGCGGCACGGTCGTCAAACGCGAGCTGGCCGCCGGCCAGACGCTGCTGGTGGACACCGGCTGCGTGGTGGCCTACACGCCCAACGTCAACTTTGAAATCCAGTACGTGGGCAAGATCAAGACGGCCCTGTTTGGCGGCGAAGGCCTGTTCTTTGCCAAGCTGACCGGCCCCGGCACGATCTGGCTGCAAAGCCTGCCGTTCTCGCGCCTGGCGTCACGCGTGTTTGCAGCAGCACCGCAACGCGGCGGCTCGCGCGAAGAAGGCTCGGTGCTGGGTGGCTTTGCCGGCGGCGGGCTGCTGGGTGGTGTGCTGGGCGGCGACGACGAGTAAGCCGGTCGGGCTCAGGCTGCCGCTTTGGCTGTGCCTGTGGAAGTGGCGGTAGATACTGCCGAAGGGCTTTTGAATTCGTTTTCACGCAGCCATTTGGTGGCGATCCACTTTTCACCATCTTGCACGGGTGACCCCCCGTGCAGCGTCTTGCTGTCGGGGTGCGGAATGTCGTAGCTGAAGAACACCGCATTGCCGCGGCGCGGCCCCACCTCCAGCCCGATGTCCGGAAAGACCGTGCCGCCGCCGCGCGCGGGCTCGCTCAGGTACATGACGATGGTGGCCACCCGGTGGCCGCCGCGCTTGAGGATGGTGGCCGTGCCCGGCTCACGCGGATCGAAATAGTCGTAATGCGGGCGGTATTCAGCCCCCGGGCCGTATTGCAGCACCTGGATGCCTTCGCCGTTTTCCACCGGCCAGCTGCACAGGCGGGCCAGGCGCGCTTCTACCCGCGCCACCACCTCGTTTTGCCCGCGCTGGAAGAACATGCCGTTGCTGGTGCGCACATCGGTCACCTGGGAGCCGCCGGTGGCCATGTCCAGCACAGCCGAGCGCTTCATGGCGGGGCGGGCGGCTTCTATCAGGGCGTCGCATTCCTCGTCGCTCAGCAGCCCGCCCAGGATGGTGATGGCGGGATTGCTGACGTTGCCCAGCACGGCCACCTGGCGGTCGCCTGCGTCCAGAAACAGCGGCGCACCGCCCAGCGCCAGCTGTGGCACTTTCAGCCGGGGCGGCTTGTCACTGGCTTTGCCTCGCTTGCCAGCGCCGGCCGGCGCGGCGGCCCTGGCCTGGCGTGCAGGCGGCTGCGCGCTGGACGACTCCAGCGCCCGGCGCGCCACGGCGGCGTCCCAGCCACCGATGATCATGGTCTGCAGCAGCTCGGGCCGCGGATGGCCGGCGCTGATCTGGTCGTCCACCCAGTGCTGCAGCTCGGGAGTGAGGGTTTGCGTCATATCAGGAATCCTCCGGGTCGTGTCAGTCTACCCAACAACGACCCCCGCCCCGGCAGGCCTATGGCGGGTGACAGCACGCCGCGCGCGGGCGTGTTAACTTTCGCCCCAATACATATTGACTAGGGGAAGACATGAGCGGATCACAGCAACGGCTGGACGTCCTCTCGCCAGCGCGCCTGCAGGGCATACGCCGCGGGATCGAAAAGGAAAGCCTGCGTGCGCTGGCCGACGGCGGCCTGGCGCTGACGCCGCACCCGGCGGCACTCGGCTCGGCGCTCACGCACCCGCACGTCACCACCGACTACAGCGAATCGCAGCTGGAGCTGATCACTGGCGTGCATGCGGGGGTTGAGGAGTGCCTGACCGAGCTGACGCAGGTGCACCAGTTCACCTACCGTGCGCTGCGCGACGCGGGCGACGAGATGCTGTGGGTGTCCAGCATGCCCTGCGGCCTGCCGCCAGACGAGACCATCCCCATCGGACGCTACGGATCGTCCAACGTGGGCCGGGCCAAGAGCGTGTACCGCATGGGCCTGGCGCACCGCTACGGGCGGCGCATGCAGACCATCTCGGGCATCCACTACAACTGGTCCATGCCCGACGTGAGCAGCAGCCAGTATTTCGCATTGATCCGCAACTTTCGCCGCCACGCGTTTTTGCTGCTGTACCTGCTGGGTGCATCACCCGCCGTGTGCCCGACCTTTGTGGCCGGGCGCCAGCACGAGCTGCAAACGCTGGGCGAGCACGCGCTGTACATGCCGCATGGCACGTCGCTGCGCATGGGCCGCCTGGGCTACCAAAGCGATGCGCAGGCGTCACTGGCGGTCAGCTACAACGGGCTGGAGGGCTACGCCGCATCGCTGCATGAAGCGCTGGTCAAGCCCTACCCCGCGTATGAGGCGGTGGGCATCCAGAACCCCGGCGGCGACTACAACCAGCTGGGCACCACGCTGCTGCAGATTGAAAACGAGTTTTACGGCACCATCCGCCCCAAGCGCGTGATCTTCCCCGGCGAACGGCCGCTGCACGCCCTGCGCGAGCGCGGTGTGGAATATGTGGAAGTGCGCCTGCTGGACCTGGACCCGTTTGTGCCGATCGGCATCACCGCGCAGAGCCTGCGCCTGATTGATGTGTTCCTGCTGCACTGCCTGCTGGCCGACAGCCCGAACGACACACCGGCCGAGATTGACGAACTCAAAAACAACCAGCACCTGACGGCCGCGCGCGGGCGCGAACCCGGCCTGGCGCTGCTGCGCAACGGGCGCGAGGTGAAGCTGGTGGACTGGGGCGTCGAGCTGATCGACGCATTCGGGCCCATTGCCAAACGGCTTGACGACGTGCACGGCACGCACGACTACACCGAAGCCGTACAGGCCGCGCGCGCGGCCATGGGCGACCCGGCCAGCCTGGCGTCGGCCCGGGTGCTGGCCGCCATGGCCGGCAAACACGCCAACTCGTTCACCAGCTTCACACGCGCGCAGTCGCTGCAGGCACGCGACGTGCTGCGCGGCCTGCCGTTTGCACCGGCGCTGCAGGCGAAGTTTGAAGCGATGGCCGCCAAATCGGTGCGCGACCAGCAGGCGTTTGAGGCCAACGACAGCATGCCGTTTGAGCTGTACCGCCAGCAATACGTGTCGCCCGAGCGGCTGGTGCCCCGGCGCGAAGCGGCGGTGGCCTGATGACCAGCGCCGCGCCCAACCTGGACCTGCTGGCCGAGGCCGCCGCATTTGCCCAGGCACATGAAGTGCCCTGGCCGCGCGACCCGGCTGCCCTGCCCGGCCCCGGCCAGGTGCCCTTTGGCGTGCACCATGACGACCCGCCGCCCTGGAACCGCCTGCGCGGCCCCGTGCATGAGCGCGGCCCCGTGTCGGGCGTGGTGTGGCAAGGCGGACAGGAGCTGACCGCCTGGGGCGAGCCCGATCGTGCCGACCTGACCTTCAGCGTCGCCAAAACATGCCTGGCCCTGCTGGCCGGCGTGGCCCATGCGCGCGGCCTGCTGCCCGATGTGAACGAACCCGTGGCGCAGCGTCTGGGCGGCATCGGCTTTGACGATGCGCACAACGCCCGCGTGACCTGGGCCCACCTGCTGGAGCAGACCAGCGAATGGAGCGGCACCTGCTTTGGCATGCCCGATCAGGTGGAACACCACCGCCATGTGTCGCACGACCCCAAACCGCCCACGGGCCGCAAGGGTGAGGCGCGTGTGCTGAATACACCCGGCACTTACTGGGAATACAACGACGTGCGCATCAACCAGCTGTCGCTGGCATTGCTGCACCTGTTTGGCCGCCCGCTGCCCGAGGTGCTGCGCGACGCCATCATGCGGCCCATTGGCGCCAGCGACGGCTGGCAATGGGCCGGCTATGACGACGCATGGCTTGAGGTGGACGGCCGGCGCGTGCAATCCGTGCCCGGCGGCACGCACTGGGGCGCGGGCCTGTCCATCAGCGCGCGCGACCAGGCACGGCTGGCGCAGCTGGTGCTGCAAGGTGGCTCCTGGCAAGGCGCGCAGCTCGTGCCCACGGCCTGGGTGCAGCGCATGCACGAGCCCTGTGCGCTGGCGCCGTTTTACGGCTGGCTGACCTGGTTGAACCGCGACGGCACCACCTTCCCCGGCGCGTCCACCCAGGGCGTGTTCATGGTGGGGGCCGGTGGCCACTACATCTGGACGCTGCCCGAGCATGACGCGGTGGCCGTGGTGCGCTGGCTGAACCCGCCGCGCGCCAGTGCGTTCATGGCCCGCGTGTCACGGGCCCTGCAGGGCTGAGCTGCGGCTCAGGCCGCAGCGGTACGCGCCAGCGCCTTGCCCACCTCGTTGGCGCCCTGGGCGCTGCCGCTTTGGGGCACCACCTCGCCCGCACGGTCAGTCACCTCGGCCAGCCGCGCAGCCAGCTCGCCGGGCACATGGTCGCCGGTGCCGATGTGCACACCCTGGGTCAGCGTGATGTGCGCCGCCTCAAACGTGCCCGCGCCGGCGCACAGCACGGTGCGCGTGGGTGCGGCCTCACTGGCCATGACCAGCATGGCGGGTACCACGGCGGCAGGGTCCAGCGCGCGCAGCACGTCCTCGGGCATCAGGCCTGCGGTCATGCGGGTGGCGGCGGTGGGGGCCAGGCAGTTGACGCGAATGTTGTTCTTCTCGCCTTCAATCGACAGCGTCTGCATCAGGCCCACCAGTGCCATCTTGGCCGCGCCGTAGTTGGCCTGGCCAAAATTGCCGTACAGGCCGCTGGACGACGTGGTCATGACGATACGGCCGTACTTTTGCGCCGTCATCACGGGCCACACGGCCTTGGTGCAATGCACCGCGCCCATCACGTGCACGTCCATCACCAGGCGGAAATCGGCGATATCCATCTTGGCAAAGCTCTTGTCGCGCAGGATGCCGGCGTTGTTGACCAGAATGTCCACCCGGCCCCAGGCGTCCACCGCCTGCTGCACCATGGCCTGCACGGCGGCAAAGTCGGTGACCGACGCGCCGTTGGCCAACGCCTCGCCACCGGCCGCGCGGATCTCGTCCACCACGGCCTGTGCGGCGCTGACCGAGCCGCCCGATCCATCCACCGCGCCGCCCAGGTCATTGACCAGCACCTTGGCACCGCTGCGCGCCAGCGCCAGTGCATGCTGCTTGCCCAGGCCGCCGCCTGCGCCCGTAACGATGGCCACGCGGCCCTTGAAATCAATGCTCATCAGTCTCGTCCTGTTGTGTCATGTGGGTGATGGGGCTGCCGCGCGCAAGCTGGTACGCTGGCGGCAGCCCGCGCAACTGTACTGGACGATGCCGCCCGATGCTGAAGCGCAGGTGACTTGCCCCCCATGCCCACTGATACCCCCACCCCTCCCATCCTGCCCCGTGCGGCCGCCACCGTGGTGCTGCTGCGTGATGCGCCCGCCGGCCTGCAGGTGCTGCTGCTGCGCCGCCACGGCCAGGCCGCCGTGCTGGGCGGCGCCCATGTGTTCCCCGGCGGCAAGGTGGATGCAGCCGACGCCGCCCTGGACCCGGCCCTGCACCTGGACCAGCCGCCCGCCGCGCTGCACGCCAGCCTGGGCGAGCCTGAACTGTCCGTATCAGCAGCCTGTGCTTTGTACGTGGCCGCCGTGCGCGAGGCGTTTGAAGAATGCGGCGTGCTGATGGTGCAAGGCACCCCGCAGCTGCAACCAGCCGATGCGGCCCTGCCCTTCAACGACATGCTGGCCAAACACCAGCTGTGCCTGGCCACGCTGGACATGGCCCCCTGGTCACGCTGGATCACACCGGTGGTGCCGTCCATGAACAACATGGCAAACAGCCGCTTTGACACACGCTTTTTTGTGGCGGTGCTGCCGGGCGGCCAGACCGCGCTACACGACGGGCACGAGAACACCGAAAGCGTGTGGCTGGCGCCGCGCGAGGCGCTGCAGCGCTACTGGGACGGCACCATCACATTGGCACCTCCGCAGATCATGAGCCTGGCGCACCTGAGCCGCCATGCGGATACGGCCAGCGTGCTACACGCCGCGCGGCAAACACGCCCACCGGTGATCCAGCCAGAGCCCATCCAGATCGATGGCATGCGGGCCGTGTGCTACCCCGGTGATGCCAGCCACCCGGTGCGCGAACGCGCATTACCGGGGCCGACGCGGCTGGTGTGGCGCAACGAGCGGTTTGAGCCGCTGCAGGGGCTGCAAGCGCTGTCGGGTTAACAGGTAGCCAGAGTGCCACGCAGCCACACCCCCCAGGCTGTCATTGCGGGCTTGACCCGCAATCCATGCCACCTGCGAAGCGGCGTCGCGCAAGGCTGTGGGATTGGCGCGCCACCGTCGATCGCTATGTCGAAGTGTTACGTTGCAGACCAGGCGCACGCGCATGCCGTCGCCTCTGGGCCGATCAGATAGCTCTCATTGGTTGCGCCCACTCTTTACCCATATGCCTACCAAACCCAGCTCCAGGTAACCAGCGACAAGAGCAAAAACGATACCTGCAAGTGCCAAGACAACCAAGGTCTTTGGTACGACTGAAAGGCTCTTCCATCGATCACCGAGTTGTCGAAACGTAAGCCCTGTCGCCAACTGGAGCAAGAAGTAGGGTACCAGGTACAGCGGTACAGCTTGCAAGCCTTGCGCACGCTTGCCCCGCAAGTACCCGAGCTCAACCAGCCAAGATAGCGGTTGCCGTGCGGCGAAGAAAGCACCCAGGACTATTGCCAATGCAATAAACGCGAACAGTCGCGGCGAAATAGGGTTGATGAACTTCAAGGCGATCTAACGTGAAGATGGCCGGCCCACAACACTTGCGGCGAACCCACCTTGCTGCAATTGTGGGGCCGTGACGATTGACCTGTGAAGGCGCATTCCGTCTACCTTTCCAGACAAGGCCAGAAATAGAGAAAGCTACCGCTTGAAGGCCGAACCAAACCACGAAAACAAGGCCTGTGGATTGTGCACAAGAGCTGCGTAAACCCTGCAGCCGTTCAGCGTTGTTCTAGGCAGCAAACACTGCTGGCGAATCCTCTGATGTGATGAAGTGGGCGGGCGTGCCGGGTGACCATGCCCGGGCGGAGCTAAGGTTTCGCGCTGCGTACATGCGCTTCGCTCGCAAGCCATGGGGCAGTGCCAGCCATCAGGGTGCGCTACATGAGCATCTGCGCGAGCTCATAGCGCAGAACGGGCATGGACGGCCGGTGCGCTGGCCTTGGTGCGGCGAGTGGCACCAGCTGCGGGCGGGGCATGGATTGCGGGTCAAGCCCGCAATGACAGCAGGGCAGCTTGGCCGCCTGTTGGTCAGGCGACTCTTTCCAGCCGGATATCGACTTCACGCTCCACATACGTCCACTCTGGCGATGCACGCAGTTGCGCCAGCAATTTGTCGAATGCGCTGGCGTCTTCTGGCGCGTATTCAAACCAGGTCAGGAAGTCGAAGGGCTCCCCAAGGTCACGGCAATGATGCAGCTGCCTTGCAATTTCGGGCAGATAGGCCATTCCGATTTCCGTGTGGTGTGACTGCGCCTCAAAAATGGCCCGCCGCTCGTCTTGCGACAGGGCCCACCACTGCGGGTTCTTCTTGATGGGAATCAGCGCTGCGCATCGCGATGCCGGGCGGCCCAGGCCCTCCTGCTTTTCACGAAGCTGGGTGATTTCATCGCGCTGGGCGTAGCGTATGTTGCTGGTAAAGCCTTGCAGCACCCACGCGCCACGCTCAGCCAGCTGGCTCGCGGGCAGATTGACGACCTTGACCCTGTGCACGGGCTCGAGCGGCTGGCCGGCAATGGCCTGCAAGGCTGTGACCTGCCACGGGCCTTCGGCGCCGCCAATGAAAGAGTAATGGTTGTTCATGCGATGGCGTGTGTTGAGTGCATGACCCGCCATGCAATTTGCGCACCAGTAGCCTCCGCCGCCCAACCGGCTTGATGACTGGTGAGGTCAATGCGGGCTATTTGCCCAGCCGCGCTTGCAGCGCATCGAGCACCGGCCCGATCTTGTCGCCCACGGCCATCTGCGGATTGGAAAACCCGTCGTCCTTGCCCGCGTCAATCTCGCGCTGCTTGATCAGCGGCACGGCGGCGGCAAAGGCCCGCTCGAACGAGTGCGTCTTGCGCAGCTGTTCGTCAAACACAGCCCGGCCAAAGAAGGTCAACTCGGACAGCCGCCCGCAGCCATACGACGTGTGCGTCGCATCCGCCGCCGTCATGACCAGCGTGTGCGGGTCTGCCAGCGGCGCTATCCAGCCGCCTGAATAGCAGGCCGATACCGCTATCACCCGGTGGCGTATGCCCGCGCTGTCCAGCGCCTGGCGCAGGCGCTGGGGCGTCAGGCCGTCCACGTCCAGCGGCCAGTGGTCGGCCGCCAGCTGGAAATTGCTGGCGCCATGCGACGTGAGGTAGACCACCAGCACATCAGCGTCGCGGTCCATGCGCCGGGCCAGCGCGGCGATGGTGCGCTCCAGGTTCAGCGGCGTGGCCCAGGCCAGGCTCTGCGTGGTGCTGACGTGGTTGACCAGCTGCACGGTGCGGCCCGCAGCGTCAAAGCGCTCACCCAGCACGCCGGCCACCATGCTGCTTTCGCGCAGAAACACGTCTTCAGACGCATACGGCGCATACACCAGGCCATACACGTCGATCACGCCCGGGCGCTCGCCGGGCAGGGCCGCCAGCGTCTGCTGCAGCAGGGCCTGCTGCGCCTCAAAGGTTTCCTGGCTCACCCGCAGCCGCGGCGCATCGGCCGTGTTGTCTTGCGCATACCAGGGGCTGGCCTTGTGCTGCCAAGCTGTGACGGCGAACACGCCGGCCAGCACCAGCACCAGCGCGGCACTGCGCGGCGGCGTGGCGCCCAGGCGGCGCGCCAGCAGCGCGGCCACACCCAGCAGCCAGCCCCACAGCGCCAGGTACACACCCCAGGCCAGCCACGACGACGCATCAAAGGCGCGGGGCAACACACCCTGCGCCGCTGCAATACCCAAGCCCAGCGACACCAGGTTGGCCGGCAGGCTGGCACCCGCCCACAGCGTGAGCCAGGCCGGTGTGCCGCCTGCACCTGCGCTATCGCCAGGCAGGGCCCACCACACCAGCACCGCCAGCACCGCCGTGCCCCACCAGGGTGCAAGCCAGGCCTGCAGGTCGAACCCGGCAGGGCCCGCCACTTCAAAACGCCCCAGCGCCAGCACCACGGCGCTGGTCAACACCATGGCACCCAGCAGCTGCCACGGCGTGGGCGGCACCCGCGCGGCGCGCGGCGCCATGAACACGCCGGCGCGCAATCCCTGCTTCAGCCAGCCGGCCAAGGTCAAACCAGGCAGCGCCCTGTCTTCGGATTCATCTTGCATGACGGGGATGATGCCATTGCACTAAAGGCTTCATTCGAAACTTTTGGTTGCATGCTAACCATCAATCCTCCATATAAACCCTAGTCAGACAAGGCCTACTTGGGGTTTCGCCGCCGTGCGATTCCTCACAAAATGTCCGTGGGAACAAAAACGATGAACCACGATCAGGAGACAGACGCATGGACATGAACCGGCGGCATTTCTTTCGCGTCAGCGGCGCTGGACTGGTTGGCTCCAGCCTGGTTGCGCTGGGCTTCTCGCCCACGCAGGCGCTGGCGCAAACACGCAATTTCAAACTCTCCCAGACCACTGAAACACGCAGCACCTGCCCGTATTGCTCGGTCAGCTGCGGCGTGATCATGTACACGCTGGGCGACAACGCCAAGAACAACAAGCCTGCCCTGGTCCATGTGGAAGGCGACCCGGACCACCCCGTCAACCGCGGCACGCTGTGCCCCAAGGGCGCGGGCCTGGCCGACATGATCAACAGCCCCAACCGGCTGAAGTACCCCGAGGTGCGCGAGCCCGGGGGCAAGGAATGGAAGCGCATTTCGTGGGACGACGCGCTGACGCGGATCGCCAAACACATGAAGGCCGACCGCGACAAGAACTTCGTGACGCAAAACGCCAAGGGCGTCACGGTCAACCGTTGGAACACCACCGGCATGCTGGTGTCCAGCGCCTCCAGCAACGAGGCCGGTTACCTGAGCGTCAAGATGTTGCGTGCCATGGGGATGGTCTCCCTCGATACACAGGCACGAATATGACACGCGCCGACGGTGTCCAGTCTGGGCCCGACTTTCGGCAGAGGCGCGATGACCAACTCCTGGAACGACATCGCCAACACTGATCTAGCTCTCATCATGGGCGGCAATGCCGCTGAAGCCCACCCCTGCGGTTTCAAGTGGGTGGTGGAAGCCATGCAAAAGCGCAAGGCCAAGCTCATCGTGGTGGACCCGCGCTTCACGCGTTCCGCTGCGGTAGCCGACGTTTACGCGCCCATCCGCGTGGGCACCGACATCGCGTTCCTGGGCGGCGTCATCAATTACATGATGACGAACAACAAGGTCCACATGGACTACGTGAAGGCCTACACCAATGCGTCTTACCTGATCAACCCCGAGTTCAAATACGACAACGGGTTCTTCAGCGGCTATGACGAGGCCAAGCGCTCATACGCCGACCGCTCCACCTGGCAGTACGTCAAGGACGCCAAGGGCGAGTTCGTGGAGGTGGACGCCACGCTGGAAGCGCCCAACTGCGTGTGGCAGCTCATGAAGAAGCACTACGCGCGCTACACGCCCGAGATGGTCAACAAGATCTGCGGCACGCCCAAGGATTCATTCCTGAAAGTGGCCGAGATGATCGCGGGCACACACACGCCCGACAAGGTCATGACCATCCTGTACGCGCTGGGCTGGACGCAGCACTCGGTGGGCTCGCAGAACATCCGCGCCATGGCCATGATCCAGCTGCTGCTGGGCAACATGGGGCGTGCGGGGGGTGGCGTGAACGCGCTGCGCGGCCATGCCAACGTGCAGGGCATCACCGACATGTGCGCGTACTCCGAAGTGTTCCCCGGCTACCTGAGCGCGCCGACCGACGCGGACGACACGCACGAGAAGTACCTGACCGCGCGCACGCCCAAGCCGCTGCGCCCGGGCTCGATGAACTTCCCGGCCAACTTCCCGAAATGGTCGGTCAGCCAGCGCGTGGCCTGGTTTGGCGCTGCGGCCAACAAGGACAACAACTTCGCCTACGACTGGATGCCCAAGCGGGATACCGGCTACGACGTGCTGGCCATGTTCGAGAACATGTTCCAGGGCAAGATGACCGGCTTCATTTGCCAGGGCTTCAACCCGATTGCGGCGGTGCCCAACAAGAAGAAGCTGGGCACGGCGCTGTCCAAGCTGAAGTACCTGGTCATCATGGACCCGCTGCAGACCGAGACCGGCGACTTCTGGAAGAACTACGGCGAATACAACAACGTGGATCCGGCGCAGATCGCCACCGAGGTGTTCCGCCTGCCGGCGTCCTGCTTTGCCGAAGACCCGGGCTCGTTCACCAATTCGAGCCGCCAGGTGCAGTGGCACGGCCGCGCGGTGGAGCCCCCGGGCGAAGCCAAGACCGACCGCGAGATCATGGCCAGCCTGTTCATGAAGCTGCGCGAGATGTACGCCAAGGACGGTGGCGCCTTCCCCGACGCCATCAAGGCGCTGACCTGGCCCTACAGCAACGCCACCAACCCCGCGCCCGAGGAAGTGCTGCGCGAGATCAACGGCCGCGCCATCGCCGACGTCATGTCCCCGCCCAACCCCAAGGACCCGAAGGCTGTGCCCACGGTGCTGGTCAAGGCGGGCGACCAGCTGCCCGGCTTCGGCATGCTGCGCGACGACGGGTCCACGGCCTGCGGCAACTGGATCTATTCGGGCGTGTGGACGCAGGCGGGCAACATGTCTGCCCGGCGCGACACGGCTGATCCGTCAGGCCTGGGCATCTTCCAGAACTGGGGTTTCTCGTGGCCGGCCAACCGCCGCGTGCTGTACAACCGCGCGGGCGCATCGCCCGAGGGCAAGCCGTGGGACGCCAAGCGCCGCGGCATTGCCTGGAACGGCACGGCCTGGTCGGGCGTGGACGTGCCCGACATCGCACCGGCCCTGGGGCCGGACAGCGGCGCAGGCCCGTTCATCATGAACCCCGAAGGCGTGGCGCGCCTGTTTGCCGTGGGGCTCATGAACGAGGGCCCGTTCCCCGAGCATTACGAGCCGTTTGAGACGCCGGTGGGCACCAACCTGATGTGCCCGACCAATGCCAAGGCCATCAGCAACCCGGCCGCGCGCGTGTACAAGGGCGACCTGGAGCAGTTCGGCAAGGCCGACAAGTTCCCGTATGCCGCCACGACCTACCGCCTGACCGAGCACCTGCACTACTGGACCAAAAATTCGCGGGCCAACTCGATCGTGCAGCCATCGCAGTTCGTGGAAATCGGCGAGGACCTTGCCAAGGAGAAGGGCATCAAGAACGGCGACATGGTCAAGGTCAGCTCCAACCGCGGTGAGGTCAAGGCCCTGGTGGTGGTGACCAAGCGCATGAAGGGCCTGGACTGCAACGGCAAAAAGGTGCACACGGTGGGCATACCGATCCACTGGGGCTTTATCGGGGTGGCCAACAGCGGCTACCTGACCAACACGCTCACCCCGTACGTCGGCGACGCCAATTCGCAGACGCCGGAGTACAAGGCGTTTTTGGTGAACATCGAAAAAGCCTGAACACGGAGGAAACAACATGACCATGCAATCCTCCCTCGACATCACCGCACGCTCGGCCACCACCACACCATCGGCGTCTGTGCGCCAGGGTGTGGAGGTTGCCAAGCTGATCGATGAATCCAAATGCATAGGCTGCAAGGCCTGCCAGGTTGCCTGCAGCCAGTGGAACGAGCTGTCTGACGACATCGGCACCAACGTGGGTGTGTACGACAACCCGTCGGACCTGACCGACAAGTCGTGGACGCTCATGCGTTTTGCCGAAGTCGAAACCTCGGGCAGCCTGGAATGGCTGATCCGCAAGGACGGCTGCATGCACTGCGCCGACCCCGGCTGCCTGAAGGCCTGCCCCTCGCCGGGCGCCATCGTGCAGTACAGCAACGGCATCGTGGACTTCAAGCAGGAAAACTGCATCGGCTGCGGCAACTGCGTCACCGGCTGTCCGTTTGACATCCCCCGCATTTCCGAGAAGGACAAGAAGGCCTACAAGTGCACGCTGTGCTCGGACCGCGTGTCGGTCGGCCTGGAGCCCGCCTGCGTCAAGACCTGCCCCACGGGCGCCATCGTCTTTGGCAAGAAGGAAGACATGGTGGCCTACGGCGACAAGCGCGCGGGTGAACTGAAAGAGCGCGGCTTCAAGAACGCCGGCCTGTACAACCCGGCCGGTGTGGGTGGCACGCACGTGATGTATGTGCTCAAGCATGCGGACAACCCCACGCAGTATTCAGGGCTGCCCGCCAACCCGACGATCAGCCCGCTGGTGTCGCTGTGGAAGGGTGCCGCCAAGCCCCTGGCCGTGGCGGCCATGTTCGGTGCGGTGGTGGCAGGCTTCTTCCACTACATGAAGGTCGGTCCGATCGAGGAAAAAGAAGAGGAGCGGTCATGATGCGCAACCCCAACGACCTGCAGCGCTACGACGACGGTACGCGCATGAACCACTGGGCCATCGTGCTCCTGTTCATTGCCGCGGCCCTGTCGGGCCTGGCGTTCTTTCACCCGTCGATGTATTTCTTCACGGCGTTCTTCGGCGGCGGCGCCTGGACGCGCATCCTGCACCCTTACATCGGCGTGGCAATGTTCCTGTGCTTCGTGCTGATGTTCATGCGCCTGTGGAAAGACAACGTGCTCAACGACGCCGACCGCGCCTGGCTGGACAAATCCGGCGAGATGTTCCGCGGCAACAAGGACGCCATGCCGCCCGTGGGCAAATACAACGCCGGGCAGAAGATCGTCTTCTGGCTGATGGCGGTGAGCCTGCTGGTGCTGCTGGCCACCGGCATATTGTTCTGGCATGCCTGGTTCCCCGACCTGCCCATCCTGGCGCGGCGCATCGGCGTGGTGCTGCATGCACTGTCGGCCGTGGTGCTGGTGCTGACCGTCATCGTGCATGTGTACGCGGCCATCTGGGTCAAGGGCACCACGCGCGCCATGAC
>CALRYY010000094.1:0-15913 GCA_943372515.1 Ramlibacter sp. 2FC | reverse complement strand
TTCATCGCCGCCACGGTCTGGGTAACGGCCTGGCCGCCGTCGCCGGCTTCCTTGCTGGCCTTGGTGGCCATGCCGTCGGTGACCTTGGCGTTGTCGCTGTTCTGGGTGATGGAGGCGGACATCAGGTCGATGGACGCGGTGGTCTCCTCTACCGAGGAGGCCTGCTCGCTGGCCGCCGGGGACAGCGACTGCGCGGTGGCGCTGACCTGGCCGGCCGCGCCGGTCAGGGCGTCGGCCGCAGCGCGCACTTCCTCGATGATGCCGGCCAGCTTGTCCGAGCTGCTGTTGGCGTCCTGCTTGACCTGGTCGAAGATGCCCGAGGCCTCGCGCGTGATGCGCTGTGTGAGGTCGCCCTCGGCCATGGCCGAGAAGACCCGGCCCACGTCCTCGATGATGGCCGCGAGCTTCTCGCTGGCGGTGTTGGCATCGTCGCGGACCTGGGCAAAGGTTCCGTTGTAGTCACGCGTGACGCGCTGCGAGAGATCCCCTGCGGCCAGCCCACCCAGAACGCGTCCCATGTCGTCAAAGATGACCGATGTGGTGTCCAGCAACGCGTTCACGCCCTGGCAGAGCGCTCCAATCGGGCCGTTCTTGCCTTCCATGGGAATGCGACGCGTGAGGTCGCCATCCCGGGCGGCCGACGTCACCTCCTGTGCCTGCTCCACGGCCTGCTCAAGCATCTGGCTGGCATTGAACTGAGCCGTCACGTCGGTGGCAATCTTCACTACCTTGATCACCCGGTCCATCTCGTCCTTGACCGGCGCATACACCGCCTGGATGTAGACCTCCTTGCCCGCCTTGGTAACCCGCTTGAAAACTTCGCTCTGCGGCTTGCCCGCGTTGAGGTCACGCCAGAACTGGTGGTAGGCCGGCGAGGCCGCCAGCGCCGGGTCGACGAACATGCGATGGTGGTTTCCCACGACCTCGTGGCTCTGGTAGCCCAGCAGTGCCAGGAAATTGGTGTTGGCCTTGAGTACATGGCCGCCCAGATCGAACTCGATGTAGGCATAGGAGCTGTCAATCGCGCTCAGGATGCCGCGCGCATTCTGGCGCTCAAGCTCGGCGGCCGTGATGTCATAGCGCACGCCCAGATACTTCATCGGTTTGCCGTTGTCGCCCATGATCGGTGCGATCACCGCGTCCACGTAGTACGGCGTGCCGTCCTTGGCGCGGTTCTTGATGATGCCGCGAAAGGTTTCGCCGCGCCCGATCGTGGACCACAGCTGCTTGAAGGTCTCCTTGGGCATGTCGGGGTGGCGCGTGGTGCTGTGCGGCCTGCCGATCAGTTCATCACGGCTGTACTTGGACACCTCAATGAATTTTTCATTGATGCTGACGATGTCACCTTTTTTGTCCGCCTCGGACACGATGCTCGTCACATTCATGATGTCGGTGCGCGCCTTCAGCTCGGCCTCCAGCTGCGCCATCCGGGCTTTCAGGCTTGCAAGCGCAGCGTCCGCCTCGGCGCGCGCCTGTTCGCTATCTTGTGCAACCTGCGCCGCACGCCTGAGTTCGTCGCCGATGAGGATCCGCGCGATCCAGGAGGGTTGGTTGGTGTTCATGAGGGTTGTACTTCCAGGGTTGGGCAGGTCGGGGACGGGCTGGTCTGGCCGGATGGCCGCGGGGATTTGGAGATCTGGGTTGGCGCCTGCGCCGCCAGCTGGTGCAGAGAGTTCACGTCAAAGATGAGCGCGACCTCGCCGGTTCCGAGAATCGTGGAGCCGGACATGCCGCGCAGGCTTCGCAGCATGCGACCCAGCGGCTTGATCACGGTCTGGTGCTGCCCCAACAGGCTGTCAACCATGACGCCGTAGAGCTGGATTCCACTGCGGATCACCACGACACTGCAGCGCTCGGGCTGCGGCGATTCGAGTGCGTAGAGCCTTCGCAGATTGACGACCGGCAACACCTGGCCGCGTAACTCCACGCAGCCGCGGCCTCCTCCATACAGCACCGAGCCCATCGGCCCGCACTCGATCACCTCGACCACCGCATCAAGCGGGAAAATGAACTTGGAAGCGCCCACGCCAACCAGGAAGCCGTCGATGATCGCAAGGGTCAGGGGCAGCCGGATCTCCATGCATGAGCCCTGGCCAGGCTCACTGGAGATGGCGACCGATCCGCGCAGGGCCTCGATGTTGCGGCGAACGACATCCATGCCGACGCCGCGGCCGCTCAGGTTGGTAACTTTCTCCGCGGTGGAGAAGCCCGGCTCGAAGATCAGTTTGAGGATGTCCGCGTCCGGGGGTACCACGCCTTGCTCGACCAGCCCGCGCTCCCATGCGCGCTGCAGCACCCGGTCGCGGTCGATACCGCGGCCATCGTCGCTGATGCGCATCAGGATGCTGCCGGACTCATGGCAGGCGCTCAGCGTGAGCTTGCCTTGCGCCGGCTTGCCGCTGGCCTGGCGCGCCTGCGGCGTCTCCAGGCCATGGTCCAGGGAATTGCGCACCAGGTGCATCAGTGGGTCGGCGATGCGCTCGACCACCGATTTGTCCAGCTCCGTGTCGCCCCCCACGATCTCCAGCGCCACGTCCTTGCCCAGCTCGGCGGCGGTGTCGCGCACCACGCGCCGAAAGCGCGCGAAGGTCTCACCGATAGGCACCATGCGCAGTTGCAGCGTGCCGTTGCGGATTTCCTCGATCAGGCGGGTGATCTGCTGGTTGGCTTCGATCAGTGTGCCCTGCCGGCTCTGGCGGGCCAGCAGGTAGGCGCCGGCACCGGCGATCACCAGTTCGCCCAGCAGATTGATCACCTCGTCCAGCCGGTCGGCCTGTACCCGTATGAAGCGGCTCTCGTCAACCAGTACAGGGGCGGCGACAACGTCGCGCCGCGCGTCTGGCTTCACGTCCTGGGGGACCACGGCTTCGGCTGGCGCGGCGCTGTCACATGACTCGGCGACCGGTTCGGTCAGCTCCAGTTCGCAATCGTCCCGCACGAAGCTGAAGCTGGCCTCAATTTCCTGGCGCGTCGCGGCGGTGTCGATGTCAAACGCAAAGGCAAGATGGCAGCTCTCGGGGTCCAGCTCCTCCAGGGCGGGAACGGCCGCAATGTCGCACGCCATGCCCGAGATGGCGCCCAGGCCACCCACATAGTTGAGTATGGCCAGCGGGTCCATGCCGTTGCGGAAGGTGTCCACGCCGAATTTCACCCGCAGGTGCCAGCGACGCGTCTGCGTGCCCGGTGAGGTCGGTGCGGCCTCCCGGAGCACGGGCGAGCCAGCGGCGTCGAGGCCGCTGGCCTGCGTCAGCCGCAGCACCAGTGCTTCGCGCGATGCGATGGCCCCGGCAGTCTCGGGGCGGGTGTCTTGCGCGGCGGCGACAAGCAGTCTGATCTGGTCGTTGGCCTGCAGCAGCAGGGTGCTGATCGCCGGCGTCAGCAGGACCTGTCCTTCGCGCAGCCGGTCCAGAAGGGTTTCCACGTTGTGCGTGAAGGCCACCACCTGGTCCAGCCCGAAGATACCGGCCGAACCCTTGACCGTGTGCGCGCATCGGAACAGCGCGTCCAGCAGATCGCGGTCACCGGGCTTGTCTTCGAGCTGCAGCAGCAACTGCTCGAGCGCTTCGATCTGTTCGTGTGCCTCGCTCACAAAGGCCGGAAGTGCGTCGGCGACGAAGCTGGCGTCGTTGTCCTTGTCATTCATGCCGCTTCTCCCACGCCGGCAGGTGCCGCCAGCAACATCGAGGCGCCCAACGCGCAGCATGCGTCAGCCAGGGGCTGGCCCGCATTGACCAACGACAGGCTGCCCTGCGCCAGCGCCAGGGCGGCGGCCAGCGAGACCAGCATCTGTACGCCCGCAGCGTCGATCTCGTCCACAGCGCACGCGTCGGCCTGCCAGTGGCCGGCCGCGCCTGCGCAGTCCAGCCACTGGGGCCGCAACTGCGCGACGGTGTAGATGGTCAGCTCCGGGGGCAAATTGAGTGTGTTTTGCATGATGCGGGCCTAGGGCGAGATCAGTTTGGAGACCGCATCCAGCAGTTGGGGCGGGTTGAAAGGTTTCATGACCCAGGCCTTGGCACCAGCGGCGCGGCCCTGGTCTTTCTTGGCGTCCTGCCCTTCGGTGGTGAGCATGATCACCGGCGTGAACTTGTGGCGTGCATGCTTCTTGACCTCGGTGACGAAGGTGATGCCGTCCATGTTGGGCATGTTCACGTCGCTGACGATCAGGTTTACCTTGCTGATCTTCTCCAGCTGCGCCAGCGCCTGCTGGCCGTCTCCTGCTTCCAGCACGTCATAGCCGGCGCGCACCAGCGCGAGCTTGACAACCGTGCGCAGCGACGTGGAGTCGTCGACGATGAGGATGGTCTTGGCCATGATGAAGTTACCTTTGTGAATCTCTAGAAGAACACCACGCCGGTGGCCGCTGGCGCGGTCGCGGTCGCGCGGGCAGCCCGGGCGCCGCCTGACGCCGCATGGACTTCGCGCTGGTCGTCCATGGTGTAGTGGACCTGGAGGTCGGCAAGCCATTGGCTGACCGGCGGCATGGGCTCGCCACGCTCGACGTTGTCCTTCAGACGCCTGATGTCGCAGTCGATGACCGAGATCATCTGGCTCACCCGATCCTGAAACTGCAGGTTGACCAGCAGGTTCTCGATGTCGGTGCGGATGACGTTGCCCTGCTGATGCATCCTGTCAGCGCCGGCGCCGAGCTCCCGGACATGGGAGAGCACGTCCTGCACCACGCCGCCGGACTGCTCGATCGTGGACTTGTCGCGCACAGCGGCGGCTGCGGCGGCTTCCACGGTGCTTTGCATCAGCTTGGTGACCTGGTCAATGCGGCCGGTGATCTGCTGGCTGGTGGTGGCCGACACCTGGGACAGATTACGGATCTCCTTGGCGATCACGGCGAACCCGCGACCGGCGTCGCCGGCACGGGCAGCTTCGATGGCGGCGTTGACGGCGAGCAGGTTGGTTTGCGCGGCGATCTGACCGATACCCCCGGCCATCTCATGCAGTTCGCGGGTCGCCAGCGAAAGTTCGTTGACCGCATCGGTCATTGCGCCCTTGCCATCGAGCAACTGGTTCATGGATGAAATCAGCGGTCGCAACTGGCTCTCGCAGCGCGCCAGCAGGCTGGTCCTGTCATCTTCTGCGTCGTGGCTGCCCGTGGATCTGCCCGTGCCCTTGAATCCAGCCGCCTCGAACTGGCTCGAAATGGAAGAAAAGCTCACCGCCAGCTGGGTCACGGCGTCCTCGGTCTGTGTCTTGACCGCCTGCACATGCTGGAGCCAGACGGGAAGAACGCCCTTCAGAAGAGCCAGCAGGCTGTCCGGCCGGACACCCGGCCCCGAGGCGGGCCGTGCGGCCGGGGCAAGCCGGCCGGCGCCCTGTGGCCCGGTGCGCCATGATTGCCACACAGACAACCCGGACGCTGCGGCCACGCCCAGCACGGCGAGGATCTCCAGAGCACCCACCTGATTGAACAATGGCAGCGCGGCAAACGCAGGTGCGACCAGCGCGCCCGCGCAGCACCATCTCTGGCGACCTTGGCGTACAAGGTCTGGGAACACGACCTCGGTGGCTGGGTAGGACATCATCTGGATTGGGCAGGGTAGGTTGAAGGCGGCTTTCATGCCGACGCCTATTTCGTTTCGGCATGCGTCCAGGGAACTTGAGCGCTTCCCGGCCGCCTTGGGCCAGGGCCGGACCAGGGCAGCCTGGTCGCTGCAGCCGGTGTGGGTGAAACAGCGGTGTTCATGGGCCCTGACGTTAGAGCTTTCGGCGTCAAGGCAAACAGCGAAAAGGGCCACATTTCGCCGCTATCTCTGCCGGCATGGACTGTCCGGTGCTTCCTGCCTTACTTCTTTTGCAGTGGCTGCCGGCGCTGAAATGGCTACTGCAGCAGACCGGAACTCAGGCGCGAGCAGGCCTGGCTCATGTGCGTGGTCACGGGCAACGGCCCGATCGTCAGGGCGCCACGAACAGGGCCTGCAGGTCGCTCAGGAAGTCAAAGCCTCGCGTCGTGGGAGCGACGCGCCCGCTTTCGCGCACGATCAGGCCCTTGCGCTGCGCTTCTTCCAGCGCCGACGCGATGGCCGATGGCGGCAGGCCGGTGCGCTCGACAAACTGCTGCAGCTCAAAGCCTTCCTTGAGCCGCAAGGCGTTGAGCATGAACTCAAACGGCAGTTCACGCCGGCTCACTTCCTCGTCCTGCGCCACGGCCTGGCCGGCCAGTGCGTTGTCCATGTACAGCTTGGGCTCGCGGTAACGCACCTGGCGCACCACACGGTGGGCAAAGCTGAGCTTGCTGTGGGCGCCAGCGCCGATGCCCAGGTAGTCACCAAACGCCCAGTAGTTCAGGTTGTGCCAGCAGCGGTGGCCGGGCCGGGCATAGGCCGATACTTCATAACGGTCCATGCCCACCGCACCGGTGCGCTCGGTGATGCGGTCCAGCATGGCGTAGGCGGTGTCTTCCTCGGGCACCTGGGGCGGGAACTTGGCGAAGTAGGTGTTGGGCTCGATCGTCAGGTGGTAGATGGAGATATGCGGCGGCGCCAGCGCCAGCGCCTGGTCCAGGTCCTGGTCCAGCTGTGCCAGGGTCTGGCCCGGCAGCGCGTACATGAGGTCCAGGTTGAAGGTATCAAAGGCCTGCGCGGCTTCTTCTACCGCGGCAATCGCCTGTGCGCGGTCGTGCACGCGGCCCAGCGCCTTGAGGTGTTCATCGTTGAAGCTTTGCACGCCCACCGACAGGCGCGTGACGCCGGCCGCGCGAAAGGCGCGAAAGCGGTCTTTCTCGAACGTGCCGGGGTTGGCTTCCAGCGTGATTTCGCAATCAGGCGCCAGCTTGAGCCGCGCGCGGACGTCGCCCAGCATGCGGTCAATGGCCTGCGGCGAAAACAGGCTGGGTGTGCCGCCGCCGATGAAGATGCTGTGGATGGTGCGGCCCCACACCAGCGGCAGCGCGGCGTCCAGGTCGGCGACCAAGGCGTCAAGGTAGCGTTGCTCGGGCATGTCGCTTGCCCGCATCTCGTGTGAGTTGAAGTCGCAGTAGGGACACTTGCGGATGCACCAGGGCAGGTGAACGTACAGCGACAGCGGTGGCAGTGCAGGCAGCTGCAGAGTGCCGGGGCGCATGTAATGCTGGATGTCTTTCACGACAGCCAGCGTTCGCGGATCAGCGCCAGCATTTGTTGCGCGGCGAGGCCGCGGTGGCTGTTGGCGTTTTTCACTTCCACCGGCAGCTGCGCAAAGGTCTGGCCGAATTCTGGGATGTACATCACGGGGTCAAAGCCAAAGCCGTTGCTGCCCACGGGCTCGGGCGCAATCAGCCCGGCCACGCGGCCCTGGGCGATCAGCGGCTCGGGGTCGTCGGGCGTGCGTACGGCCACCAGCGTGCTGACGAGTGCTGCGCGGCGGTTGCTGTGGCCGGCCAGTTGCTCCAGCAGCACGCGCACATTGTTGGCGTCGCCCTTTTCGTAGCCGTACCGCGTGGCGTAGTACGCTGTGTCCACGCCCGGCAGGCCGCCAAAGGCGTCCACGCACAGGCCCGCGTCGTCGGCCAGTGCGGGCAGGCCGCTGTGCCGCGCGGCGTTGCGCGCCTTGGTCAGCGCGTTTTCCACAAAGGTGCGGTAGGGCTCGTCGGCCTCGGGGATGTTCAGCGCCGACTGGGGAATCAGCTCCACCCGCAGCGGGGCAAACATGGCTTGCAGCTCGTCCAGCTTGCCCTTGTTGTTGGACGCCAGGACGATTTTCACAACAGTCATGCTCCCGTGAGCGCCTTTTGCTGCATCACCACCAGCTCGGCAATGCCCTTGTCGGCCAGGCGCAGCAGCGCGTCCATCTCGGCGCGGGTAAAGGCAGCGCCCTCGGCCGTGCCCTGCACTTCCACGAAATGACCCGCGCCGGTCATCACCACGTTCATGTCGGTATCGCAGGCCGAGTCTTCGGTGTATTCCAGGTCCAGCAGCGGCGTGCCCTGCACGATGCCCACCGAGATGGCCGCCACCGGCCCGAGGATGGGCGTAGCCGCCAGCTTGCCCTGTGCCATCAGCTTGTTCACCGCGTCCTGCGCGGCCACAAAGGCGCCTGTGATGGCGGCTGTGCGCGTGCCGCCGTCGGCCTGCAGCACGTCGCAGTCCAGGTGGATGGTGCGCTCGCCCAGCTTCTTCAGGTCAAACACGGCGCGCATGGACCGGCCGATCAGGCGCTGGATTTCCTGGGTGCGGCCGCTTTGCTTGCCGCGGGCGGCTTCGCGGTCGCCGCGGGTGTGGGTGGCGCGCGGCAGCATGCCGTATTCGGCTGTGACCCAGCCTTCACCGCTGCCCTTTTTGTGGCCGGGCACTTTTTCCTCGACCGACGCGGTGCACAGCACACGCGTGTCGCCAAACTCGATCAGCACCGAGCCTTCGGCATGGATGGTGTAGCCACGGGTGATGCGCACGGGGCGCAGCTGGTCTGCGGCACGGTTGCCGCTGCGTTGGAATGTCGTCATTGGTTTGTTCAGCCCTTGCGGGCCGCAGAGCGCCGGATGGCTTCGTTGATTTCAGCGATGGACCGCTCGATGGCGGCGTCGTCCAGGTCTTCGACCACCGTGTCCAGCACGCCGGCCTGGATGGTGGAGGCAAACACACCGTCGCTGATGCTGTCGGTGGAAATGCCGCGGGTGGACTCGAATGAATCGGGGGTTTCCCATTCGAGTGCGATCACGGTGACGTTGTCGCAGTGCTCGCCACCGTTGCGCAGCGCCATCTCCACCAGGTCGGGCACGGCGTCGGACACCGACTGCGTGCTGAGCTGGCGCACGATGTCGGCGTCGGCAAGCGTGCCCCACAGGCCGTCGGAGCACAGCAGGATCTTGTCGCCCTGCTGCAGCGTGACCGGGCCAGTCACGTCAAACACCGGCTTGGTCGGGGAACCCAGGCAGGTGAACAGGATGTTGCGGTTGATGCGGTCCATGCGGACCACGCCAGCGCTTTGCTGCTCCAGGTACGAATGGTCGCGTGTGCGTGTCAGCAGCTCGCCGTCGCGCACGACGTACAGGCGTGAATCGCCGCAATGCACCCAGGTGGCGCTGGTGCCCTGCACGATGGCCGCCACCAGCGTGGTGCGCGGTGTATCCAGCATGCCTTTTTCGCTGGCATAGCGGATGATCTGGTGGTGCGCCGCCATCAGCGAGGACGACAGAAATTCGGTCACGTCCTTGACGATGGGGCGCGCTTCTTTCTGGTACAGGGCCGAGATGGTCTGCAGCGCCAGCTGGGCCGCGACCTCGCCCTCAGGGTGGCCGCCCATGCCGTCGGCCAGCACAAACAGGCCCGATTCGCGCGTGTAGCAGTAGCCCATGCGGTCTTCGTTGCGCTCGCGCCCGCCCTTGCGGCTGATCTGGAAGACAGAGAATTTCATGGCGCGTCCTATTTCAGCTTGGCGCCAAAGCCGGTTGCGCGCTTGATGTTCTTCTTGCCGTCAGACACCATGTTGTCGAATTGCAGGCGCATTTTTTCACCCACGGACAACTTGGTGTAACGGCGCTCACCCTCCCGGCTCAGCTCTTTTTGCAGGGCAAACACCGACTGCGGGCGCGACAGCGGGTCCAGCGACATGCACCATTCCACCACTTCGATGAGGTTGTCTGAATACACGCCGCGCAGGCGCGACAGGGCCAGCGCCAGGCGGTCTTTTTCAAGCCGCTGGGGTGCGTCGTTGGGTGGGTAGCCCTGCATGCAGGCGTAAATGCAGGCGCCGATGGCGTAGATGTCGGTCCACGGCCCCATGGACGAATCGCGCCGGTACATCTCGGGCGCAGCAAAGCCAGGCGTGTACATGGGGCGGATGAAGTTGCCTTCCTTGGACAGCACTTCGCGTGCGGCGCCAAAGTCGATCATCACGGCCTTGTTGTCGTCGGTGATGAAGATGTTGGCCGGCTTGATGTCCAGGTGCAGCATCTTGTGCTGGTGCACGATGCGCAAGCCGCGCAGGATCTCGTCAAACAGGCTGCGGATGGTGGATTCGCGGAAAACCTTCTGCTTCTTGAGCTCGCGCGCGGTGATGATGAAGTCCTGCAGGGTCGCGCCCTCCAGGTAGTTCATGACCATGTACACGGTCTCGTTCTCGCGGAAGAAGTTCAGCACGCTGACCACGGACGCATGCGAGATCTGCGCAAGCGAGCGGCCTTCTTCAAAGAAGCTCTTGAGGCCCAGCCGGTACAGCGACAGCTTTTCAGGTTGCACCTGCGGCAGCAGTTCACCGGGCGCGCGCGAGGCCAGTGACGAAGGCAGGTATTCCTTGACAGCGACTTGCTGGCCCTCGTTGTCGACGGCCAGATAGACCACGCCGAAACCGCCGGACGACAGCTTGCGGACCACGCGATAACCCCCAATCACGGTGTCAGGCGGCAACGGCGCGGGTTTGACCTTTGACATAATTTGGTGTGAGGGGGCTTTGTCTTGGCGGGAACCCGGTATTCTCCGCAGCTCCGCACCAAATCCTTCTATCTATATATCCCGATGCCAGTTTACAGCATGACCGGCTACGCCAGCGCCCAGCGCAGCGCAGCGCCAGCCGGCACCGGCGCCGAAGCCAAAGCGCCCGCCGCCAACCGTCTGGGACTGGAGATACGCTCAGTCAACAGCCGTTTCCTGGACCTGACATTCCGCCTGCCTGACGAGCTGCGGCCATTTGAGCCGGCACTGCGCGAGCTGCTGACGGCCAAGCTCAAGCGCGGCAAAGTCGAGGTGCGTGCCGCACTGGAAAGCGCCAACGCCGGCCAGTTGCCCGAGCCGTCGGCCCGGCTGCTGCAGCGGCTGTCCAGCCTGCAGGACAACGTGCGCACCTGGCTGCCCGACGCCCGCGCGCTGAGCGTGGCCGACATCCTGCGCCTGACCGTTCCCGAAGAGCCCGTCACCGCCGACCTGGGCGAAGACCTGGCGGCGCTGGCCAAAACCGCCGTCAAGGAGCTGATGACGTCGCGCGAACGCGAAGGCGCACGCCTGGCCGGCATGATCAAAGGCCATGTGACCCAGCTGCGTGCCTTGGCCGAACAGGCCGGCCCGCTGGTACCGCTGCTGGTGGAGCAGCAGCGCGCCCGGTTTCTGGAGCGCTGGAAGGACGCCATGGCGTTGACGAGCAAGGAAGCCGGCGCAGGCGCCGCGGGCGCCACCCTGCCCGAGGCCGCCCAGGACCGCGCCCTGAGCGAGGCCACGGCCTTTGCCATCCGCATCGATGTGGCCGAGGAGCTGACCCGCCTGGCCTCCCACCTGGACGAGATTGAGCGCCTGACCACCAAGGGCGGCGAGATCGGCAAACGCCTGGACTTCCTGATCCAGGAGCTGCACCGCGAGGCCAACACCATGGGCTCCAAGTCGGCCGCCCTGGAACTGACCCGCGTGTCCGTGGACATGAAGGTCCTGATCGAGCAGATGCGCGAACAAGTTCAGAATATCGAGTAGCCCCCAGCCCGCCATGGATTACCCCGGAAACCTGTTTGTCGTGGCCGCCCCCAGTGGGGCTGGCAAATCAAGCCTGGTCAAGGCATTGATGGAGCTGGACGGCCGGGTGCTGCCCTCCGTTTCACACACCACACGAGCCCCGCGCGGCCAGGAAAAGCACGGCCGCGAGTACTTTTTTGCGTCGCAGCAGGAATTTGACGCCATGGTGCTGGGCGATGCCTTTGTGGAATGGGCCCATGTGCACGGCCACCGCTACGGCACCTCCAAAAAGGCCATTGAGGACCGCATTGCCCAGGGCGCCGACGTGATTCTGGAAATCGACTTCCAGGGTGCCATCCAGATCAAGAAGGTGTTTGCCAACGCGGTGCTGATCTTCATCCTGCCGCCCAGCTGGGAAGAGCTTCGCTCGCGGCTGGAGCGCCGCGGCGAGGACGCGCCGGAAGTCATCGAGCTGCGCCTGAAGAATGCCGCGCTGGAGATGGCCCAGGCCTCGGAATTCGACTTCGTTATAATTAACGAGTTATTTGAACGCGCGCTCTTCGACATGAAAACCATTGTTCACGCGCAAAGGCTCAAGTACACGGCGCAGCGCCGTGCCAGGGCCGACACCTTCCAGGCCCTCAATATCACCTGATCCACCGGAGTATTTCTCATGGCCCGCATTACCGTTGAAGACTGCCTCGAAAAAATCCCCAACCGCTTCCAGCTCGTGCTGGCTGCCACCTACCGCGCCCGCATGCTGAGCCAGGGCCATGCCGCCAAGATCGAAAGCAAGAACAAGCCGGGCGTGACCGCCCTGCGCGAGATTGCCGAAGGCAAGATCGGCCTGGAAATGCTCAAGAAGGTCCCGGGCTGAACCGCCCTACAAGCGCTTACCGCACAAAAAGCACCGCCCGCGCGGTGCTTTTTTGTTTTGGAATGCTGCCCGCGCGCGCGCAAGTTACCATTTGGACATGAGCGCGGTCCTGCACCCCCCTTCTGGCAAGGGCAAACCTCCGGTTTTGCCCAGCCCTGCGGCTGCCAATGCGGCGGCCGCGAGCTTTGCCGCGCTAACCGCCCGGCTGGACTACCTGGACGCCGCCGACATCGACCAGGTGCGCCGCGCCTACCGGTTTGCCGATGAAGCCCACCTGGGCCAGATCCGCGCCAGCGGCGAGCCCTACATCACCCACCCCATCGCGGTGGCAGCCCAGTGCGCCGAATGGAAGCTGGACGCCCAGGCGCTGATGGCGGCGCTGCTGCACGACGCGATTGAAGACTGCGGCGTGACCAAGCCTGAGCTGATCGAACGTTTTGGTGCGCCGGTGGCCGATCTGGTGGACGGCCTGACCAAGCTGGACAAGCTGCAGTTCAACACCCGTGAAGAAAACCAGGCGGAGTCATTCCGCAAGATGCTGCTGGCCATGGCACGGGACGTGCGCGTCATCCTCATCAAGCTGGCCGACCGCACGCACAACATGCGCACGCTGGACGACGTGCCGCGCCAGAAATGGGGCCGCATTTCGTCCGAGACGCTGGAAATCTATGCGCCCATTGCCCACCGCCTGGGCCTGAACCAGACCTACCGCGAGCTGCAGGACCTGTCGTTCCGCCACCTGCGGCCCTGGCGCTACACGGTGCTGTCCAAGGCCGTGACCAAGGCGCGCAACCGCCGGCGCGACCTCATCCAGAAAGTGCAGCGCGAAGTGGAAGCCGCCTTTGTAGCCGTGGGCATGAAGGTGCGCATTGCCGGGCGCGAGAAGACGCTGCACTCCGTGTACCGCAAGATGGACGAAAAGCACCTGAGCTTTGCGCAGGTGACCGACATCTACGGCTTTCGCGTGATCGTGCCGTCGGTGGTCGAGTGCTACACGGCACTGGGGATCCTGCACCAGATGTACAAGCCGGTGCCGGGCAAGTTCAAGGACCACATCGCCATCCCCAAGCTCAACGGCTACCAGTCGCTGCACACCACGCTGGTGGGCCCGTCGGGCGTGAATGTGGAGTTCCAGATGCGCACCGAGGCCATGCATGTGGTGGCCGAGTCGGGCGTGGCGGCGCATTGGCTCTACAAGGCCACCGACCCTGAAAGCGCCACAGCCGAGCGGCTGGGCACCAAGTGGCTGCAGTCGCTGCTGGACATCCAGCACGAAACCCGCGACGCCGCCGAGTTCTGGGACCACGTCAAGATCGACCTGTTTCCTGACGCGGTGTATGTGTTCACGCCCAAGAGCCAGATCATGGCCATGCCGCGCGGCGCCACGGTGGTCGACTTTGCCTATGCCATCCACAGCGACGTGGGCGACCGCACCGTGGCCGCGCGCATCAACAACGAACAGGTGCCGCTGCGCACCGAGCTGAAAAACGGCGACATTGTAGAGGTGGTGACAGCCCCTGTGTCCACGCCCAACCCCGCCTGGCTGGGGTTTGTGCGCACCGGCCGCGCGCGATCCAAGATCCGCCACCACCTGAAGACGCTGGCCCACGCGGAGTCCCAGGACCTGGGCCTGAAGCTGCTGGCCCAGGCCCTGCGCGCCGAAGGCATCGAGAACCTGCCCGAAGACGACGCCGCGCACCACCCGATCTGGGAAAAGCTCCTGCGCTTTACCGGCAGCCGCAACCGCGCCGAGCTGCTGACCGACCTGGGCCTGGGCAAGCGCATTGCCAGCATTGTGGCCAAGCGCCTGATGACGCTGATGGGCGAAGGCGGTGGCGAAAAGCCCAACGCCCTGCTGCTCACGCGCGAGCGCTACACCGCGCACGAATCCGTGTCGCAAGGCTCGGTGATGCTGGACGGCAGTGAAAACGCCTCGGTGCAGTACGCGCCATGCTGCCGCCCGATCCCCGGCGACAACATCCTGGGCTACCTGGGCCGCGGCGAAGGCCTGGTGGTGCATGTGAGCGAATGTGCGGTGGCCAAACGCCTTCAGAACAAGGACAGCGAACGATTCATTGCGGTGGAATGGTCGGACGACCCGGTGCGCGCATTCGAGACCAGCGTGATGGTGACCGTAACCAACGACAAGGGTGTACTGGCCCGCGTGGCGGCGGCACTGGCCGGCGCCGAGGCCGACATCACCCACCTGGACATGGGCAACGAGGCCGCCCAGGACGCCACCGACATGCGATTCCTGATTGCGGTGCGCGACCAGCCCCACCTGGAGGCGGTGCTGCGCAACGTCAGGCGCACGGCGTCGGTGCTGCGCGCGCGGCGCGTGCTGCCCGTGAGCAACTCAGGCAACTGACGCCCTGACCGGCTTCAGCCGTGCGCGGCGGGCGCGGGGTAGCTCACTTTCAGTACTTCGATGTCCTGCAGGCCTGCAGGGGTCACGAGCCGGGCCACGTCCCCCTCACGCGTTTTCAGCAGCGCCCGGGCCACCGGTGATATCCAGCTGACCTGGGCCCGCGTGCTGTCGGCCTCATCAATGCCCAAGATGGTGACAGTGCGTTCCTGACCCGATTCGTCGGCATAGGTGACGGTCGCGCCAAAAAACACCTGGTCGGTTCCGTGGTGCACGGCCGGGTCGGTCACCTCGGCGATCTCCAGGCGCTTGGTCAGGAAGCGGATGCGCCGGTCGATCTCGCGCAGGCGCTTCTTGCCATAGATGTAGTCGCCGTTTTCGGACCGGTCGCCGTTGCGCGCGGCCCAGTGCACGGCCTCCACCACCTTGGGCCGCTCGTTGTCCATCAGGTCCAGCAGCTCTGCGCGCAGGCGCGCATAGCCCTGCGGCGTCATGTAGTTGCGACTTCCCGCGGGCAACGGCGGCAGTGCGATGCCGTCTTCATCGTCGTCGCCGTCGTTGTCGGTCTCCCGGGTAAAGGCCTTGCTCATGATCCCCCCAAGCATAGCGGCGGCGCAGACCCATCCCGGGTCGGACTACGCCTACAGAAAGCTGCGCCGTTGGCGGCTGTGGCGCGGCGCCCGGTGCGCCAACAATGGGTTGGTGTACACACCCGTCCCCAAGGAGCCGCCATGCTGGAGACCGAATTGCCCATCATCAACCCCACGGCTGAGGACGCCCACTGGCGAACCAGCTTCAAGCGCGAGCCGTACTACAAGCCGGACCTCGGTTTTGACGACTACGGGCCGGCCTACCGCGTGGGCTACACGGCGCCGGTGCGCCGGCGCGGCAGCTTTTGCGCCATAGAAGCTGCGCTGCATGACGACTGGCAACAGGTCAAGGGCCGTTCGCGCCTGACCTGGGAAGAGGCGCGTGAAGCAGCCCGCGCTGCCTGGCAGCATGCCGTGCAGGGCAGCACGCAGGCCGCAGGGCAACCAGCCCGTAACATCACGTCATGACCCGCACCGCAACCATTTATCTGGCCATCGCCGTCACCCTGTTCGTGCTGGACATGGCATGGCTGATGTGGATCGCGCGCGACTGGTACCAGCAGGGCATTGGCCACCTGATGGCCGCGCGGCCGCAGCTGGTGCCGGCGGCGCTCTTTTACCTGCTGTTCCCGGTAGGCCTGCTGGTGTTTGCGGTTTTGCCCGGGCATGCCGAGGGCGTTGCCAGGGCAGCCTTGCTGGGCGGATTGTTCGGCTTTTT
>CALRYY010000093.1:0-16197 GCA_943372515.1 Ramlibacter sp. 2FC | reverse complement strand
CCGCGGTGAGTCAGTCAACGAGCGCGCTAAAGCGCGTGGCCGCATGCCCTGCGCTGCTCGGCGCTTTAGAGGCGCATTGCCGGGTGTCCGCGCACGCCTTTGCAGAGGAATTGTTGGCGCACCACCGGTGGAGAGCAGACCACCCGGCGTCGCGGCAGGCGGTGGCCGGCGGGGGCGATCTCTGTGGCGACGAGGAGCGCAGATTCGGGGTTGGCGCGCGAAGCGCGCTTCGTTTCTGACTCGCCGCGGCTGTTAGAACGGAGTGCGCAGCACGAAGTGAGTTCTGCGGCGCAACCCCGAATCGAGCACCACAGTGCAGTCGAAGCGAAGCGTAGACCGCCACAGTGTGAGCCCCCGCCGGGCACCGCCCGACGCGAAGCCAGCGAGAGAAAATAACGCAGCAAAAAAAAGGATAACCAGGAATGTTGAGCGTAGTACAACGAGTCAGCGAAGCCCGCGTAACGGTAGACGGTGAAGTCACCGGCGAAATCGGCCCGGGCCTGCTGGTGCTGGTCTGCGCCGAACGCGGCGACACCGAAGCACAGGCCGACAAACTGCTGGCCAAACTGCTCAAGCTGCGGATCTTTTCAGACGACGCCGGCAAGATGAACCGCAGCGTGCAGGACATCGCGGGCGGGTTGTTGCTGGTCAGCCAGTTCACGCTGGCGGCGGATGTGTCGGGCGGCAACCGGCCGAGCTTTACCAATGCGGCTGCACCCGATGAAGGCCGGCGGCTGTACGACTATCTGGTGGACAAGGCCCGCGCCGCCCACCCCGTGGTGCAGACCGGGCGGTTTGCGGCCGACATGAAGGTGCAGCTGGTCAACGATGGGCCGGTGACCATTCCGATCACCATGCGTTGAGGATTGCGGACGGTGGACCCCGGGTCGAGCCCGGGGTGACAGGCGGGTCAGTAGGGGTTGGGGTAGCCCAAAGCGCCCAGCAGCAAAATCTCCAGCGCTTCCATCGCCAGCGCGTCGCGCTCGTTCGATTCATGGTCCCAGCCCTGGGCATGCAGGGTGCCGTGCACCAGCAGGTGGGCGTAATGCGCCTGCAGCGTCTTGCCCTGCTCCTGCGCCTCGCGTGCTACGACCGGGCCGCACAACACCAAATCGGCGGCCACCACCGGCTGGCGCGTGTAGTCAAAGGTCAGCACGTTGGTGGCGTAGTCCTTGCCGCGGTATTGCAGGTTCAGCGCGCGGCCTTCGTCCTCGCCCACGATGCGCACCGCGATCTCGCCCGGTGCGTTCAGCGCATGGCTGACCCAGGCCTTCACGCGCGCGCCTGACAGCACCGCCCGGTGGGCGGCCACGCCTTCAAAGCGGCCGAACTGCAGGGAAATCTCGGTCATGCTCATTCGTCAGACTTGCTGCGCGCCGCATCATAGGCGTCCACGATGCGGGCCACCAGCGGGTGGCGCACCACATCGGCGCTGGTGAATCGGGTGTGGGCAATGCCCTTCACACGCTTGAGGATGCGCTCGGCCTCGATCAGCCCGCTCAGCTGCCCCTTGGGCAAATCAATCTGGCTCACGTCGCCCGTGACCACTGCCTTGGCGCCAAAGCCTATGCGTGTCAGGAACATCTTCATCTGCTCGGGCGTGGTGTTTTGCGCCTCGTCCAGGATCACAAAGGCATTGTTCAGCGTGCGCCCGCGCATGAACGCCAGGGGCGCGATCTCAAGCGCCTGGCGCTCAAACGCCTTGACCACCTTGTCAAAACCCATCAGGTCGTACAGCGCGTCGTACAGCGGGCGCAGGTACGGGTCGACCTTCTGGCTCAGGTCGCCGGGCAGAAAGCCCAGCTTTTCGCCAGCCTCCACGGCCGGGCGCGTCAGCACAATGCGCTGCACGGCGGCGCGCTCCAGCGCGTCCACCGCCATGGCCACGGCCAGGTAGGTCTTGCCGGTACCTGCGGGGCCGATGCCGAAGGTGATGTCGTGGTTGGCAATGTTGTCCAGGTACAGGCTCTGCATGGGCGTGCGCGCCTTCAGGTCGGCGCGGCGCGTTTGCAGCGTCATGGCGCCGTCGGCGCTTTCCACCAGGCCGCTGTCGCCGGCCAGCATGAGCTGCACGGTGTCGGGCGCGATGGGGCGCGCGGCGATCTCGTACAGCGCCTGCAGCACCTCCAGCGCGCGCTGGGCCTTGGGTTTGGGGCCGTCGATCTTGAACTGCTCGTGCCGGTGGGCAATGCTGACCGACAGCGCCAGCTCGATGGTGCGCAGGTGGGCGTCAGTGGGGCCGCAGAGGTTGGCTGTACGGGTGTTGTTGGGCGGCGAGAAGGTGTGACGCAGAATCAAGGTATGAGTCGTCTGGTGGGTTGGATCAAGGGGCTGATTGTCGGGCCAAACCGCACGCTGCGGCTGTGGCTGGCGTCTTTGCTGATTGCCGGCTGCGGCCTGGGCGGCCTGTGGCGCACGCTGGACGAGCCATCGCTGGGCCTGCGCTTTGGCGTGGCGGCCGATGGCACGCTGCAGGCCCACCCCGATGGCCGCCGTGCGCCCATCCTGCAAAACGTCACCCAACTGAGTGGTGGCGGCCTGACGCAGGCCCTGTCTGCGCACCTGTTGATTGAAAGCGCGGGCATTCACAACGACTACCGCGAACACAACCGCTTTTTTGAAGGGCACCGGGCGCTGTGGCGCATCCTGCAGGCCGACACCGTGCAGCTGACCCATGCCGGCGGCGTGCTGGCGCTGCAGCCCGGCCCCAAAAGCCTGGGCGAGCTGGGGCCGCGCTTCTGGTTCCCGTGGGGGGTGGGGCTGCTGTCGCTGTCGGTGGGCCTTGCCCTGTGGGTGTACCGCCCGCGCGAAGGCGCTGCCTGGTGCTACCTGCTGGCCAGCGCGGGCTATGCCTTTGGCATGCTGTGCACGGCCACCTGGGGTTCGCGCCTGCTCACCCAGCCGCCCGCCTTGTGGCCGGCGCTGCACGTGGCGTCGCATGCGGGCTCGTTCCTGCTCATAGGCAGCCTGTGTGTGCTGCTGTGGCGCTACCCCACGCGGCTGGGCGGCGCCTGGCTGCCGTGGCTGCTGGCCGCGCTGGCCGGCGTGAGCCTGGCAGCCGAGGCGCTCCAGTGGGTACCCACCATTGCGCTGGCGTTTCGCCTGCCCATTGTGCTGATGACGGTGGCCCTGGGGGTGGTGTTTGCCCTGCAATGGCGCGCCAACCGGCGCGATGCCGTGCGCCGTGCCCAGCTCAAATGGTTTGGCCTGCTGCTGTTCATGGGCCTGTCCACGGTGTTTGTGGCCTACGCGGTGGGTGCGACCGGCCAGGTGGTGAGCATCCCGCAAAACTACGGCCTAGGAACGGTGGCGCTGCTGTTTGTGGGGCTGGTACCGCTGGTCACGCGCGTGGGCCTGTTCCAGCTGGAGGCCTGGTGGCCGCGGGCCTGGCTGTGGTTCCTGGGCGGGCTGCTGGTGGTGGCACTGGACCTGGTGCTGCTGTCCGCGCTGGACCTGGTGCTGCTGTCCGCGCTGGACCTGGCGGCCGAGAGCGCCTTTGCCCTGGCGCTGGCCGGGGCCGGCTGGCTGTACTTTCCCGTGCGCCAGGCCGTGTGGCGCCGCCTGGGCCGCGGCGGCCTGCCGGCCACGCGCGACCTGCTGCCCCAGGTGCTGGAGCTGGTCACGCACGGCACCGGCGAGCGCGCCGAGCTCAACCGTCGGTGGCATGCGCTGTGGGATGAGGCCTTTCAGCCGCAGCGCCAGACCGTGGCCCCGGCGGATGTGGCTGCGAGCACCCTGGACGGCGTGGTGGACGAAGGCCGCGCCCTGGTCATTGCCGGCGGCCACGGCATGGACACGCTGCTGCTGGAGCTGCCCGAGCGCGGCGCCCGCCTGTTCAGCCCGGCTGACGAGCGCCGAGCAAAAGAGATCACGGCGCTGGTGCACCACGGCCTGGTATCAGGGGAGGCCTTTGCCCGCGGCGCGCGCGAAGAGCGCCAGCGCATCGCGTCGGACCTGCACGACGACCTGGGCGCGCGGCTGCTCAGCATTGCCCAGGCCAGCCAGCATGCGGCGGGCGGTGAGCGCATCGCCACCATGGCGCGCCTGGCGCTGGACGACATGCGACTGAGCGTGCGCGGCCTGGCCGGCGACGCGGCGAGCGCCGCCGACGTGCTGGCCGACTGGCGAGCCGAGACGGTCACGCGCCTTGCTGCGGCTGGCTTCACGGCGCACTGGCTCGCCGACGAGCCCCCCGCAGGCCTGGTGCTGCCTGCACGCACCCAGGTGCAGCTGACCCGGGTGCTGCGCGAGGCCGTGTCCAACGCCCTGCGCCACAGCGGCGGCACGGCCTGCACTGTGCGGCTGTCGTTCCCGCCGGGCCAGCTGCTGCTGCAAGTGCAGGACGACGGGCGCGGCATGCCCCCTGACCCGCCCACGGGCAGCGGCCACGGGCTGCCCGGCATCGAAGCGCGGGTGCGCCGGCTGGGGGGGCGGCACAACTGGCAGGCCGCAGACGGGGGAGGCACGGTGCTGTCAGTAGCCGTCCCGCTGCAGGAGCAATCCGCTAACATCGACGCCACATGAACAGTGCCCTGATCGTCGAAGACCTGCCTGAAGTCCGCGCCTGGCTTGGCGACGTGGCGCGCGCAGCGTTCCCCGACCTGCAGGTCACGACCGCCGGGCGGCGTGACGAAGCACTGCTGCATGTGCAGCGCGGCCGGTTTGACCTGGCACTGATCGACCTGGGCCTGCCTGATGGCAGCGGCACCGATGTGGTGGGCGCGCTGCGCCGCTACCAGCCCACGGCTTTGCCGGTGGTGGTGACCATCTATGACGACGACGACCATCTTTTCCCCGCATTGCAGGCCGGCGCATTCGGCTACCTGCTGAAAGAGCAGCCCGAAGAAACACTGGTAGCCCAGCTGTTGCGCATGACGCAGGGCGAGCCCCCGCTGTCGCCGCCCATCGCGCGGCGCGTGTTGGCCCACTTTGCGGGCGCGAACCATCGGCGCGATGTGCTGGTGCGGCAGATAGAAACCGAAGTCAGCCTGACCGACCGTGAAACAGAAGTCTTGCAGCGTGTGGCCAAGGGCTACACCCTGCCCGAGATCGCCCAGCAGTTCGGCCTGTCGCGCCACACCATTGCGGATTACATCAAGCAGATTTACCGCAAGCTCAATGTGTCGTCCCGTGCCGAGGCTGCGCTGGAGGCGGCGCGGCGTGGGTTGGTGAATCCCTGATGGTTTGTTTTTTTGCGTTTGTTTGTGGGCGTTGCCCCTCGCGGCAAAGGCGTGCACGGACACCCGGCAACGCTTCACTAAAGCGGTCGCCTGCGGCGACTGCCCTGGCCTTGCAGGCCGCCCCGGGCCAGAGGCCCTCCTGCTCGCCAGGCACAAACAGTCCGCAGGGACTGTTTGTGTCCGGGCTCGCCTGCTCGGTCATGCAGCCCACCGCAGAACTCGCTACGCGCTGCGCGCTGCGCTCGGACAGCCGCGGTGAGTCAGTCAACGAAGCGCGCTGCGCGCGCGGCTGCATGCCCTGGCCTTGCAGGCCGCTCCGGGCCAGAGGCCCTACTGCTCGCCAGGCACAAACAGTCCGCAGGGACTGTTTGTGTCCGGGCTCGCCTGCTCAGCGCTTTAGAGGCGCATTGCCGGGTGTCCGCGCACGCCTTTGCAGAGAAATTGCTGGTGCGCCACCGGTGCAGAGCAGACCACCCGGCTTCGCGCCAGGGGGTGGCCGGCGGGGGCGATCTCTGTGGCGGCGAGGAGCGCAGATTCGGGGTTGGCGCGCGTAGCGCGCTTCGTTGACTAGCTCGCCGCGGCTGTCCGAGCGGAGCGCGTCAGCGCATAGCGAGTTCTGCGGCGCAACCCCGAATCGAGCACCGCAGCGCAGTCGAAGCGAAGCGTAGACCGCCACAGTGTGAGCCCCCGCCGCGCACCGCCTGCCGCGAGCCGGCGCGAGAAAACAAAGTAAGCAACTCAAACCCATGGCAGCGAATAAGTCTTCAAATTGGTGAAGCTCTTGATCGCCTCTTGAACCCCCTCTTTGTACCCAAGACCGGAGTCCTTGATGCCACCAAACGGCGTCAGCTCCAGCCGGTAGCCCGGCACCTCGCGCACATTGACCGAACCCACATGCAACTCGTTCACAAAACGCGTGATGTAGTCCAGCCGGTTGGTGCACACCGAGCTGCTCAGACCATAAGCCGTGCCGTTGGAAATGCGGATGGCGTCGTCAATATCCTTGAAGCGGATGATGGGCGACACCGGTCCAAAGGTTTCTTCCAGCGCCACTGTCATGCGCGGATCCACGTTGTCCAGTACCGTGGGGGCGTACAGCGCGCCTTGGCGCTGGTTGCCCACCAACAGCCTGGCGCCCTGGGCCACGGCCTCGTTCACGCGCGACTCAAACAGAATGGCTGCGGGCTCATCGATGACGGTGCCCATGTCGTTGGCCTTGTCCATCGGGTCGCCGTATTTCCACGCCCGCGTCTTCTGCGCCACCTGCTCTACAAACTGCGCCGCCACCGCTTCATGCACCAGCATGCGCTTGATGGCCGTGCAGCGCTGGCCTGAATTCTTGTAGCTGCCCTGCACCGCCAGCGTGGACGCTTCGTCAATGTCGGCGTCCTCCATCACGATGATCGGGTCGTTGCCGCCCAGCTCCAGCACCATGCGGCGGTAGCCGGCCTTGTGGGCGATGTACTTGCCGATGGACACGCCACCGGTAAAGGTGACCAGGTCCACATGCTCGTTGGTGATCAGCTCGTCGGCAATCTCGCGCGGGTCGCCGGTGATGACGCTTAGCATCTCGGGCGGCAAGCCCGCCTCGTACAGGATGTCGGCGAACAGGATGGCAGAGAACGGCACTTTCTCGGACGGCTTGAGCACCATGCGGTTGTTGGTGGCAATGCTGGGCACCACCTTGTGCGCCACCTGGTTCATCGGGTGGTTGAACGGCGTGATGGCGGTGATCACGCCCAGCAGCGGTGCGCGCTGCGTGTACACGCGCCGCTTCTTGCCGTGGTGCGTCAGGTCGCAGCTGAAAATCTGGCCATCGTCCTTCAGCACCTCATTGGCGCCGAACAGCAGCACGTCGCTCACACGGCCGGCTTCGTAGATGGCGTCCTTCTGGCACAGGCCCGCTTCGGCGGTGATCAGGTTGGCAATCTCCGCAATGCGCGTGCTGATGATGGACGCCGCCTTGTTCAGGATGGCCGCGCGTTCAAAGCGCGTGAGCTTTGGTTGGTACGCCTGCGCCGTGGCAAATACTGTGCGCACTTCTTCCAGAGTGGCCTTGGGAACGGTGCCGATCGCCTGGCCGGTGAAGGGGTTGTCCACCACGATGTGGCGCTCGCGCCCGGCGCCCACCTTGGCGCCGGCGATGCGCATGGCGTCCAGTGCGTGGTCGCGGATGTATTGCTGGATGCTCATTGGGCGTAGTTCAGCGCCAGGTCAAAGGCGTCGAAGTTGCGAAAGCGCCGGTGGTGGTCCAGCCCCGGCAGCTTGCGGTTGATGATGAGCGGCACGCGCTGCTCGCTGATGCCGCCGTGCGAGCGCAGCGGTGCGTCCAGCCCCGACAGGTCGTGCCGGCTGGCAGAGGTGCCGATCACGGTAAAGCGCTCAGACACACACACGATGTCGCCAATGCGGTCGGCCGGCAGCTCAAAGCGTTCTGCAGCCTGCTCACGCGTGAGCACGGCCTCCATGCCCTGGCGTTGCGCCAGCGTGGCGCACAGGCCAGCCACGTCGCTGCCGGCCGGCAGGTACACCGTGGCAAAGGAGCCCAGCGCGCCGTGGTGCACCACATACGGGTCGGTGATGGGCAGGATCACGCGCGCCACACCGGTGCCCAGCTGCGCATCAAACCAGTCCTGCAAATAGATCACGTCGGGCAGGCCGTCCATGGCCACCTTGGCGTTCATGCCGTGATCAGCCGTCAGCGCAATCACGCAGCCCATGGCGTCCAGCTGCGCCAGGTAGCCGTCCATCATGGTGTAGAACCGGTTCGCGCCATCGGTGCCCGGTGCGTGCTTGTGCTGCACATAGTCGGTGGTGGACAGGTACATCACGTCAGGCCGGCGTGTTTCCATCAGTTTCACCCCCGCGGCAAACACAAACTCCGACAGCTCGGCGCTGTACACGCTGGGCACGGGTTTGCCCACCAGGCCCAGCACGTCGGTGATGCCGTTTTCTTCCAGTGTGACCTGGTCGGCTTTTTCAGACGAAAAGCAGATGCCTTTCATCTTGTGGCCCAGCAGCCGGCGCAGCTTGTCCTTGGCCGTGATCACCGCCACGGTCTTGCCCGCGTCCGCCAGCGCGGCCAGCAGCGTGGGCGCGCGCAGCCACTTGGGGTCGTTCATCATGACCTCGGTGTTGGTGGCCATGTCGTACAGGTAATTGCCGCAGATGCCGTGAACGCTGGGCGGCACACCCGTCACGATGGACAGGTTGTTGGGGTTGGTGAAGCTGGGCACCACGCAGTCGGCCACCAGGCCTTCGCCCAGAGCCAACGCCTGTTTGAGCCAGGGCATCTTGCCGGTGGCCACGGCCTGGGCCAGGTAGTCGGGCTCGCAGCCGTCCACGCACACCACCACGGTGGGCGCTGTTGGCAGCTTGTAGGTTCGGGAATTGACGTTGAGTTCAGCGTTCGACACGGGAAGACTTTCCTTGTTTGGTGGTGGCGGCCTGCTCCTGCAGGCGGGCCTGGCGGCGCAGGTCGTTGGCGATCGTGCGGTCCTTGCTTTCCATCACGTGGTCCGACATGGCGCGGCCCGCCGCGTCGGCGTCGCCCGAGGCGATGGCCTTGACGATCTGGCGGTGCTCGCTGGCCGAGATGGGCATGAGCCAGCCGTCAGCCAGGTTGAGCCGGCGAAACAGCGACAGCTCCTTGATCAGCTTGCGGTAGATGGCGGTGAGCTTGCGGTTGCCCGCCATCTCGACCAGCCGGTCATGAAACTTGAGGTTCTGCAGGTGGTAGTTGTAGGTGTCGCCGGCCTTGACGGTTTTTTCCATCAGGTCCACCAGGCCCTTGATTTCCTTCAACTGCGCGGGCGTGATGTTTGTCGCCAGCTGGCGACCCACCAGCTCGTCCATGGCGGCGCGCAGGTCGAATATTTCCACCGCCTCGTCAATCGGGATGTCGCGCACAAACACGCCGCGGTTTTTCTCGTTGCGCACCAGGCCGGCTTCTTCAAGCATGCGAAAGGCCTCGCGCACCGGCCCGCGCGATACGCCCAGCTTGTCGGCCAGTGCTGCTTCGATCAGCTTGCTGCCCGGTGCGTATTCGCCCACCAGGATGGCACGCTCGATCTCCTGCTGCACCACGTTGGTGAGCGAGCTGCTTTGCAGCAGCGCGATGGTGGGGTGCATCAGCGCGTTCATAACGGGCATTGGAGCATAAACACGCAGATTGTCAACAATCTACAAATAACAATTGACAACATATTTGGAGCGAAGTTAAATGAACACAAGGTGCGGGGTGCAGGGGAATGAAGTTTGCTTGTGTGTCATCACGCCGTCACCGTCGGGTCACAGCATTGCAACCTTTTGCCTTCAGAGGAGTTCACATGCGTCTTTCCAGCGTCTTCAAATCCCTTGCCGTCACCGGCCTCGTCGCGTTCGCTGCGGCGGCCGCGGCCCAGAAAACCCAGCTGCTCGTTTACACAGCGCTGGAGACCGACCAGCTCAAGGCCTATCAAGAGGGCTTCAACCGCGTCAACCCGGATATTGAAATCAAGTGGGTGCGCGACAGCACCGGCGTCATCACCGCCAAGCTGCTCGCTGAAAAGGGCAACCCCCAGGCCGACGCCGTGATGGGCGTGGCTGCGTCCAGCCTGGCTTTGCTGGACAAGAACGGCATGCTGGTGCCGTACGCGCCGCTGAATCTGGACGCGATCATGAGCCAGTACCGCGACAAGAAAAACCCGCCCGCCTGGTTCGGCATGGACGTGTGGGGCGCCACGGTGTGCTTCAACACCGTGGAGGCGCAAAAGCGCAACATCCCCAAGCCTGAGACCTGGAAAGACCTGACCAAGCCCGTCTACAAGGGCCAGGTGGTCATGCCCAACCCCGCGTCCAGCGGCACCGGTTTCTTTGATGTGTCGGCCTGGCTCACGCTGTGGGGCGACGACAATGGCAAGGGCGGCGGCTGGAAGTACATGGACGCCCTGCACGAAAACATTGCGCAGTACACGCACTCGGGCTCCAAGCCTTGCAACATGGCAGCGTCTGGCGAATTTGTGGTGGGTATTTCGTTTGAGTACCGCGCCAACGCCAACAAGGCCAAGGGCGCGCCGATTGACCTGGTGTTCCCCAAGGAAGGCCTGGGCTGGGACCTGGAGGCGTTCGCCATCCACAAGGGCACCAAGAAGCTGGACGCCGCCAAGAAGCTGGCCGACTGGGCATCGAGCAAGGACGCCATGCTGCTGTACGGCAAGAACTTCGCCATCACCGCGCAGCCGGGCGTGGCCGCACCGCTGGCCAATGTGCCCAAAGACTACGAGGCACGCCTGGTGAAGATGGACTTTGCCACCACAGCCGCTAACCGCGAGCGCGTCCTGGCCGAGTGGACCAAGCGTTACAACTCCAAAACTGAAAAACGCTAAATCGTTTTTCAGTCCCCCCGAAGCGGCCTGCGGCCGCCTCCCCCCAGAGGGGGGCGACGCCAGCGGCCCGGCAAAGCCGGTTCCGCGGCGTCCTTGAATGGGCTCCTTCACTCGTCGCTCCCATGACCCACGATCTGTTTCTTGAGCTGCGCAACATTCGCAAGGCGTTTGGCGGGTTCACCGCGCTGCACGACATCAACCTGCAGATCCGCAAGGGCGAATTCGTCTGCTTTCTGGGCCCGTCGGGATGCGGCAAGACCACGCTCTTGCGGATCATTGCGGGGCTGGAGGTGCAGACCTCGGGCGAGGTGTTCCAGGCCGGGCGCGACATTTCGCGCCTGCCGCCCGCGCAGCGCGACTACGGCATCGTGTTCCAGAGCTATGCGCTGTTCCCCAACCTGAGCGTGGCCGACAACGTGGCCTATGGCCTGGTCAACCGCAAGGCGCCGCGCGCCGAGATCAACCAGCGCGTGAGCGAGCTGGTCAAGCTCGTGGGCCTGCCGGGCAGCGAGGGCAAATACCCCAGCCAGCTGTCGGGCGGGCAGCAGCAGCGCATTGCACTGGCGCGGGCGCTGGCCACCCGCCCGGGCCTGCTGCTACTGGACGAGCCGCTGTCGGCGCTGGACGCGCTGGAGCGCGTGCGACTGCGCTCGGAGATCCGTGCGCTGCAGCAGCAGCTGGGCGTGACCACCATCATGGTCACGCACGACCAGGAAGAAGCCCTGAGCGTGGCCGACCGCATCGTGGTCATGAACCACGGCGTGATCGAGCAGGTGGGCACGCCCTATGACATCTACCGTGAACCGGCATCGCCCTTCGTGGCCGACTTCGTCGGCAAGGTCAATGTGCTGCCCGTGCGCGTGACAGCGGGCGAGCTGCGCGTGGGCGAGCTGTGCATCCCCTGCGGCGGTGCCGATCGCGACGCTCGCATCTACCTGCGCCCGGAAGACGTGCTGGCCCGCCCCATCAGCGACGGCGACGCCCATGTGTTTGATGCCGTTATCGAGAAGATTGAATTCCTGGGCTCGTACTGCCACGTGCATGTCGCGTCGCCCGCGCTGCAGCCGCACAAGCTCACGGTGTACTTGTCTCTGAATTTCCTGTCCGAGCAATCTATGGTGGTTGGCTCTGCCCTCAAACTGCGCCTGTTACCCGAGCGGCTGAAGGTGTTCTAGACCATGAACACCGCCGCTTTAGCCGCCGCATCAGGTGCGCCTGTTTCACAAAAGGCGCATTGGACCGACCGCATCGCCCACGCCGCGCTGGCCTTGGTGGCGCTGGCGCTCATTGCGTTTCTGGCATTTCCGCTGCTGGCCATCCTGCAGCAGGCGGTGGAAGGCAAAGAGGGCGAATTTGTAGGCCTGACCAACTTCATTGCCTACGCGCAAACGCCTGCCTTGCTGGAAAGTCTGTGGAACAGCATCTGGGTGTCGGGGCTGGTCACGGCCATCACCATTCCGCTGGCGTTTGGTTTTGCGTATGCGCTCACGCGATCGTGCATGGCGTACAAGCCGCTGTTTCGCGGCATCACGCTGGTGCCGCTGCTGGCACCGTCGCTGCTGGCGGCCATTTCGCTGATCTACTGGTTCGGCAACCAGGGCGTGCTGAAAGCCTGGCTGACCAGCATCGGCATTGCTGAAATCTATGGCGCACCGGGCATCGTGGTGGCCGAATGTTTTGCAGTGTTCCCGCATGCGCTGATGATCCTCGTGACGGCGCTCAGCCTGTCAGACGCGCGGCTGTACGAAGCCGCCGACGCCATGGGCACCACGGCCGCGCGCAAGTTCTTCACCATCACGCTGCCGGGCGCCAAGTACGGCCTGATTTCGGCTGCGCTGGTGACCTTCACGCTGGTCATCACCGACTTCGGCATCCCCAAGGTGATCGGCGGCAACTTCAACGTGCTGGCCACTGACGTGTTCAAGCTCGTCATCGGCCAGCAGGACTTTGCCAAAGGTGCGGTCGTGGCCATCCTGCTGCTGGCGCCTGCCGTTCTGACCTTTGGCGTGGACAGCTATGTGAGCCGCCGCCAGACCGCCATGCTCACGGCGCGTGCGGTGCCCTACCGGCCCAAGCCGTCGCGCGGCTATGACATCGTGATGACGCTGTACTGCTGCGTCATCGCCTTCCTGGTGCTGGCCATGCTCGGCATGGCGGTGTTCGCGTCGTTTGCCAGCTTCTGGCCGTACAACCTGTCGCCCAGCCTGCGCCACTACACCATGGGCCTGGTGGACGCCGAGGTGGGCGTGGGCTTTGTCAACAGCCTGAAGATGGCGGCGGGCACGGCGGTGTTTGGCACGGCGCTGGTTTTCTGCGGCGCCTACCTGCTGGAAAAGACCAAGGGCATGGACGGCCTGCGCGGGCTGGTCAAATTGCTGGCCATGCTGCCCATGGCCGTGCCGGGGCTGGTGCTGGGCCTGGGCTACATCTTTTTCTTCAACGAACCCAAGAACCCGCTCAACGGCCTGTATCACACCCTGACGCTGCTGACGCTGTGCACCATCGTGCACTTCTACACCACGGGCCACCTCACGGCAGTGACGGCGCTCAAGAGCCTGGACGGTGAATTTGAAGCGGTAAGCGCGTCGCTCAAGGTGCCGTTTTTCAAGACCTTCTGGCGCGTCACGCTGCCCATTTGCACGCCGGCGCTGGTGGACATTGCGCGCTACTTCTTCATCAACGCCATGACCACGATCTCGGCGGTGGTGTTCCTGTATTCGCCTGAAACCAAGGTCGCGTCCATCGCCATCCTGAACCTGGACGAGGCGGGCGAGATGGGCGCTGCGGCAGCGATGGCGGTGCTGATTGGCCTGGTATCGACCGCAGCCACGCTGCTGTTCATGGCCCTCGCATGGTGGGTCAACCGCCGCACGCAGGCCTGGCGCACCACTGACAGATAACGAAGAGAGACCCCCATGGACCGCGACAAGATCCTGCTCACCCCCGGCCCGCTGACCACCACGCTGCGCACCAAGCTGGCCATGCTGCGCGACTGGGGCTCGTGGGACAGCGACTTCAACGCCGTGACGGCGCGTGTGCGCAAAAGCCTGCTGGCCATCGTGCACGGCCAGGACAGCCACGTGGTGGTACCCCTGCAGGGCAGCGGCACCTTCAGCGTAGAGGCGGCGGTAGCCACCGTGGTGCCGCGCGACGGCCATGTGCTGGTGCTGGACAACGGTGCCTACTGCAAGCGCGCGGCCAAGCTCACCAATCTGATGGGGCGGCGCTGCACCGTGCTGGACTTTGGCGACCATGAACAGGTCGCGCCCATCGAGCTGGACAGCAAGCTCAAGGCCGATACCAGCATCACCCATGTGATCGTCATCCACTGCGAAACCGGCGCCGGCGTGCTCAACCCGCTGCAAGAAATAGCGGATATCTGTGCGGTGCATGGCAAGGGCCTGATCGTGGACGCCATGAGCTCATTCGCCGCGCTGCCGATTGATGCGCGCAAGATCCGCTTTGACGCACTGATCGCTGCCAGCGGCAAATGCCTGGAGGGTGTGCCCGGCATGGGCTTTGTGTTCATCCGCAAAGCCATCCTGGACGGCTGCGCGGGCCGCAGCCAGAGCCTGGCCATGGACCTGCACGACCAGTACACCTACATGGAAAAGACCAGCCAGTGGCGCTTCACGCCGCCCACCCACGTGGTGGTGGCGCTGGCCGAGGCTATTGAACAGTTCGAAGCCGAAGGCGGCCAACCAGCACGGCTGGCGCGCTACACAGACAACTACCGCACGCTGATCGACGGCATGGGTCGCCTGGGCTTTATGCCCTTTCTGGACCCCGCCATCCAGGCGCCCATCATCGTGACCTTTCACGCGCCTGGGGACCCGCGTTACGACTTCAAGTCGTTCTACAACGCGGCGCGCTCGCATGGTTTCATCCTGTATCCGGGCAAGCTCACACAGGTAGAGACATTTCGCGTAGGCTGCATTGGTGCCATTGGCCCGGACGAGATCAGCCAAGCCGTGCACGCGGTGGAGCTGGCGTTGCAAGACCTCGGCATTTCTTCCGGAGAACCCGCAATCCAAGGAGATTGACACATGGCCAAAGTCCATCCGGCAGTCGCCGCCGTGCAGAAATCCGGCGCACAAAAGGTCAAGGTCGCCGTCAGCGACATCGACGGCATCCTGCGCGGCAAGTACTTGCATGTGAACAAGTTTCTGGGCGCGGCCGAGCCTTATCCCGACGGCGGCTTTGGCTTTTGCGACGTGGTGCTGGGCTGGGACATGATGGACACCTGCTACGACAACACCACGGTCACCGGGTGGCAGCACGGATTTCCCGACGCGCTGGCGCGGCTGGACCTGGACACGGCGCGCCATGTGCCCTGGGACAACAACGTCCCGTTCTTCCTGGGTGAATTCGTCAATTCGGACGGCACGCCGCATGCGGCCTGTCCGCGCCAGACATTGAAGCGTGTGCTCAAGCGCGCCGACAAGCTCGGCTTCAAGGTCATGACGGGCATGGAGTTCGAGTGGTACAACTTTCTGGAGACGCCGCAGAGCTGGGCCGCCAAGAAGGGTGTGGCACCTGAGGTGCTGACGCCGGGCATGTTTGGCTATTCGCTGCTGCGCGCCAATCAGAACCGCGATTTCTTCGGCGCCATCATGGACGAGATGCTGGCGTTCAATGTGCCCATCGAAGGCCTGCATACCGAGACAGGCCCCGGCGTGTACGAGGCTGCCATCGGCTTCAGCGAGGCATTGGAGCAGGCCGACCGTGCCATCCTGTTCAAGACCGGCACCAAGGAAATCGGCTCGCGCTTCGGCATCATGCCCAGCTTCATGGCCAAGCCGCACCAGCCACTGCCGGGCTGCAGCGGTCACATCCACCAGAGCCTGAGTGACGGAAAGAAGAACCTGTTCTTTGACGCGAAGTCGCCGCGCAAGATGAGCAAGCTCTTTGAAAGTTACCTGGCCGGCCAGGTCGCCTGCCTGATGGAGTTCGGCCCCATGATCTGGCCCACCATCAACAGCTACAAGCGGCTGGTCGACGGCTTCTGGGCACCCGTCAAACCCACCTGGGGCATGGACAACCGCACGGCCAGCTTTCGCGTGATTGCGGGCTCACCCAAGGCGACGCGTCTGGAAACGCGATGCCCGGGGGCGGACGTCAACCCGTACCTGGCGCATGCAGCCCTGATCGCGGCCGGTATGTACGGTGTGGAAAAGGGCCTGAAGCTCACCACCCTGCCCATCACGGGCACCAATGGTGGTGCGGAGAACATTCCCCGTGCTCCTCGAACTTTGATCGAGACGACGCGCATCTTCCGTGAGTCCAAGGTAGCGCGTGACATGCTGGGTGACACGTTTGTGGATCACTTTGCAGCGACCCGTGAATGGGAATGGCGGCAGTGGCTGGATGCGGTGACGGACTGGGAAATGAAGCGGTACTTCGAGATCATCTGACTTCATGTTCTGCTCTTGCGCTTCTTCTCTCGCGGCTTCGCGGCAGGCGGTGCCCGGCGGGGGCTCACACTGCGGCGGTCTGCGCTGCGCGCAGACTGCACTGCGGTGCTCGCCACAGGGTCGCGCCGCAGAACTCGCTGCGCGCGCTTTGCGCGCTCCGCTCGAACAGCCGCGGCGAGTCAGTTTACGAAGCGCGCTGCGCGCGCCGACCCTGTGCCTGCGCTCCTCGTCGCCGCA
>CALRYY010000092.1:0-16228 GCA_943372515.1 Ramlibacter sp. 2FC | reverse complement strand
CACACGGCGTCGCGGTTTTCCATCAGTTTGGGTAGCTGGGCGTCCAGCTCGCCCACGGCATGGGCGGCGTCCACACCCAGCGCGGCCGGTGCAGCGTCGGGGCCCAGGCGAAAGCCGTCCCAGATTTCGCGCTCCAGATCTTTGGGCTGGCAAAACAGCGTGCTGCGTCCGTCACCCGTGATCACCAGCCAGGCATTGGGCTCGGTGAAACCGCTCAGGTAATAGAAGTAGCTGTCGTGCCGGTACAGAAAGTCGCTGTCGCGGTTGCGTGGGTGTTCCGCTGCGGTCGGGATGATGGCAATGCCGTCGCGGCCGATAGCGGCCGCCACGCGGGCGCGGCGCTGGGCGTACAGGGATGTGGTCATGGCGTGTTCACTTCAGGGGTGTTCAGTTGGGCCAGCCGCTCGGGCGTGCCCACGTCGGTCCAGGGGCCGGTGTACAGCTCGGCGGTGATCTGCCCATTGTCCATCGCAGCGCGCAGCAATGGGGCCAATGGGGCTTTCACGCCAGCCGGGTTGCCGGCGGGGATGCTGCAGTACGGCGGCGCAAACAAGGCCCGCCGGTACAGTCCGATTGTCGAGAACGTGTATTTCACTTCCGACTGGTTCAACGCCAGCCCGGTGGGTGCCAGGCCAAAGTCGCCTTTCAGGTTGTGCGGCGGGTTGGGCACCAGCCAGATGTGGCCCAGCTTGCTGCTGGCGGCAAATCGGTCCACTGCCGCCGGGGTAAAGGCAAAGCCGGGCACGTACACGTCGCCGGCCAGCACCCAGAACACGTCGCCCAGCTGCGGCAGCGCGCGCACGATGCCGCCGGCTGTTTCCAGAGCGCCGCCAAAGTCACGGCCTTCGTGGGAATAGACCAGCCGGTCGCCGTAGCGCTGCTCGATCTGTTCGCCCAGCCAGGCGGTGTTGGCCAGCTGGTGGGTAAAGCCACCGGCGGCCAGTGCCTCCATGGGCCACTGCATCAGCGGCTTGCCCTGCACTTGCAGCAAGGGCTTGGGGTGGGCGTCGGTCAACGGCCGCATGCGCTCACCGCGCCCTGCAGCCAAAATCATGGCCTGCGCCCTCATGCCGCATCCCCCCGGTCCAGTGAGCGTTGCTCAGTCCATTCGGGTGCAAAGCGGTCCACCAGCGCGTCCATCAGCATGCGCGCCTTGGCCGAATGGTCGGCGCCGAAGTTGCATACATAGACGTCCAGCGTCACCGCGTGGTCCTCGGGCCAGGTGTGCACGCACAGGTGCGACTCGGCCAGCAGCACCGTGGCCGTGATGCCACCGGGGCCCCGCGGCGTGGCGGGAAAGGTATGGAACAGCTGATTGACGGGCTGCAGACCGCTGGCCTGCACCGCCTGCACGCACCAGGCGCCCAGGCGGGCCGCGTCGGTCAGCCAGGCCGCGTCGCAGCGGCACTGGTACAGGTCGGCGGTCAAATGGAGGCCTTGCATGGGCTTCACTGTAGAGCATCGGCCGTTCGTGGCCCGCGCAACCCCGCCTGACCGCACCAGGCGGCGCGGCCCGGTAAAATGCCTGGTTTCCCCCCAGTCTTCCCCTCCCGGAGCCCCCCTGATGGCCAATACCCCAATGATGGCAAACGCAATCCGCGCGCTCGCCATGGACGCCGTGCAACAAGCCAACTCCGGGCATCCCGGCGCCCCCATGGGCATGGCTGACATGGCCGTAGCGCTGTGGGGCCGGCACCTGCGCCACAACCCCACCAACCCCCAGTGGGCCGACCGCGACCGCTTCGTGCTGTCCAACGGCCACGGCTCCATGCTGATCTATGCGTTGCTGCACCTTACGGGCTACAAGCTGCCGATCGGCGAACTGAAGAACTTCCGCCAGCTGCACAGCAAGACCGCCGGTCACCCCGAGGTGGGCATCACCCCCGGCGTGGAGACCACCACCGGCCCGCTGGGCCAGGGCATCACCAATGCCGTGGGCATGGCGCTGGCTGAAAAGCTCATGGCCAAAGAGTTCAACCGCGACGGCCATGCCATCGTGGATCACCACACCTATGTGTTCATGGGTGACGGCTGCCTGATGGAAGGCATCAGCCACGAAGCCTGCGCGCTGGCCGGTGCGTGGAAGCTCAACAAGCTGATCGCGCTGTACGACGACAACGGCATTTCCATTGACGGCCAGGTCCAGCCCTGGTTCATCGACAACACCGCTTTGCGTTTTGCGGCCTACGGCTGGAACGTGATCGGCCCCATCGACGGCCACGACGTGGACGCGGTGGACCGCGCCATTGCCGACGCCAGGAACAAGGCCGACGCACCCACGCTGGTCATCTGCAAGACGCACATTGGCAAGGGCAGCCCCAACCGCGCCAACACGGCCAAGGCCCACGGCGAACCCCTGGGCGCAGAAGAGATCAAGCTCACCCGCGAATCGCTGGGCTGGAGTCACGCCCCGTTTGAGGTGCCCGCCAGCGTGTACGCTGACTGGGACGCCAAAGCCGCCGGCCAGAAGGCCGAAGCCGCATGGGACGCGAAATTTGCCGCGTACAAGGCCGCACACCCCGAGTTGGCCGCTGAATTTGTGCGCCGCATGAAGGGCGACCTGCCCAAGACCTTTGCCCAGGTGGCGGTGGACACGGCCGTGGGCGCGCATGCCAAGGCCGAAACCGTGGCCTCGCGCAAGGCATCGCAGCTGGCGCTCGAATCGTTCACCGCGGCATTGCCCGAGATGCTGGGCGGCAGTGCCGACCTGACGGGCTCCAACCTGACCAACACCAAGGCCACGCCGGCCTTGCGCGTAGACCTGGCCGGTGAAGTCAAGCTCAGTGAAGACGGCAAAATCGGCCGCCACATCAACTACGGCGTGCGCGAATTCGGCATGGCCGCCATCATGAACGGCGTGGCGCTGCACGGCGGCTACATTCCCTACGGCGGCACCTTCCTGACCTTCAGCGACTACAGCCGCAACGCCATCCGCATGGCCGCGCTGATGAAGCTGCGCGTGGTGCATGTGTTCACGCATGATTCCATCGGCCTGGGCGAAGACGGCCCCACGCACCAGTCCATCGAGCACGCCGCCAGCCTGCGCCTGATCCCCAACCTGGACGTCTGGCGCCCCGGTGATACGGCGGAGACGGCCGTGGCCTGGGCCGTGGCCCTGCAGAACAAGGCCAAGCCCACGGCGCTGCTGCTCAGCCGCCAGAACCTGCCCTATGCGCCCAAGCGCGACCTGGGTGACATCAGCCGCGGCGCCTATGTGCTGTCCGAGCCCGCCGACCTGGGCCTCAAGAAGAAAACCCAGGCCGTGATCATCGCGACCGGCTCTGAAGTGCAGCTGGCGCTGAAGGCGCAAGAGCTGCTGGCCGCGCAAAAGATCGCGGTGCGCGTCGTGTCCATGCCGTCCACCACCACGTTTGACAAGCAGACCGTGGCCTACAAGGCCAGCGTGCTGCCCGCTGGTGTGCCGCGCGTGGCGGTCGAGATGGGCACCACCGACGGCTGGTGGAAGTACGGCTGCGCGGCAGTGGTGGGCATCGACACCTACGGCGAATCGGCCCCGGCCCCGGTGCTGTTCAAGCACTTTGGCTTCACGCCTGAAAACGTCGCCGACACGGTGCGCGCCGCGCTGCGCAAATAAGCAAGAGACCCGGTTTCATCATCCCCCTGAGAAAGCAAATCATGACGATCAAGGTAGGCATCAACGGCTTCGGCCGCATCGGCCGCAACGTGCTGCGCTCGGCAGTGCAGAACTTCCCCGACATCGAAATCGTGGGCATCAACGACCTGCTGGAGCCTGACTACCTGGCCTACATGCTGCAATACGACAGCGTGCACGGCCGCTTCAAGGGCGACGTCAGCGTCGAGGGCAACACCCTGATCGTCAACGGCAAGAAGATCCGCCTGACGCAGGAGCGCGACCCCGCCAACCTGAAGTGGGGCGACGTCGGCGCCGATGTGGTGATCGAATCCACCGGCCTGTTCCTGGACAAAGTGACCGCGCAAAAGCACCTGGACGCCGGCGCCAAAAAGGTCATCCTGTCGGCCCCGTCCAAAGACGACACGCCCATGTTCGTGTTCGGTGTGAACGACAAGACCTACAAGGGCGAGGCCATCATCTCCAACGCCTCGTGCACCACCAACTGCCTGGCCCCGCTGGCCAAGGTGCTCAACGACAAGTGGGGCATCAAGCGCGGCCTGATGACCACCGTGCACGCCGCCACCGCCACGCAAAAGACCGTGGACGGCCCCAGCAACAAGGACTGGCGCGGCGGCCGCGGCATCCTGGAAAACATCATCCCCAGCAGCACCGGTGCCGCCAAGGCCGTGGGCGTGGTGATCCCCGAGCTGAACAAGAAGCTCACGGGCATGAGCTTCCGTGTTCCGACCAGCGACGTGTCGGTGGTGGACCTGACGGTGGAACTGCTCAAGGAAGCCACCTACAAGGACATCTGTGCCGAATTCAAGGCGCAATCCGAAGGCGCCCTCAAAGGCGTGCTGGGCTACACCGAAGACAAGGTGGTCGCCACCGATTTTCGCGGCGACACCCGCACCAGCATCTTTGACGCCGACGCCGGCATCGCGCTGGACGGCACCTTCGTCAAGCTGGTGAGCTGGTACGACAACGAATGGGGCTACTCCAACAAGTGCCTGGAGATGGTGCGCGTGGTGTCGAAGTAACCCGCCCGCCCCCGTCATCCGCCAAACGCGCCTTCGGGCGCGTTTTTTGTTGTCCGCGCAACCCTATACTCCCAAAGTACACAACACCAGGGAGGTGAAAGATGCAGGAATGGGCATTCCGTGAATGGCTTGCGGCCCGCAGCTGGGGTCTGGCCGTGCGCTACTGCCGGGCGGTGGCCTGGCTTTTGCCGCCGGCGGCGCTGGCGGCCAACGCGCCCTACTTTCGGGGCGACGGCTGGCCTGACGATCCCGGCTTTCTGTGGTTGCTGGCCTGGCAGGTGACAGCCGAGGCGGTCTGCATCACCACCGTGCTGGCCAACCGCTGGCTGCCCCAGCTGCGCGGGCGCGAATGGCCGCTGTACCTGTTTTGTGCCGTCTTCATGGCCATGACCACCTGGATCGGCCTGGCCGATGGGGCGTTGCGCGGCGACCTGTCGCTGTATGCCACGGGCAGCACCTTCATTGCGGCGGTCATCTGCACCCCCCGGCCTGTGCGCCGGCCCCTGTACGCACTGAGTTTTGCCGCGCTGGGTGTCGCGGCGTGGCTGGGCGCCCACGGCAGTGTGGCGACCACGGTGGCCATGCTGGTCAACCCGTTTTGCGTGGTGGTGCTGTGCATCGAGCTGGACCGGCTGACGCTGTCCCGCGCCCGGGCCCTGTACGCCGAAACCCAGCGGTCCGAAGCTGAACGCGAGCGCGCTGACAGCGTGCTGTACGACCTGCTGCCCGTGCATGTGGCCGAGCAGCTCAAGCAGGACGGCCGTGCCCCTGCGGTGAAGTACGCCAACATGGGCGTGCTGTTTGCCGATATCGCGGGTTTCACGCGCTACGCCAGCCGCCTGCCGCCCGATGCGCTGGTCATGATGCTCAACCAGGTGTTCAGCGGCTTTGACGGCCTGGTGCGCGAGCATGGCGTGGAAAAGATCAAGACCCTGGGCGACGGCTACATGGCCGTGGCGCATGAGGGCGCCCGCAGCCTGTGTGGCCTGGCGCTGGCCATGCACGACGCGATGACGGCCTACAACCAGGCCAACGGCACCGACCTGCATCTGCGCATCGGCATCCACGCCGGGCCGGCCGTGGCCGGTGTCATCGGCACGCAGCGCCCGCTGTACGACGTATGGGGCGACACGGTCAATGTGGCCAGCCGGCTGGAATCGGCCGCGCCGTCGGGCGCCACCCTGGTCAGTGCTGCGGTGTACGCGCAGGCTGCTGCCAGCTTTGCGTTTGAGGTGGTGCCCTGCGTGCCGCTGCGCGACTGCGGCAGCGTCAAGGGGTGGCTGTTGCAGGCCAATGGCGCAGCAGCAGCACCAGTGCCTGTGGCTGCACGAGCTTGACCTGGTGCGTGCGCGCAAAGCGCTGCGCGTTGTCGCTCAGCGTGCCCAGCGTGACGTACTGGCATTCACTGGCATCATGGGCCTGCATGGCAGCGTGCAGCGCCTGCAGTGCCTCCACGCCGGGCTTGGCGGCCTTCCAGCGCTTGGCAGCCACCACCGCCGTTTTGCCCTGGCGCGTAAGCACGAAATCGGCGGCGTCATTGCCATTGATGCGCTGAACGGTGTAGCCGTCGCGCTGCCAGGCCTGCTCCAGCGCAAGGGCAAAGTCGCGCCACGACATGGCCGATACAGCGGCAAGGATGGCCTCGGTCTTTTTGGCACTGGGCGCCTGCAGCTGCTGCCACAGCGCAATGCAGCCAATGACCAGCATCGGAAAGCCGCCCATGGCGCCGAAGATCCAGTATTCATCGGGCAGCAGCGCCTTGGAGGCGCCGGCGAACACGATGGCAATCAGGATGCTGATCCACCACGGTGAACGCAGCAGCACGGCAAACAGGGAATTGGGGGCCATTCGGAATTTCATGTGACCGCGATGTTACCGGGTGATGGGCAGTCAAAGCCCGCCGGGTCAGGCCGTCAAACCCTGAGCGTCAAACAACTGTCACGAAGTGCTGCGAGCATCGGCGGTTGCCCGCCGTACAGGCGGCTTCATTTAAGGTAATCCCCATGGCCAAAGACTTTTCTAGCATGGAAGACAGCAACCGCTCTTCCAACCCCAGCATCCATGACGTTTCCCTGCCGTCGCGCCGCACTGTCCTGCGCGGCGGGCTGGGCATGACGCTGACCGGCCTGCTGGCGCCCCTGGCCGCTACGCTGCCGGGTTGTGCCACGACGGGCAGCGGCGGGCCCTTGCTGGGCTTCAAGAGCGTGCCGGTGTCCACCGCCGACGCGATTGCCGTGCCCGAAGGCTACATCGCAGAAGTGATTGCCGCCTGGGGCGAACCGGTGGGGCTGTCGGGCGAGATGCCCGCCTTCAAGGACGACGCCACCAACACGGCCGCCGACCAGGAAGCCCAGATGGGCATGCACCATGACGGCATCCACTTTTTTGCCCAGGACGGCAGCAAGTCCGGCCTGCTGGTGATGAACCACGAGTATGTGGACGACGGCCTGCTGCACGCCGACGGGCTGAAGACCTGGTCGGCCGAGAAAGTGCGCAAGGCCCAGGCCGCGCACGGCGTGGCTGTGATCGAGGTGGAGCAAAAAGACGGCAAGTGGCAGATGGTGCGCCCCTCACCCTGGGCACGGCGCATCACCGCGCGCACGCCCATGAACGTGGCGGGCCCCGCCGCAGGCCACCCGCTGCTGCGCACGGCCGCCGACCCGTCGGGACGGCGTGTGCTGGGCACGCTGAACAACTGCGGCAGCGGCATCACGCCCTGGGGCACCTACCTGACCTGCGAAGAAAACTTCATTTTCTACTTCAAGGGCCCCGATGAGCCCAATGCCCATGAGCGCCGCTGGGGCCTGCGCAAGGGTGACCCGGTGGGCTACCGCTGGCACGAGCATGATGCGCGCTTTGACGCGGCCAAAAACCCCAACGAACCCAACCGCTTTGGCTGGGTGGTCGAGATTGACCCCCTGAACCCCAGCAGTACGCCCGTCAAGCGCACGGCCCTGGGCCGCGCCGCGCACGAGGGCGCCACGGTGGCCACCACCCGAGGCGGCCGTGCCGTGGTGTATTCAGGCGAAGACGCGCGCTTTGAATACATCTACAAGTTTGTCAGCCGCGACGCCATCCAGCCCGGCGGCGCGCGCGCCAACACCGAGCTGCTGGACCACGGCACGCTGTATGTGGCGAAGTTCGACGCCGACGGCAAAGGCCGCTGGCTGGCGTTGACGCACGGCCAGGGCCCGCTGACGGCGGCCAACGGTTTTGCCGACCAGGGCGAAGTGCTCATCAAGACCCGCCAGGCCAGCGACCTGCTGGGCGCCACCAAGATGGACCGCCCCGAGTGGATTGACATCGACAAGCAGGGCTGGGTCTATTGCACGCTGACGAACAACAGCAACCGTGGCGGTGACAAGCAGCCCGGCGTGGACGCCATGAACCCGCGCGCCAACAACACCATGGGCAACATCATCCGCTGGAAGGAAGACGGCGACTTTGACGGCGCCACCTTCCAGTGGAACCATTTCGTGCTGGCCGGCGACCCGGCCAACGAACGCGCCGACGCCAAGGGCAACGTCAAGGGCGATGCATTTGGCTGCCCCGACGGCCTGTGGACCGATGGCCGCGGTGTGTTGTGGATCCAGACCGACATGTCCACCTCGGCCATGGGCAAGGGCGACCTCAAGAACCTGGGCAACAACGTCATGCTGGCCGCCGATGTGAAGACCGGCGATATCCGTCGTTTTCTGGTGGGGCCTGTGGGCTGTGAAGTGACTGGCGCCACCGCAACGCCAGACGGCCGCACCATGTTCATCAACATCCAGCACCCTGGGGAAAGCCCTTCCGAGCGCAGCGACCCGGCCGCGCCGCGGCGCTATTCCAACTGGCCTGATCAACGCCCCACGGGCCGCCCGCGATCGGCCACAGTGGTGATCCGCAAGGCCAACGGTGGCGTGATCGGGACCTGATCAGTGGTGGTGCCCGCCCGTGCCATGCACGTGGCGGTGCGCAATCTCCTCAGCCGTGCCCGCGCGCGTGCCCACCACCTTGAGCGTGAAGCGCAGTGCCTTGCCGGCCAGCGGGTGGTTGCCGTCCAGGTGCACTTCGGCGCCCTTGATCTTCATCACGGTAAAGGCCACGGCCGAGCCGTCTTCGCCCCGGCCTTCGAGCTGGCCGCCGACCTTCACGCCGGGTGGGAACTGGGTTTTGGGGATGACCTGCACCAGTGATTCGTCGCGCAGGCCAAAGGCGTCTTCGGGGCCCAGGTCCAGCACGACCTGGTAGCCCGGCTCCTGGCCGTCCAGGGCTTCCTCGATCTTCGGCAAGGTGTTTTCATAGCCGCCGTGCAGGTAAACCATGGGCTCCTTGCTCTCTTCGATCAGCTTGCCCGTGGGCTCGGCGATCTTGAACTGGAGGGATACAACCGTGTCTTTGGTGATTTTCATGCCCCCGATTTTGCCGTGACTTGCATCCCCATTTGGGCAGTACAGTCTGGGGTCCCCGTTTTGACAGCCCCTGATGACCGACACCGAAGCATCTACCAGCGCCCCACAGCCCCAAGCCGAAGCCAGCAAGCCCCAGGGCTTGCGTGCCGGCAAGCCAGCCCGCAAGCCCGAAGGCAAGCCCGCAGGCGCCCGGCCCCAACGCAAGCCCAGCCCTGTGCTGGAGCAGCTGTTTGCGCTGTATCCCAAGATGTTCGGCGCGCGCTTTTTGCCGCTGAAGCTGGGCGTGTACCAGGAGCTTTTGGCACTGCACCCTGACGATTTCAAGAAAGAAGACCTCAAGATCGCGCTGGGCCAGCATGCCCGCTCCACCCGCTATCTGGAGGCCGTGGCCATGGGCGAGCAGCGCCATGACCTGAATGCGCAACCGGTGGAGACCGTGGCGCCCGAGCATGTGCACCACGCCATCCTGGAAGTGTTCCGCCGCCGCCAGGCGCGCGGGCCCGAGGCTGCGGCGATCTGGCTGCGCACCCGTTTTGTCGCCGCCATCCAGGCATCCGGCCTGGCTCGCGACGCCTACATGGAGCGCATGCCCACGCCCGACCCGGTGGCCGCCGCCGTGCTGGACGAAGCCTTTGCCCAGCTGGGCGAGCGCGCCGCCAAAAACGAGGCGCTGCGCCGCGCTTATGCGGCCAGTGGCAAGACGGTGCAAGAGTTTGCCGAGATGTACGGCATGGACGAGGCCGCCGTGAAGCAGGCGGTCGGGGGCTAGAGCTGAACCTGCGCTTCGCCCACACCGGCAAAGCGCGCCGTCACCACATCGCCCGCCTGGGCCTTGAGCATGCCGCACCAGGTGCCGGTGGTGACCGCCGTGCCGGCGGGCACCGTCTGCCCTTCGCGGGTGGCGTGGCGCAACCAGGTGGGCAGCAGCCAGGCCGGGTCGCGCAGCGAATGCGTGCCGGCAAAGTGCTGCGGGGCTTGTGAGCCTATCGTCACCTCACAGGTTTGCGCCGCCCAGTCGCGCGCCACAAACGGCACCCAGGCGCCCAGCGCCAGCGCGCCGTGAACCTGCAGGTCGGCCAGCTTGAGCAGGGCCGGCACCTGGGGCAAATCCTGCCAGCGTGAATCCACCACTTCAATCGACACCGTCATGCCGTCCAGCAGGGTGGAGGCGTCCTCGGGTGTCAGCGCTGCCGCCATGGCGGGCGTGACATCCCGGCCCAGCCGCAGGGCCACCTCGGCTTCGATCAGGCGCAGGTTGAAATGCAGGTCGCGCATGTCGGCGGGGCTGGTACGCACGCCGCCCGACGGCAGCGGTGCATGCGTGAGTGTGGCTTCGCGCGACGGGCCGCCGGACTTCCAGTGCCGCGCGATGGCGGGCGCGGCGCCGTCTAGTGCCTGGGCCACGCGTGTCTGCACGGCGTAGGCCTGTTCGGGCCGGGTCAGGGCGGCGGCCAGCGCGGTGGCGTCGGCAGGGCGGCGCAGCGTGCGGGCTGCGAGCAGCGCCGCCGCGACGGTTTCAATGGCGGTTGAGTTCATGACACCGCAGGATAGCGGCTGTTTGGCCACGGGCATCCTCTTTTTGGGGGACGACAGCGCGCGGGCGGCGCCCTAGACTCGCGCCAGTTCCGTCTAACAGTACCAACACAAGGGGCCCCGCCATGAGCATTGAAGACCTGAGCCTGACCCATATCACCACCGTGCAGCTGCCGGCGTCCAGGGCGGCACAGCGCCAGTTCCTCGCGGGTCTGAGCACCAACCCCGTGCTCGGCGGCTCGCTGTCGGCGCTGCAGCCGGGGCCGGCGGCGGATGTGTTTGTGATTCCCCATGGTGTTGAACAGGCCATTCGCGCGGGCCTGGGCCTGAACGCGCAGGGCTGGGAGGCCTGGCTGCGCCAGCACGGTGCGCTGACCGTCAATGCGTTGCAGCGTGATGCCTATGTGGCGCTCATGACACGGGGCGCCACGCTGCAGGCCGGCGCTGTGCTGGGGGCGGCGAAGGTCACGCTGCCGAATGGGCAGCCGCAGCACCAGGACGCGGCGGCGGCGGCCGTGCTGCCCAAAGACTTTGTGGGCCCCCATGACTGGCATCTGGACGAGCGTGGCGTGAATGCCGTTCGCGCCTGGGCCCTGTTTGCCGCAGAGCCGCGTTTTGACAACCAGCTGCCCTGGGCCGACATCCGCATCGGCCACATCGACACCGGGTACACCGAGCATGTGGCGTTGGGCTGGAACGCAGGCACCAGCGTGACCGTGCGGCACACCGAGGGGCGGGATTTCTGGGACGGTGCGCACGACCAGGATGGCCCGCGCGACCCGTTCCTGCCGGGCTTTCCGGGGCACGGCACGCGCATCAGCGCGGCCATGTCGGGTTTTTGGCCTGCAGCACCTGGCGGCCCCTTCTATGGCGTGGCGCCGGGGGCGCAGGTGCTGCCGCTGCGCGTCACCGATTCGGTCATCGTCGACCATGTGCAGCACCATGTGCGCGACGCGATCCGGCACGCGGTGGACCATGGCTGCCAGGTCATCAATATCTCGCTGGGCGCGCTGCGCCGCTCGTCCAGCCTGGCCGCTGCGCTGGACCATGCATGGATGAAGGGCTGCATCGTGGTGTGCGCTGCCGGACAGGTCTGGGGTGAGGTGATCTACCCCGGGCGCTTTAACCGCTGCGTGACCATGGGCGGCGTCGGCCCGGGCCTGACGCCCTGGCGATCAGGCGCCAAGGGCCCCTATGTGGACCTGTGCGGCCCGGCCGACAGCATCCGGCGGGTGCTGGCAGAGTCGCTGCCCCCGAAGCAGGCGGCCAACCAGATGGCCCAGGAGACGGGCGACGGCACGTCATACGCCACGGCGGCATGTTCAGCGGCTGCTGCGCTGTGGCTGAGCTGGCACGGCGTGCAGGACCTGCGTGCGCGCTACGCGCCCCATGGCCTGTGGCAGATCCCCAAGATATTCAAGGCATTGGCCATGCAGACGGCGCGCCCGGGCAAATGGCCCGCCAGCGAAGCCGGTCAGTACGGCACCGGCGTGCTGGATATCGAGGCGCTGCTGAAGGCCCCGTTGCCCGCCAGCGGAACGGTACGCCAGGAAAACGAGGCCAATGGCCAGTTTGACAATGGCAGCATGACCTGACGTGGGGGCCTGTTCAGGCCGCGCCCGCACGCGCGGGCCACTGGTCAAACAGCCGCACCGTCACCGGTTGGCCCCACAGCTGTACGTGCGCCGTGGTGCCGGCATGCGGCTGGTGGGCACCCGCCCCGCGCACATAGCCCAGCGCCACGCAGGCGCCCGCCAGCGGGCTCCAGCCGATGGAAGAAATCTCGCCCACCGTTTCGCCATTCAACACAATCGGCTCGCCGCCCCAGCCAAAGGCCTGCGCGTCGTCAAACACCAGCGTCACCAGCTTCTTGCGCAGCGGTTGGCCTTGCGCCGCGAGCAGGGCCTCCTTGCCAATGAAAGGCGCGGGCTTGTCCAGCTTGACGCTGAACGCCAGGCCGGCCTCCCACGGTGTTTCGTCCGGCCCAAGCTCCGCCCCCCAGGCGCGGCGGCCCTGCTCTATGCGCAGGGCGTCCAGCGCGTAGTAGCCAGCGTCTTTCAGACCCAGCTCGCGGCCTGCCTCGTGCAGCGCCAGGTACACATGGCGCGCCATCTCAATCGGCACATACAGCTCAAACCCCGGCCCGCCTACATAGCTCATGCGCGCCGCGCGCACGCGCGCATGGCCCAGGTCAATCTCTTTGGTCCACGAGAACTTCAGGCCTTCGGGCGACAGGTCATCCGGGCTCACACGGGCCAGCAGCTCGCGCGCCTTCGGCCCCATGACCGACAGCACGCTGTACATCGCCGACACATCGGTCAGCACCGCATGTTCATGGGCCTCAATGTGGCGGCTGATCCAGTCAAAGTCGCGCACGGTCTGGGCCGAGCCGGTGATGATGAGGAACCTGTCTGGCGCCTGGCGCATGACGGTCAGGTCACTTTCAATGCCGCCGCGCGCATTGAGCATGGGCGTGTAGACCATCTTGCCCACGGGCACGTCCATCTCGTTCGCGCACAGGCGCTGCAGCAGCGCGAGTGCGTCGCGGCCCTGCAGGAAAAGCTTGCTGAATGACGTCTGGTCGTAGATCGCTACGGCGTGGCGTGTGGCCTGTTGTTCCGCCTGCATCCATTGGAGCCAACCGGGACTACCCAGCGTATAGTCCGGCCGCGATACACCCGCAGGTTTGAAATAGTTGGCGCGCTCCCAGCCATTCTTGCTGCCGAACTCCGCGCCTTTGCCCAGCAGCGTGTCATAAAGCGGCGACGTGCGCAGCGGCCGTGCCGTCTCCAGCTCCTGGCGGGGCCAGCGCATGGCGTAGTGCAGGCCCAGGGTCTCGCCGGTGCGCTCCGACAGCGCGCGCCGGTTGCCGGTGAAGGCGCCAAAGCGGCGGATGTCCACCTCCCACAAATCCATGCTCGGCTCGCCGCCCACGATCCACTCGGCCATCAGTCGGCCCGCGCCGCCGCTGTTGGCAATGCCGGCCGAATTGAAGCCCGCGCAGACAAAGTAGTTGCGCAGCTCGGGCGCTTCACCCAATATGAAATTGCCGTCCGGCGTGAAGCTCTCGGGCCCGTTGAGCAGCATCTTGATTTCCGCCGTCTCCAGGCACGGTGTGCGGTGCATGGCGTGGGTCATCAGTATTTCAAACTGGTCCCAGTCTTCGCCCAGCAGCTCAAACTGGAAGGTGCTGGGGATCGGGTCCATGGCCCAGGGTTTGGCCTGCGGCTCAAAGCCGCCCATCACCAGGCCGCCCACTTCTTCCTTGTAATAGATGTAGCCGTCGGGGTCGCGCATGACTGGCAGCATGGGGTGCACGCCGGGGATCTTGCCGGTGACGATGTAGAAATGCTCGGCCGAGTACAGCGGTACGTTCACGCCCGCCAGCCGACCAAACTGCCGCGCCCACTGGCCGGCGCAGTTGACCAGGGTTTGGCAGCGCACCTCGCCCTGGGCCGTGCGCACGCCCACCGCGCGGCCGTTCTCGGTGATCACGCCGATGACCTCCACGCCCTCGACCATCTTCACGCCGCGGTTGCGCGCGCCCTTGGCCAGCGACATGCACAGGTCAGCCGGGTTGGCCTTGCCGTCCCCCGGCAGCCAGATGGCGCCGGCCAGGTCGTCGGTGCGCATCACCGGGTATTTGTCGCCGGCTTCGGCTGGCGTGATCTCATGGCATTCCACGCCAAAGCTGTGGGCCAGCGCCACCTGTTTTTTCAGCACCTTCAGGCGCTCGGGCGTGCGCGCCACGTTGACGCTGCCGCACTGCTTCCAGCCGGTGGCAAGACCTGTCTCCTGTTCCAGCGTGGAGTACAGCTCAATGCCGTACTTGCTCATGGCCGTCATGCTGCGGTTGGGGCGCATCTGGCCCACCAGGCCGGCCGCGTGCCAGGTGGTGCCGCTGGTCAGCTTGCCCTGCTCCAGCAGCAGCACGTCGGTCATGCCGAGTTTGGCCAGGTGGTAGGCCACCGAGCAGCCGGCGATACCGCCGCCCACGATGACGACTTGTGCATGCGAAGGAAGTGTCATGGTGTCATCCCAGTCTCAAGGCCATCACGCCCCCAACGATGACCGCGGTGCCAATAGCGCGGCGCAAGGTGAAGGCTTCTTTCAAAAACCAGCTGCCCAGCAATGCCGCGAACAGTACCGATGTTTCGCGAAGCGCGGCCACTGTGGCCACGGGCGCACGCGTCATGGCCCACAGCGCAATGCCGTACGAGCCGAACGACGCCAGCGCACCGCCCATGGCCAGCGGCCAGCGCTTTTGGGCATAGGGCCACACGGCACCGCGCCGGCGCGCCAGCACGATCAGCGCAAAAGGCCAGCCGTCCAGCACAAACAGGGTCACCACGTACTGCAGCGCATTGCCCGACAGGCGCGCGCCGATGGCGTCCACCACGGTGTAGATCGCAATGATGACGGCATTGGCCAGGGCAAAGCGCACGGCGCGTGGCGACTCCATGGCGTGGCGGCTCAGCCCCAGCGTCAGCACGCCGCAGCTCACGCCCAGCACACCGGCCCAGGCGATGGGTGACAGGCTTTCGCCCACCGTGAAGGTGGCAGACAGGGCCACCAGCAGCGGTGCCGTGCCGCGCATCAGCGGGTAAGTCAGGCCCAGGTCGCCATGTTTGTAGGCACCGGTCAACGCGATGTAGTAGCCGATGTGGATAACCGTGGACGCAAGGATGTACGGCCATGCCGCCGCCGGCGGCCAGCCCATGACCATGACGGCCGGCACGGCCATCAGCGAGCCGATCAGGTGGATCAGCGCCGTGTCCATGGCTTTGTCGGTGCTGGACTTGACCAGCGCGTTCCAGCTGGCGTGCAGCAGGGCGCCAAACAGCACAAGCCCCACCACACCCCAGGTCAGGGTCATGGCGCGATGGCGCAGCGGCGTGCACGCTCCATGAAATGCGCCAGAGGCGGTGTCGCGAGCCCATCGGCCTTGGCCAGGTCGTCCCAGATGCGCAGCCGCACGGCCGCATCGGCGCCGGGTTGGCGGATAAACACATCGGCCTGGCTGGCGCTGAAGATGCCGCCTTGCAAGGCGAGGGACCGTTTGGAGTCGTCCGACAGCGCTGCGAAGTACTCCGCACGCGTCGCACACAGGTAGCGCTTGGCATCCACATGCAGCTTGATGGGGTCCAGCACATCGTCGCCAAACAGCCCGCGCAGGAACGGCAGCGCGCGGTACTGGTGCACGTCGTCCACACCCTGCAGCGTGGGCGTGGCGCCCAGGTCATGCAGCAGGTGGCCCAGGTCGTGCAGCAGTGCAGCGGTGACCAGCGCGTCGTTGGCGCCTTCGTTTTCAGCCAGCATGGCGCTTTGCAGCGCGTGCTCCAGTTGGGTCACGGGTTCGCCGGTGTATTGCTCACCGCCTTTGTCGGTGAACAGTTTTTCGATGTCGCTCAGGGTCAGGCTCATCTTTTCAAACTCCCGCCTTTGTTTGCTTTGCGCTTTCTTCTCGCGCTGCAAAGGCGGGTGCGCCCAGGCCCCGGCGCTTCACTGGAGCGGTCACCGCTTCGCGGTGACTCCCCTGCGTTGCTCGGTCTTGCGGCCCGCCGCAGAACTCGCTGCGCGCTGACGCGCTCCGCTCAAACAGCCGCGGCGAGTCAGTCAACGAAGCGCGCTGCGCGCGCGGCCGCAAGCCCTGCGCTACTCGGCGC
>CALRYY010000091.1:0-16631 GCA_943372515.1 Ramlibacter sp. 2FC | reverse complement strand
CCAGCGGCGCGGGCGCGCAGCAGCCCGACCTGATCGTGGGCCACGGCGTGCTGGGCCGCATGATCGCGCGCCTGGCCGTGATGGCCGGAGCCGCCCCGGTGGTGTGGGAAACCAACGCCGGCCGCCGCGAGGGCGCGCAGGGCTACGAGGTGTTGGACCCTGCCACCGACACCCGCCGCAATTACAAAAGCATTTGCGACGTGAGCGGCGACGCCTCGTTGCTGGACACCTTGATCAGCCGCCTGGCCCCCGGGGGCGAGGTGGTGCTGGCCGGCTTTTACGACAAGCCGCTGTCGTTTGTGTTCCCGCCCGCCTTCATGCGCGAGGCCCGCATCCGCATCGCCGCGCAATGGCAGCCCTCTGATCTGGTGCAGGTGCGCAACCACATTGAATCGGGTGCGCTGTCTCTGGGCGGCCTGATCACTCACCGCGCCGACGCCAGCGATGCCGACGCCGCCTACCGCACTGCCTTTGGCGATCCTGCCTGTCTGAAGATGATTCTCGATTGGAGAACCTGCCAATGAGCACCAGTTCCATCCCCGCCAGCGCGCCGGTTACTTTCATGATGAAAGACAAGCTGCGCGCTGAAGCCGCCATTGAGCCGTCACCCGTGGCGACCGGCCCCGTGACCAAGGAAACCCAGATCATTGCCATTTATGGCAAGGGCGGTATCGGCAAGAGCTTCACGCTGGCCAACCTGAGCTACATGATGGCCCAGCAGGGCAAGAAGGTGCTGCTGATCGGCTGCGACCCCAAGAGCGACACCACCAGCCTGCTGTTTGGCGGCCGTGCCTGCCCGACCATCATTGAAACGTCATCAAAGAAAAAGCTCGCGGGCGAGGCGGTTGCCATTGGCGATGTGTGCTTCAAGCGCGACGGCGTGTACGCCATGGAGCTGGGTGGGCCCGAAGTGGGCCGCGGCTGCGGCGGGCGCGGCATCATCCACGGCTTTGAGCTGCTGGAAAAGCTGGGCTTTCACGAGTGGGGCTTTGACTACGTGCTGCTCGACTTTCTGGGTGACGTGGTGTGCGGCGGCTTTGGCCTGCCGATTGCCCGCGACATGTGCCAGAAGGTGATCGTGGTGGCCAGCAACGACCTGCAGTCGCTGTACGTGGCCAACAACGTGTGCAGCGCGGTGGAATACTTCCGCAAGCTCGGCGGCAACGTGGGCGTGGCCGGCATGGTGATCAACCGCGACGATGGCACCGGCGAGGCAGCCGCCTTTGCGCAAAAGGTCGGCATCCCGGTGCTGTCCACCATCCCCGCCAACGACGATATCCGCCGCAAGAGCGCCAGCTACGAAATCATTGGCCGCCCGGGCTCGCCCTGGGGCCCGATGTTTGCGCAGCTGGCTGACAACGTGGGCACCTCGCAGCCCATGCGCCCCAACCCCATGACGCAAGACCAGCTGCTGGGCCTGTTTGCGTCTGACGTGGTGGGCCGCAACGTGGTGCTCGAACCCGCAACGCAGTTCGACATGTGCGGCAAGACCGACATCAAGAAGGAAACGCTCGAAGTCGTCTACGACGAAGTCTGAGCCTGCCTTCAACGAACTTGACCACCATGAATTCGCCCGTCATCCCCATCGTCCCGCTGAAGGTGCCCGCCGCGCTGCAAGGCGACGGCGTGGGCTGCCATTCCGGCAAGGACGCCATGCTGGACGCCGCGCAGAAGGCCGGCAAGAGCGAGACGCTCGCGCAGTACGCCAGGGACTACCCCAAGGGCCCGCACGACCAGCCGCAAAGTATGTGCCCTGCGTTTGGCTCGCTGCGCGTGGGCCTGCGCATGCGCCGCACCGCCACCATCCTGTCGGGCTCGGCCTGCTGTGTGTACGGGCTGACGTTCACCTCGCATTTTTACGGCGCGCGCCGCAGCGTGGGCTATGTGCCGTTCAACAGCGAAAGCCTGGTCACCGGCAAGCTGTTTGAAGACATCCGCGAAGCGGTCTACAAGCAGGCCGACCCGGCCCTGTACGACGCCGTGGTCATCATCAACCTGTGCGTGCCCACCGCCAGCGGCGTGCCGCTGCAGATCCTGCCCAAGGAAATCAACGGCGTGCGCATCATCGGCATTGACGTACCCGGCTTTGGCGTGCCCACGCATGCAGAAGCCAAGGACGTGCTGGCCGGCGCCATGCTGCGCTATGCCCGCACCGAAGCCGAAGCCGGCCCGGTGCAGGCGCCCCGCGCAGGCCGCGCCACCAAGCCCACCATTGCCTTGCTGGGTGAAATGTTCCCGGCCGACCCGATGGTGATCGGCGCCATGCTGGAGCCCCTGGGCCTGGCCGCCGGCCCGGTGGTGCCCACGCGCGAATGGCGCGAGCTGTATGCCGCGCTGGACTGCACGGTGGCAGCCGCCATCCACCCGTTCTACACCGCCAGCATCCGTGAATTTGAAGCCGCCGGCCGCCCCATCGTGGGCTCGGCCCCGGTGGGCCACGATGGCACCGAAGCCTGGCTGCAGGCCATTGGCAACGCCGCCAATGTGGGGCAAGACAAGATAGCCGCCGCCAAGAACCGCTTCCTGCCCGCCATCAAGGGGGCGCTCGCCAAGATGCCGATCAAGGGCCGCATCACCCTGAGCGGCTACGAAGGCTCCGAGCTGCTGGTGGGCCGCCTGCTGGTGGAAAGCGGCGCCGACCTGCGCTACGTGGGCACGGCCTGCGGCCGCACCGCCTGGAGCGACCCAGACCGCGACTGGCTCGAGTCCCGCGGCGTGCATGTGCAGTACCGCGCGTCTCTGGAGCAAGACCTGGCTGCCCTGCATGAATTCAAGCCCGATCTGGCCATTGGCACCACGCCCGTGGTGCAGGCGGCCAAGCAGGCGTCCACGCCCGCGCTGTATTTCACCAACCTCATTTCGGCGCGCCCGCTCATGGGCCCGGCCGGTGCCGGCTCGCTGGCGCAGGTGATCAACGCGGCCATCGGCAACAAGGGCCGGTTTGACGCGATGAAGGACTTCTTTGGCACCACCGGCGAAGGCCATGCGTCTGGCGTGTGGGAAAGCACGCCCAAGGACCGCCCCGAATTCAGGGCCGAGACGCGCCGCCAGCTGGAAAAGCAGAAGAAAAAGCGCAAGGCCGAGGAGATGGGCACATGATGGTCATCGACCACGACCGCGCCGGCGGCTACTGGGGTGCCGTGTATGTGTTCACGGCCATCAAGGGGCTGCAGGTCGTCATTGACGGCCCGGTGGGTTGCGAAAACCTGCCCGTCACGTCGGTGCTGCATTACACCGACGCCTTGCCCCCGCACGAGCTGCCCATTGTGGTGACCGGCCTGGCCGAAGAACAGCTGGGCCGCGAGGGCACCGAAGGCAGCATGCGCCGCGCCCACGCCGTGCTCGACCCGGACCTGCCGTCGGTGGTGGTCACGGGCTCGATCGCCGAGATGATTGGCGGCGGTGTGACGCCCGAGGGCACCAACATCATGCGGTTTTTGCCGCGCACGATTGACGAAGACCAGTGGCAATGCGCCAACCGCGCGATGTTCTGGCTCTGGACCGAATACGGCATGAAAAAGGTGCCGGCCCGCAAGCCCTTTGCCGAGCGCCCGGCCGGTGAAAAGCCGCGTGTGAACATCATTGGCCCCAGCTACGGCACCTTCAACATGCCCAGCGACCTGGCCGAGATCCGCCGCCTGGTGCAGGGCATCGGCGCCGAGGTGAACATGGTGTTCCCGCTGGGCAGCCACCTGGCCGACGTGTCGCGCCTGGTCGAGGCCGACGTGAACATCTGCATGTACCGCGAGTTCGGCCGCATGCTGTGCGAGGCGCTGGACCGCCCCTACCTGCAGGCGCCCATTGGCCTGCACAGCACCACCAAATTCCTGCGCAGCCTGGGCGAGCTGCTGCACCTGGACCCGGAGCCTTTCATCGAGCGCGAAAAGCACACCACCATCAAGCCGGTGTGGGACCTGTGGCGCTCGGTCACGCAGGACTTTTTTGGCACCGCCAGCTTTGCCGTGGTGGCCAGCGAAACCTACAGCCGGGGCCTGCGCCACTTTCTTGAAGACGAAATGGGCCTGCCGTGCAACTTTGCCGTGTCACGCAAGCCCGGCGAAAAGACCGACAACGACACCGTGCGCCAGATGGTCAAGGACAAGCCGCCACTGGTGCTGTACGGCAGCTACAACGAACGCATGTACCTGGCCGAGGCGGGTGCTGCGTCGCCCATGAAGCCCAGCTTCATCCCGGCGTCGTTCCCGTTGCCCATCATCCGCCGCCACACCGGCACGCCCTTCATGGGCTACGCGGGTGCGACCTATGTGATCCAGGAGTTCTGCAACGCGTTGTTTGACGCGCTGTTCCACATCCTGCCGCTGGCCAGTGACATGGACCGCGTGGACCCGACACCCGCGCGCATGGCGCCCGAACAGACCAGCCCCTGGGACGACGACGCCCAGGCCCTGCTGGCGGAATTTGTGCAGAGCGAGCCCGTGCTGGTTCAGATCTCTGCGGCCAAGCGCCTGCGCGACCGCGCCGAGCGCGATGCCCGCCGCGCCGGCGAAGAGCGCGTGACGGTGGCCCGTGTGGCGCGCGCGCGCGACGCCCTCCGACAGGGGGAGCCCGCATGAGCGGCTCCCGCACACCCCATGCCGTGGCAACCGCTGCGACTACCCCGCCGCGAGGGCTTCGCGTGGTGACGGCCGGAAGGCCACTTAATAGAGGAAATTGACTATGGGTGCAGAAAGAACAGGCTCGCTGTCCGGCCTGACCGAATCGGAAGCAAAAGAGTTTCACGGCATTTTCATGACCAGCTTCATCGGCTTCACGGCAGTTGCCGTGGTGGCCCACATCCTGGTCTGGGCATGGCGTCCGTGGCTCTGACCTTCAGGTAAAGGGGAAAACCATGGCTCGTGCATCAAACGGCTTTGTTCCGCTGGTTCATCACAACGACTCGAAGAGCTTCTACGGAATCTTTCTCGTGAGCTTCGTGGTGTTCTTTGCGTTCGCGTTGCTTGCCGGTTTGGCAACCGGGCACTGGCGATCCTGGTTACCCGGAGCAGAGAGTGAGAAATCGATGATTGGCGGGGTGAAGGCTGCTGTGTACACCTTCATGTCGCATTTGACTTAAAGGAGATAGATCATGTGGAGAATTTGGCTGATGTTCGACCCGCGCCGCGCGCTGGTTGCCCTGTTCACATTCTTGTTCGCGCTGGCACTGGTGATTCACTTCATCCTGCTGAGCACCGACAAGTTCAACTGGCTGGATGGTGCCCGCAAGGGAGCCGCCGCTCAGAACGCGTCGATGCCGGCGCCGGCACAGAAGTAGCCGCAACGCGCTTCGTCAACCCAGGACGGGCGTGGCCGGCTGGCCACGCTCCGTCCGACTGTGAGCTTATTTGTCGGGCGTGCGCGTATGGGCGGCGCCGGACAGGAGACAAACCATGGCCATGCTCAGTTTTGAAAAGAAATACCGCGTCCGCGGCGGCACGCTCGTCGGCGGTGACCTGTTCGACTTCTGGGTGGGGCCGTTCTGGGTGGGATTCTTTGGTGTCACCTCCCTCTTTTTTGCGACGGTCGGCACGCTGCTGATCGTCTGGGGCGCGTCGCAGGGGCCTACGTGGAACCTGTGGCAGATCAACATCGCCCCGCCTGACCTGAAATACGGGCTGGGCCTGGCACCGCTGAAAGAAGGCGGGCTGTGGCAGATCATCACCTTCTGTGCCACCGGCGCGTTCATCTCGTGGGCGCTGCGCGAAGTGGAAATCTGCCGCAAGCTGGGCATGGGCTACCACGTGCCTGTGGCCTTCAGCTTTGCGATCTTTGCGTACATGACGCTGGTGATCTTCCGCCCGCTGCTGCTGGGCGCCTGGGGCCACGGATTCCCGTACGGGATCATCAGCCACCTGGACTGGGTGTCCAACACCGGCTACCAGTACCTGCACTTTCACTACAACCCCGCGCACATGATCGCGGTGAGCTTCTTCTTTGCGACGACCTTTGCGCTGTCGCTGCACGGCGCGCTGATCCTGTCGGCCACCAACCCCGCCAAGGGCGAGCCGGTGAAGACGCCCGACCACGAGAACACCTTCTTTCGCGACACCATCGGCTACTCCATCGGCACCCTGGGCGTGCACCGCCTGGGCCTGTTCCTGGCGTTGTCGGCGGGCTTCTGGAGCGCCATCTGCATCGTGATCAGCGGCCCGTTCTGGACGCGCGGCTGGCCCGAGTGGTGGACCTGGTGGCTCAACCTGCCGGTCTGGCGCTAACGGCACGCGCCCCAAGAGGAGAACAACATGTCTGAATACCAGAATCTATTTACCCAGGTGCAGGCCACAGCGCCCGCGTTTGCCGGCGTGCCGGTGGAGCGCGGCCACAAAGAGCGCGAAGGCCCGCCGCTGCACATCCACCTGCTGGGGCGCATTGGCGACGCGCAGGTGGGCCCCATCTACCTGGGCTGGTTTGGCCTGGCGTCGCTGCTGTGCGGCTTCATTGCGTTTGAAATCATCGGCCTGAACATGCTGGCCTCGGTCAACTGGGACCCGGTCCAGTTCGTCAAGCAGCTGTTCTGGCTGGCGCTGGAGCCGCCGCCCCCGGGCAACGGCCTGGCGATGCCCCGGCTGAACGAAGGCGGCTGGTGGCTGATGGCGGGTTTCTTCCTGACGGCGTCGTTGCTGCTGTGGTGGGTGCGCATGTACCGCCGGGCCAAGGCGCTGGGCATGGGCACGCATGTGGCCTGGGCCTTTGCCGCGGCGATCTGGCTGTACCTGGTGCTGGGCTTCATCCGCCCGCTGCTGATGGGCAGCTGGGGCGAGGCGGTGCCGTTTGGCATCTTCCCGCACCTGGACTGGACGGCCGCCTTCAGCATCCGCTACGGCAACCTGTTCTACAACCCGTTCCACATGCTGTCGATCGCGTTCCTGTATGGCGCCACGCTGCTGTTTGCCATGCACGGCGCCACCATCCTGGCGGTCAGCCGCTTTGGCGGCGAGCGCGAAATTGAACAGATCGTGGACCGCGGCACTGCCAGCGAACGCGCCGCACTGTTCTGGCGCTGGACCATGGGCTTCAACGCCACGATGGAATCCATTCACCGCTGGGCCTGGTGGTTTGCCGTGCTGTGCCCGCTGACGGGTGGCATCGGCATCCTGCTGACCGGCACCGTGGTCGACAACTGGTACCTGTGGGCCGTGAAACACGGTGTGGCACCGATTTACCCGGCAGTGTTCACTCCGCTTGCCGACCCCGCAACCCTGCTGCAGGGAGTCAAGCCATGAACCGCTTCACCCGAACCCTCTTGATCGCCGTGGCCGGTGCGGCCCTGCTGGCCGGCTGCGAGCGCCCGCCGGTGGACACCGTGCAGCGCGGCTACCGCGGCACCGGCATGGAGCTGGTCTACAACCCGCGCACCGTGGCCGACAAGGCTGCCTTGCATGTGGCGCCGGCGGCGCTGGATGCCGCGTCACCCGAAGGCCCCAAGGCCGGAACGGTGTACCAGAACGTCAAGGTGCTGGGCAACCTGAGCGTGGGCGAATTTGCGCGCACCATGACGGCCATGACCAACTGGGTGTCGCCCAAGGAGGGCTGCACCTATTGCCACAACCCGGCCAACTTTGCCGACGACAGCAAGTACACCAAGGTGGTGTCGCGCCGCATGCTCGAGATGACGCAGCACATCAACGCCGACTGGAAAACCCACGTGGCCGGCACCGGCGTGACCTGCTACACCTGCCACCGCGGCAACCCGGTGCCGCAGAACGTGTGGTTCAAGGCGCCCGATTCAAAGCAGGCCAAGCTGATGGCCGGCAACGATGCGGGGCAGAACAAGGCCTCGGCCGCGGCCGCCTATGCATCGCTGCCCTACGACCCGTTCTCGCCATACCTGCAGGGTGCGTCTGACATCCGCGTGAACGGCACCACGGCGCTGCCCACGGGCAACCGGCATTCGATCAAGCAGACCGAGTTCACCTACAGCCTGATGAACCACATGTCGACCGCGCTGGGCGTGAACTGCACCTACTGCCACAACAGCCGCCAGTTCTCGTCATGGGAGGAAAGCCCGCCCCAGCGCACCACCGCCTGGCACGGCATCAAGCTGGCGCGTGACCTGAACGTGACCTACATGGAGCCGCTGACCAAGACCTTCCCGCAAGAACGCCTGGGCCCCGGCGGTGACGTGGCCAAGGTCAACTGCGCCACCTGCCACCAGGGCGCCTACAAGCCCCTGAACGGCGCCAGCATGCTCAAGGACCACCCGGAGCTGGCCAGCGTGGTGAAGGCCGAGATGGCGCAGGCGGTAGCGGCACCGGCTGCTGCTGCAGCGGCAGCACCGGCGCCTGCCGCGAAGAAATAAGCGCAACTGCACTTTCATGCAAAAGGCGCCCTGCGGGGCGCTTTTTTTTCGGCCTGTCATGCCGGGCTCGACCCGGCATCCATGTCGCGCCGGCAGCGGTGTGGGTCAACGGCGCGTGGATTGCGGGTCGAGCCCGCAATGACGTTGATGTGTGCGGGGCTGCGCCCCCCAAGCGCTGTCATGCCGGGCTTGACCTGGCATCCATGTCGCGCCGGCAGAGGTGTGGGTCAACGGGGCATGGATTGCGGGTCGAGCCCGCAATGACTGCCTGGCTTCTGCCGCGCAGACTCCTGAACAGCTACTTGCGCGACCCCATGCCCCACTTCCACAGCGCCTCGGACGGCAGCGGCAGCACCATGAAGCCGTGCTCGATGATGGCCAGCACCAGCATGGCGCCCACCAGGCTCAGCTGCACGGCCTGGAAATCGCTGGTGCTGGGGGCCACGGCGGTCAGCCACAGCGGGATGGCGACGGCGGTGGACAGGATGACCGAGAACGGGAACAGCGCGTTCATGGGCGCGCGGCGAAAGTAGGTTTGCATGTAGCGCAGGTGGTCGGGCAAAAAGCTCTCGGCCAGGTTGCGCACACCCAGAAAGATGTTGAGCTTGGCGCTGGTGCGCATGGCCCACAGCAGGGCGTAGGTCCACAGGCCGGTCTGGTTGGGCGCGTCCCAGCTCGCGGCTGTCACGGCCACGGCCAGGCAGATCAGCGCCAGCTCGTGGTGCAGTACGGCCTGCACGGCTTCAGAGGTGCGCTTCCAGCCCGATGCGCCGGGCGTGCAGGCGATGCGGCGCGGGCCGGTCACGTAGCCCAGCAAAAAGGCAATCTCCTGCCAGGCCCAGACCAGCACCGCGCACAAAAACGCACAGTAGGCCGAGCCCACACTGGTCTGCTGGCTGCTCACCGCCAGGCCCCACAGCGCCAGGCCCAGCATCACCGTGGCCGCACCCATGGTCCATTTGAAGGTGCGCCGCGGCAGGCCGTCCAGGTACAGGATGGCGCCCGTGCTGAACCACCACACCCCCAGTGTGAACAGCACCGGCCAGACGTGCTGGGTCATACGCCTACCAGGCGGGCGCCATGCGCACTTGCGCCGGCAGGTCGTGGCGGTGCACCGGCATGAAGTACAGCCGCACAAAGGTGGCGGCGCCGGCCATGGCCAGGCCGGCTTGCTGCAGCTTGCCCACCAGGCCGCCGCGCGCCTTGGCCGCGTCCAGGCGGGTCTGGATGTCCAGCAGGCGGGTCAGGCCGGCACGGAACGCCGGGTGGTCGGTGTCCAGGCTCACCGGGAACACCTGCCTGGAGATTTCGGTGGTGATGCGAAAGACTTCGTAGTCGTATTCGGTGGGGTCCAGCCCCATGGCGGCGTTCAGCTGCGGGCGGGCATGGTCGCGCACATACATGGTGGCGTACACCGCCAGCAGGAAGAAGCGGATCCAGTACACGTTGCCGCCGCGCAGCAGCTGCGGGTTGGCGCGCATGATCAGCGCAAACGATTCGCCGTGGCGGAATTCGTCATTGCACCAGCGCTCGAACCAGCGAAAGATCGGGTGAAAGCGCTTGTCGGGGTGGCGCTCCAGCTGACGGTAGATGGTGATGTAGCGCGCATAGCCGATCTTCTCGGACAGGTAGGTCGCGTAGAAGATGTACTTGGGCTTGAAGTAGGTGTAGGCCTTGGTTCGCTTGAGGTTGCCCAGGTCCACGCCCAGCCCGTAGTCGCGCAGCGACTGGTTGATGAACCCGGCGTGGCGTGACTCATCACGCGCCATGAAGCGCATGAGCTGCTTGATGTCGGGGTTGGTCACGCTCTTCTGGATTTCGTTGTACAGCACGCAGCCTGAAAATTCCGACGTCAGCGAGCTGATCAGAAAGTCCAGGAATTCCTGGCGCAGCTCGGGCGACCAGGTGGGCGTGAGCTGGGCCACCTCGGCGGCAAACTCGGGCGTGCGCTGGAAGTGGTCGTGGTTGTTGTCGCCCTCGTACTCGGCCAGCATCGCGTCCCATTCGGCGCGCATGGACGACACATCCAGGCGGTCCATGGCGGCAAAGTCGGTGGTGTAAAAGCGCGGGCTCAGCAGCGAGCTGGCGCGCGCCTTCTCGGTGGCGTCGGCGGGCGATTCAACAATGTCGGCGGTGGTCATGGCGGGCTCCGGTACGTCGTCAGGTCAATGCGGGTCAGTTCGGTGCGGGGCGGGCCAGCATGCGGGCAAACACGCCGGCATTCAGGGGCCCGAAGGATTCAAGGTCGACCACGCGGCCGGTGGCCGGGTCCTTGAGCGTGAGGCGGCCGTCGGCGCGGCCCATCAGCACAAACGGCTGTTCGGCGCCCAGGCCCATGCGCTTGCGCTCGCGGGCCAGGCCGCGCAGCGTGCCGCGCACAAAGCCCGACTGGCCGGTCACGGTGTCGATCGTGCTGCCGGTTTTCGGGTCCAGCACGGCGATGCTGCCGTCCGCGCGGTCTTCAAAGCGCAGTTCGCGTTCCTGCGCCACTGCGGCGTCGGGCGCGCGGATGTCCACGCCCGACAGGCGCACCCAGGTGGTGGCCAGCAGCGCAAACAGCACCAGCGCGCCCATGGCCATGAGGGCGGGACGGGGCACGCCCACGTTGTCATGTCCGTGGGCGTGGCTCATGACGCGGCTCCGGCGGCCACGGGCTGCAGGTGGCGGGCCCGGGCATCGTTGGCGGCCTGTGCCGGTGCGGCTTTGGCGGCCAGACCGGTTTCGGCGCTCCATGCCTCGGTCAGCATCTGGGCCACCTCATGCACGTTGGCAATGCTGCGCAGCATCGGCTCGGGGCGGGCCACGCGCCAGGGCCGCACATGGGGCCACAGGTGGATCCAGGCAATTTTGCTTTCGCCGGCCAGCTGCAGCGGGATGTCACCCGTGCTGGCGTTGTCGTGCTTGCGCAGGCCTGCACCCGACAGGCTGCGCAGCGGCAGGTTGAAGGTGAGCGTGAGCACAATGCCCACGCGCATCACCACGCGCCGGTTGGTCAGGGTGTAGGCCGTACTGCGGGCCGACAGCCAGGCCACGGCGCTGAGCATGGCCAGCGCAAACACCACGGCCGGCAGCAGCCAGGCCATGGCAATGGCTGCATTCAGTGCCGAGCCACCGTCGCCCAGCACAAAGGCGCCGCGCAGGCTGACCATCACGGCAAAGTAGATGGCGATGGTGCGCACATGCAGTGCGTCGCGGGCCAGTGCGCGCCATTCGGGCGCGCCCTGCCACAGGATGCGCTCGCCCGCGGGCAGCGCCTCGGGCAGGCCGTGGGCCGCCTCGAACTCGTGTTCGTGGGCCAGCTGGATGGGGCGGGGCTGGCTCACAGCAGCGGCTCCTGGCGGTCGGGCGTGGCGTACAGGGTGCCGGCGCCGTAGTAGGCCATGACCTTTTCTTCTTCCAGCAGCGTCACTTGGTCCGCCAGGCGGGTGCCCGGCACGTCGGCAAACTGGCTGCCCAGGATGGAGCGCACCTTGATGCTGTGCTGGCCGATGCGGGTGAAGTTGATGGGCAGCAGCACGTGGCGGCCGCCCGCAACCTCAACCTCCAGGTAGCGGAACATCACCTCCGAGCGGTCCACCCACACATCCACCACGGTGCCGCCGGCCACGCCGTCAGCGCCCAGCACGGTCAGGCCACGCGGGTCGGTGTCTTGCGGCGCCACGCCGAAGTCAGTGGCCGTGCGCAGCGGCACGATGCGCAGCTCGCCGGTGTAGGTCACGTCGGGCTTGTCGGCGCGGTCGGCCCAGGCGCCGGGGCCCACGCCGTCCAGCATGGGGTTGGCGCCCGTGGGCTCCAGCGGCGCGCCGGGGAAGTTGCCCGCTGGCGCGGCCTTGAGCACCTGTTGCGACACCTTGTAGCTGGGCGCGCTGACGGTGGTGCCGTCGTGCAGCAAAAATGTTTTGGGCTCCGGTATGGGCGGCCAGCCCTGCACCTTGATGCTGCCCGAGCGGTCAGACTCCAGCGGGTAACCCTCGCGCTTGTTTTCCTGCAAGAGGTAATAGATCAGGCCGGCAAAGAAGATCCAGAACGCATACAGCGTGATCTGGGCGACGTCGATGTACCCGGTAATGGCTCCAGTGGTCATGGTGAGCTCCTTCAATAAATTTGGGCTGGCGCTGGCAGTGAACGGTCAACCCGGAAGTTCGGCCAGTCCGAACTTGGCAGGCGGGGAAACGGGTGCCCCGCTGCGCCGGCGGATCAACGGTCCGACGGCCACCAGCGTGGCAAACAACAAGGTAATTTCAAGGTGGTACACAAAGCTGTAGCCGGCCGCGGGTGTGGCCATGCCCGCGCCCAGCGCGCCGCTCATGGCCACGCCCGAGAACACGTCGCGTAAAGCGCCGCCCAGCGCCAGGCCCAGGCCGGCGCAGGTGGCCTGCACCGCGCCCCAGGCGCCCAGCGCCAGGCCGTGCAGGCCACCGGATTCGAGTGCCATGGCGGCCGTCAGCATGCCCACCGAGAACAGGCCGCCGCCCAGGCCGATCAGCGCCACGCCGCAGCGAAACAGCAAGGCCGAGCCCAGCGGTTCGGCGAATATCACGGCAGAAAAAGCCACGATGCCCACCATGGCGCCGGTGGCCGCCAGGCGGCTGGGGTTGATGCCGCGCCCCAGCCAGTGGGCGGCCAGTGCAAACGCCACCAGGGCGCCCAGCGAGGTGATGGCGGTCAGCTGCGTGGTGGCGCTCACGCTCAGGCCCAGGATCTCGCCGCCATAGGGCTCCAGGATCACGTCCTGCATGCTGAACGCGGCCGAGCCCAGGCCGACGGTGACCAGCAGGCGCATGGCGTGGCGCTGTGCGGCAAAGGCGCGCCAGGTGGCGCGAAACGAGGCACGCGGGGCCTGGGGCGCGGGCGCGGTGCGCACGGCGCCGCGCGGCTCCTGCTTCCACAGCGCCCAGGTATTGAGCACCACGGTCACCACGGCGCAGCCCTGCACCACCTGGATCAGCCGCAGCGCGCTGAAGTCAGCCAGCAGGATGCCAAAGGCCAGCCCGCTGACCACCATGCCCACCAGCAGCATCACGTGCATCAGTGCCACCATGCCGGGGCGGGTGTCTTCGGTGGCCATGTCTGTGGCCAGTGCCAGGCCGCTGGTCTGCGTGATCTGCATGCCCGCACCGGTCAGCAGGAACGCCAGCGCGGCGCTCACCGGCCCGATCCATGCCGGGCCGTTGGTGATGTCGCCCGACAGCAGGATCAGCGCGAACGGCATGATCGACAGCCCGCCGAACTGGATCAGCGTGCCCATCCAGATGTAGGGCACGCGCTTCCAGCCCAGTACCGAGCGGTGCGTGTCCGAGCGAAAGCCCACCAGCGCGCGAAACGGCGCAAACAGCAGCGGCAGCGCCACCATCATGGCCACCAGCCAGGCGGGCACGCCCAGCTCCACGATCATCACGCGGTTCAGCGTGCCCACCAGCAGCGCCGCCGCCATGCCCACGGTCACCTGGAACAACGACAGGCGCAGCAGCTGCAACAGCGGCAGCTCGGGCGTGGCCACGTCGGCAAACGGCAAAAACTGCGAACCCAGCCGGGTCCAGCCTTTGGCGAATTGGTTGTTCAGGCGTCCCATGGATCGTCTCAGGCTTGTTTGCGTACCAGCTCGAAGGCTTGCGATTTGTAAAACCCGCTGGAGACGCGCAGCGTGCGCCCGGGTGCAAAGGGGGCCAGACCTGCGTCCTGCGCGATCAGCTGGCGCAGGTGCTGTTCGGCCACCGGTTCAATGAAGGGTGCACGGTCGCCGCGCGGCAGCAGGCGGCCCACGCCGATCATCAGCTTGAGCAGCGGTGTGCCCGGCGCAAAGGTGAAAAGCACCGAGCCGCGCGTGCGCTGGGCCAGGCCCGACAGCACGCGCACCACGTCGCGCGGCGTGTAGTGGATCACTGAATCCATGCCCACCACATGGTCGAAGCTGCCCAGGGACGGGTCAAGCATGTCGCCCGAATGGAACTCGATGCGCCCGCCGCAGCGCAGCTGCGGCATGCGCTCGCGGGCCAGCGCCACCAGCGTGGGTGACAGGTCAATCGCCACCACGTCGGCGCCGCGGTGGGCGGCTTCCACCGCCAGTGCGCCGGTGCCGCAGCCCGCGTCCAGCAGGCGCATGCCGCGCAGGTCGGCAGGCAGCCAGTCCAGCAGGGTGGCACGCATGCGGTCGCGCCCGGCGCGCACGGTGGCGCGGATGCCGCTGACCGGTGCGGTGGACGTCAGGCGCGCCCAGGCGTCGGCGGCGGTGCGGTCGAAATAGGTTTCGATCTGGCCGCGCCGCTGGGTGTAGCGGGCCTGGGCTGCGTCGTGGGTGATGTCGTTCATGGTGTGCTCTTCATGTGCCTGTGAGGGCGGCTCAGTCAAAACCCAGCAGGTCAAAAATGTCGCGGTCCTTCATGGGCACGGCGCTCAGCGGGTCGGTGCCCAGCCACAGCGCGGCGGCCAGTCGCATGTATTCCTTCTTGACGGCGTCCAGCTCGGGCGAGTCTTCCATCTCGAACAGCACCGACTTTTTCAGGCGGCTGCGCCGGATCACGTCCAGGTCGGGGAAGTGCGCGGCCAGCTTCAGGCCGATCTGGTTGTTGTACTTGTCGATCTGGTCGGTGTCCTTGCTGCGGTTGGCGATCACGCCGCCCAGGCGCACGTTGTAGTTCTTGGCCTTGGCGCCGATCGCCTGCACGATGCGGTTCATGGCAAAGATCGAATCAAAGTCGTTGGCGGTAACGATCAGCGCGCGGTCGGCGTGCTGCAGCGGCGCGGCAAAGCCACCGCACACCACGTCACCCAGCACGTCAAAGATCACCACGTCGGTGTCTTCCAGCAGGTGGTGTTCCTTGAGCAGCTTCACCGTCTGGCCCACCACGTAGCCGCCGCAGCCCGTGCCGGCGGGCGGGCCGCCGGCTTCCACGCACATCACGCCGTTGTAGCCGGGGAACACAAAGTCTTCCACGCGCAGCTCTTCGGCATGAAAGTCCACTGTTTCCAGCACGTCAATGACGGTGGGCAGCATCTTCTTGGTCAGCGTGAAGGTCGAGTCGTGCTTGGGGTCGCAGCCGATCTGCAGCACGCGCTTGCCCAGGTGCGAAAAGGCAGCCGACAGGTTGCTGGACGTGGTGCTCTTGCCGATGCCGCCCTTGCCATAGATGGCAAACACCTTGGCGTTGCCGATCTTCAGGTTCGGGTCCAGCTGCACCTGCACGCTGCCTTCGCCGTCGGCGCGCAGGTTGCGGCGCACGCCGGGCGCCTTGATGTCGGGAAAGGGGATGGTTGTGGTGCTCACGCTGTTGCTCCTTCGTACACGCCCTCGAGGCGATCCTCGAGTTCTTCACCGGCACGTTTGAGTGCGTCCAGCATCCGGGCATCCGGCTTCCAGTACTTGCGCTCGGACGCTTCCAGCAGCCGGCTGGCCACCTTGGCGGAGGCCGTCGGGTTCAGCTGGGCCAGGCGCTCACGCATGGCCGGGTCCAGCAGAAATGTTTCTGTGAGCTGCTGGTACACCCAGGGCTGCACTTGCCCGGTGGTGGCCGACCAGCCCATGGTGTTGGTGACATGCACCTCGATCTGGCGCACGCCTTCGTAGCCGTGCTTGAGCATGCCCTCGTACCACTTGGGGTTGAGCATGCGGGTGCGGGTTTCCAGCGCCACCTGTTCACTGAGCGTTCGCACCGTGCCCTCGCCCTGGGTCTGGTCGCCGATGTACACCGGCGCCATCTGGGCGTCCTTGCCTTTGGCGCGCTTGACGGCGCGGCTGATGCCGCCCAGCGTGTCAAAGTAGGTGTCCACCGTGGTCACGCCCAGCTCCACCGAGTCCAGGTTCTGGTAGGCCAGCTGCACGCCGGCCAGCACGCTTTGCAGCAGCGCGGCCTGCTGCACCGGGCGGCCGCTGCGGCCATAGGCAAAGCCCTTGCGGCGGCTGTAGGTTTCGGCCAGCTCGTCTTCGTCTTCCCAGCGGCTGTTGTCCACCAGGTGGTTCACGTTGGAGCCATAGGCACCTTCGGCATTGCCGAATACGCGCAGCGACGCCGTCTCCAGGTCGCCGCCATGCTGCAGCTGGTAGGCCAGCGCGTGCTTGCGGATGAAGTTCTGTTCCAGCGGCTCGTCGGCGCTCGCGGCCATGAAGGCGGCTTCGGCCAGCAGCTTGATCTGCAGCGGCAGCAGGTCGCGGAAGATGCCCGACAGCGTGATCACCACGTCCACCCGCGGGCGGCCCAGTTGCGCCAGCGGCATCAGCTCGGCGCCTGCCAGGCGGCCATAGCTGTCAAACCGGGGCTTGGCACCCATCAGGGCCAGGGCCTGGGCAATCGGTGCGCCCTCGCTCTTGAGGTTGTCGGTGCCCCACAGCACCAGGGCA
>CALRYY010000090.1:0-16638 GCA_943372515.1 Ramlibacter sp. 2FC | reverse complement strand
TTTTGCGGGGGGAACAACCAGGAAAGCAGTGACATGGCGGGCCTTTGTCCGGGAGGTGATGTGACAGCCCCAGAACCCTGGGCGTCACGCATACGAAAGTGTAGGGTGCCCAACTCGCTGTTTTGCCGCCGTCCGGCGGCAAAAACAGGCCGTTTGCCGCTGCAATGGCATCTGGCGTGAAATAGTTGTCAACCCGCTCAGGTCACAGCCACGCGCTTGGGCTTGTTGACCAGACGGCGGCCCAGCAGCGAGCCCAGCGCCATGGCCAGCTCCAGCGCAATGTTGGGGTGGCGGTTGGACAGCTCGGAAAAGCGGATGGGCGTCAGGCACCACACCTTGCAGACGGCGGCGGCCTGCACGGTGGCGTTGCGCGCGCCGTGGGTAAAAAAAGCGCCTTCACCCACGGCCGAGCCCGGCGCCACGATGGCCAGGCGCACACGGCCCTTGTCATCTTCATAGTGGACGCTGAGCGAGCCTGACTCCAGCAGGTACAGGGTACGGTCGGCCGCGCCCTGCTCGATCAGCACCTGCCCCTGCGCCAGCGCAAAGGGCTGCATGTAGCTGGCCAGCATGTCCCACTGGGCCGTGGTCAGCGTGCAGCTCAACCGGTCATTGGTCTGGTTGTGGGCCATGGCCTGGACCAGGCCCTGAACGTCGAATTTGAGGGGGGAGCGTAGGGGAGCGTTCATGGTGCGCCCACGGTAGCCGCGCGCCGGACGCAGGGCAAGGGCCGTTAACGCTCACTTACATCTGATACTGCAGAGCGGCAGTTACTTGCCGATGCAGAACTTCGAAAAAATCACGCCGAGCAAATCGTCAGAGGTGAATTCACCCGTGATTTCGTTCAACGCGTTTTGCGCCAGGCGCAGCTCTTCGGCCAGCAGATCGAGCGCCTGCGCGCGCGCGGCCAGGTGGGCTGTGGCCTGCTGCAGGTGGGCGTCCACGCGGCGCAGGGCGTCCAGGTGCCGTTCACGCGCGATGAACACGCCCTCGGGCGCGGCCTGCCAGCCGGCCACGTCCAGCAGCTTGCGGCGCAGCGCATCCAGGCCGTTGCCGGTTTTGGCGGACAGGGCCAGGGCTTCAGGGGGCAGCGCAGCATCGGGCGCAGCGTCGCGCTTGTTCCACAGGTCGATCACCGGCACGGCGGCGGGCAGCTTTGCGGCCAGCAGGGCGGCAATCCGTGCATCCGCCGCAGCGTAATCTGCCTGGCCTGCACGTGTCAGGTCGTGCAGGAACAGCACGGCGTCGGCGTTTTCTATCTGCCCCCAGGCGCGCTCAATGCCAATCTTTTCCACCAGGTCGTCGCTGTCGCGCAGGCCTGCGGTATCAATCACATGCAGCGGCACGCCCTCGATCTGGATGGAATGCGCCACGACGTCACGCGTGGTGCCGGCCACGGGCGTGACGATCGCCAGCTCCGCCCCCGCCAGCGCGTTGAGCAGCGAGCTTTTACCCGCGTTGGGCTGGCCGGCGATCACGACCTTGATGCCCTCGCGCAACAGCACGCCCTGGCGCGCGCGCTGCATCACACGGTCCAATGATTCGCCCAGTCGGGTGAGCTGCCCCTGTGCGTCGGCCTTTTGCAGGAAGTCGATTTCTTCTTCGGGGAAGTCCAGCGTGGCTTCCACCAGCATGCGCAAGTGCACCAGCGCGTCGCGCAGGGCGTGCACCTCTTTTGAAAATTCGCCCGACAGCGAACGGCTGGCGCTGCGCGCCGCGGCCTCGGTGCTGGCATCGATCAAATCGGCAATCGCCTCGGCCTGGGCCAGGTCGATCTTGTCGTTCAGGAAGGCGCGCTCGGTGAATTCACCCGCACGTGCCACGCGCACGCCCATCGCGGCGCCGGCCTCCAGGCAGCGTGCCAGCAACAGCTGCAGCACCACCGGCCCGCCGTGGGCCTGCAGTTCCAGCACGTCTTCACCGGTGTAGGAATGCGGCGCCGGGAAATGGATGGCCAGCCCCTGGTCGATGGGGCTGCCGTCGGCCGCGCGAAACGGGAGGTAAGTGGCTTCACGCGCCTTCAGCGCGCGCCCGCACAGCGCCTGGATGACCAGCGCCAGGTTGGCACCGGAGACCCGTACGATGCCGACCGCGCCACGCCCCGGCGCGGTGGCGATGGCGGCAATGGGATCTCGGTTCATATGCGGGACTTTAAGTCCAGTGACACCGCGGAACCGGCTCCGCCGGGCCGCTGGTGTCGCCCCCTGGGGGGAGGCGCCGAAGGCGCTTCGGGGGATTCGTCAATTCGGGGGGTTAGTTAAATTTCGGCAAGTTGAATTGCGGCGGTACACCCATGCGCGTGTTGATGACCCACTGCTGGGCAATCGACAGCACGTTGTTGGTGATCCAGTACAGCACCAGGCCCGCGGGGAAGAAGAAGAACATCACGCTGAAAGCCAGCGGCATGAACCACATCAGCTTGGCCTGCAGCGGGTCCGGCGGGGCCGGGTTCAGCGCGGTCTGCAACAGCGTGGTGGCCGTCATGACCAGCGGCAGGATGAAGTAGGGATCGGGCATGGACAGGTCGTGGATCCACAGCGCCCAGGGGGCGTTGCGCATCTCCACACTGGACAGCAGCACCCAGTACAGCGCAATGAACACGGGGATCTGGACCAGGATGGGGAAGCAGCCACCCATGGGGTTGACCTTTTCCTCGCGGTAGATGCGCATCATCTCCTGCTGCATCTGCTGCGGGTTGTCCTTGAACCGGTCGCGCATGGCCATGACCTTGGGGTTGATGGCCTTCATCTTGGCCATGCTGGCGTAGGCCTTGGCATTGAGCCAGTAAAAGGCGATCTTCAGCAGCACCACCAGGCCCACGATGGCCCAGCCCCAGTTGCCCAGCACGCCGTGGATCTTTTCAAGCAGCCAGTACAGCGGCTTGGCCAGGATGGTCAGCCAGCCGTAGTCCTTGACCAGGTCCAGGCCTGGCGCGAGCTTCTCGAGCATCTTTTCTTCCTGCGGGCCGGCAAAGAAGCGGGCTTCCACAGATTTGGTCGCGCCGGGCGCGATGTCAGCCATGGGCGTGATCATGCCGGCCGAGTACAGGTTGGCGTCGACCTTGCGCATGAACAGGTTGCGCTGCACGCCGTCGCCCAGCAGCCAGGCGCTGGCAAAGTAGTGCTGCACCATGGCCACGTAGCCATTGGGTGATGCGGTTTCAAAGTCGGCCTTGTTCTTTTCGATGTCGCTGAACTCGACCTTCTGGAACTTCTTGGCGTCGGTGTAGACCGCCGGGCCGGTGAAGGTGAAGTAGAACGACGATTCGCCAACGGGCTTGTTGCCGTCGCGCACCAGCTGCAGGTACAGCTGCGGCGACACGGGCGCCGCGCCGGTGTTGACCACGTCGTGGCGCACCGCGATGTCGTAGGCGCCGCGCTTGAGCGTCCAGGTCTTGACCAGCTTGACGCCGCCGGCCTCGGGCGACTCAAAACGGATGACCAGCTCGTTGGCGCCGTCTTTGAGGTCGCGCTCGCCGCTGAAGGTCATGGCCGTCTTGTGGGTGGGGTAGGCCCCGCCGATCAGGCCCGTCTGGGCCACGTACACACGTGCCGGGCTTTCCTCGAGCAGGACAAAGTTCTTGTCCTTGACCTGCAGGTCGGCGTGCTTGAGAAATTCTGTACGGATCAGCGAGCCGCCTTCGGTGTCAAAGGTCAGGCGCAGCACGTCGGTCGTGACGGTGATGCGCTGGCGCGGGGCCGCCGCCGCCGGGCCAGCCGTGGTGGTGGGCGGCACGCCCGGGGCGGCCGTGCCTGGCACAGCCGCCGCGCCGGTGGTGGCGGCCGGTGCGGGTACGGCCGAGGGCACGCTGCTGGCCGCGACGCCCGAAGCGCCCGGCGCCGAAGCCGGCTGGGCTGCGGGCAGCGTAGCGGCGACTTCGGGCGACGGCGGGAAAAACGTGGGCATGTTGCCGTTATGGACCTGCCACTTGTCCCACAGCATCACCATGGCAAAACCAAAAATCACCCACAGGATGGTGCGGCGAATGTCATTCATGAAGACTTCTTTTGTGAAAAGGGTGAAAGCAGGTGGGTGAACAGGCGGGGTTTTTCAACCGGTACGGGGTCGTGCCCGCCGTTGCACCAGGGGTTGCAGCGCGCAATGCGCGCCACCGTCAGGTAAGTGCCCGCTGCGGCGCCATGGGTTTGCAGCGCCTCGATGGCGTAAACCGAGCAGGTGGGCTCGAACCGGCACGACGCGCCCAGCCAGGGGCTGAGCAGCAGGCGGTAGCCCTTGACCAGGCCGACAAGGATGCTGCGCATCATGCGGCAGCCCTGGCAAACAGTTGCTGCAGCTCGGCGCGCACCGCCTGCTTGAGCAGGGTGGACGTGGCGCTGATGAACTGCGTGCGGTCAAACCCCGCGCGCAGCCGCACCACATGGGCGGCGGCGGGAAGGCGGGGTTCGAATTCGGAGCTCACGTTGTAGATCTGGCGTTTGATGGCGTTGCGCGTCACGGCGCGTTTGGCCCAGCGCTTGGGCACCAGGGCGCCCAGCCAGACATCGCGCACAGCAAACAGGGCCTGCGGTCTTGCGGACTCAGGCCCTGTGGGGGATGCGGCTGCCGGTGCCGCGGCGTCAAGGCTCAGGCGGTGCAGCACAAAATGTGCGCTGCGCGAAACCGTGGTGCCCGCTGCCATGACTGCCTGGAACTGCGCCCGCGTTTTCAGGCGCTGCACGTGGATGCCGGGCGTAACAGCAGGCGGTCTGTCGTCAGACAGCCAGGCGCTTGCGGCCCTTGGCGCGGCGTGCGTTGATCACGGCACGGCCACCGCGGGTCTTCATGCGGACCAGGAAACCGTGGGTACGGGCGCGGCGCGTCTTGGAGGGTTGGTAAGTTCTTTTCATGGTGCTGTCCGGTGGTGATACTCAGGGAAACCCATGATTATCGGGGTTTTCCTGAACTGCGGCAAGGCTTTACGCGGTTTTTGCATCGTGGTGCTGTAAGTCCGGCCCGCCGGCGCGGGTTTGTGGATAACGCCTTGATAAATTACAATCCACCGGCTTTCCCAATGAAAAATATCCACAGAGGCGACAGCCAATAATGAGCGAGGGACACCCATCCGGCCTGGCATCGGGGGCAGGCGACAGCCTGTGGCAAGCCTGCATCGACCAGCTGGCCCAGGAACTGCCCGAACAGCAGTTCAACACCTGGATCAAACCCCTGGTAGCCCAGGTGGCCGACGACTTTTCCAAGGTCACCATCTTTGTGGCCAACCGCTTCAAGCTCGACTGGGTCCGGGCCCAGTACACCGGCCGTATTGCCGGTCTGCTTGAAAAACTTTACGGCCAGCCAGTGCAACTTGAGTTAGCACTTGCTCCGCGTGAGGCCGTTGTGCGAACTTACGCATCGCCAGTTTCACAAGAACCCGGCATGCAGTCAGAACCGGGTGAAATGGCCGAGGACGCCTCCCCCGCTGTCTTCAAGAACCGCCTGAACACCGCCCTGACCTTTGACAACCTGGTCGAGGGCACGGCCAACCGCATGGCGCGCGCTGCGGCCATGCATGTGTCGGGCACGCCGGGGCAGCTGTACAACCCGCTTTTCATCTACGGCGGGGTGGGCCTGGGCAAGACGCACCTGGTGCACGCGGTGGGCAACAAGCTGCTGGCCGACCGGCCCGGCGCCAAAGTTCTCTACATCCACGCCGAACAATTTGTTTCCGATGTGGTTAAGGCCTACCAGCGCAAGACTTTTGACGAGTTCAAGGAGCGTTACCACAGCCTGGACTTGCTGCTGATCGACGATGTGCAGTTCTTTGCCAACAAGGACCGCACGCAAGAAGAGTTCTTCAACGCCTTTGAAGCGCTGCTGGCCAAAAAGAGCCACATCGTCATGACCAGCGACACCTATCCCAAGGGCCTGGCCGACATCCATGAGCGACTGGTGTCGCGGTTTGACTCGGGCCTGACGGTGGCCATCGAGCCGCCCGAACTGGAAATGCGCGTGGCCATTTTGATCAACAAGGCCCGCGCCGAAGGCACCGAGATGCCGGAAGAAGTCGCCTTCTTCGTCGCCAAAAACGTGCGCTCCAACGTGCGCGAGCTCGAAGGCGCCCTGCGCAAGATCCTGGCCTACAGCCGCTTCAACCAGAAGGAAATCTCCATCGCCCTGGCGCGCGAGGCCCTGCGCGACCTGCTGAGCATCCAGAACCGCCAGATCAGCGTCGAGAACATCCAGAAGACCGTGGCCGACTACTACAAGATCAAGGTCGCCGACATGTACAGCAAGAAGCGCCCGGCCAGCATTGCCCGCCCGCGCCAGATTGCCATGTACCTGGCCAAGGAGCTCACGCAAAAGAGCCTGCCCGAGATCGGCGAGCTGTTTGGCGGGCGCGACCACACCACCGTGTTGCACGCCGTGCGCAAGATTTCAGCCGAGCGCCAGCAGCTGACCGAGCTGAACCAGCAGCTGCATGTGCTCGAACAAACGCTCAAAGGCTAGAGATGACGAACACCCCCGAAGCGGCCTGCGGCCGCCTCCCCCTCAAGGGGGCGACGCCAGCGGCCCGGCAAAGCCGGTTCCGCGGCGCCTGCTGGAAAAGCCTGGGGATAGTTCTGGCACAAGTGCGTGCTTATCCACAGCCGCGGCCTTCAACCCAAAGTTGTTCATGGTTTCACGACAGCGGCAAAAGGGGTCCACACACACGGTTCTACTGCGGGCAAGTCGTTGATAAAAAAGGCGAAAATGGGGATGTCCACAGAAACGCGCTGCCCTTACTAGCTACTACTAATTTGAATTAAAGAATTAAAGAGGAGTTCACAGATGATCGTCCTGAAGGCAACTCAAGACAAAGTCCTGGCCGTGCTGCAGTCGGTTGCGGGCATCGTGGAGCGGCGCCACACCCTGCCCATCCTGGCCAACGTGCTGATCCGCAAGACGGGCAACGCCGTGCAGCTGACCACCAGCGACCTGGAAATCCAGATCCGCACCACGGCCGAGCTGGACGGCGACAGCGGCAACTTCACCACCACGGTGGGCGCGCGCAAGCTGATCGACATCCTGCGCACCATGCCGGCCGACCAGACGGTGAGCCTGGAATCGTCGCAGGCCAAGCTGATCCTCAAGGGCGGCAAGAGCCGCTTTACGCTGCAGACGCTGCCGGCGGAAGACTTCCCCCTGGTGCAGGAGGCCGCGAGCTTTGGCCCCGTGTTCAGCGTGCCGCAAAAGGTGCTGAAGGACCTGCTGAACCAGGTGAGCTTTGCGATGGCCGTGCACGACATCCGCTACTACCTCAACGGCATTTTGTTCGTGGCCGAGGGCAAGCAGCTGAGCCTGGTGGCCACCGACGGCCATCGCCTGGCCTTTGCCGGCGCCACACTGGACGTCGAAGTGCCGCGCCAAGAGGTGATCCTGCCGCGCAAGACCGTGCTGGAAATGCAGCGCCTGCTGAGCGATGCCGAGGGCGCGATTGAAATGCAGTTTGCGAGCAACCAGGCCAAGTTCAGCTTTGGCGGCATGGAATTTGTGACCAAGCTGGTCGAGGGCAAATTCCCCGACTACAACCGCGTCATCCCCAAGAACCACAAGAACACCATCACGCTGGGCCGCGCACCGCTGCTGGCCAGCCTGCAGCGCACCGCCATCCTGACCAGCGAAAAGTTCAAGGGCGTGCGCCTGAACATCGAGCCGGGCACGCTGCGCGTGGCCAGCAACAACGCCGAGCAGGAAGAAGCCGTGGACGAACTCGACATCGACTACGGCGGTGACAGCATCGAAATCGGCTTCAACGTGACCTACCTGATCGACGCGCTGGCCAACATGGACCAGGAGATGGTGAAGCTGGAGCTGGCCGACGCCAACAGCTCGGCGCTGTTGACCATCCCCGACAACGAAACCTTCAAGTACGTGGTGATGCCGATGCGGATTTGAGTGAACGCTGTCATCCCGGGCTGGACCCGGGATCCACAGTGGTGCGCCACGATGGATGCCGGATCGAGTCCGGCATGACAGCCAAACGGAAAAAGACCACAGCCCGCGGATCGTCGCGGGTTTGGTCATTCAAGAGATTGAGAAAACGAAGTTTCACTGCAGGTAAAAAGCCGATATGTCTGAAGAAAACAATGTGAACACCGGTGCCGCCGGCAGCGACAGCTCCAACTTCCAGCCCAAGATTGACACCAACCAGGCCGGTGCGAGCGAAGGCTATGGCGAGGGTGCCATCCAGATCCTGGAAGGCCTGGAAGCCGTGCGCAAACGCCCGGGCATGTACATCGGCGACACCTCAGACGGCACAGGCCTGCACCACCTGGTGTTTGAGGTGGTGGACAACTCGATTGACGAAGCGCTGGCAGGCCACTGCGACGATATCGTGGTGACCATCCACACCGACAACTCGATCAGCGTGGTGGACAACGGCCGCGGCATCCCCACAGGGGTGAAGATGGACGACAAGCACGAGCCCAAGCGCAGCGCGGCCGAGATCGCGCTGACCGAGCTGCATGCCGGCGGCAAATTCAACCAGAACAGCTACAAGGTGTCGGGCGGCCTGCACGGCGTGGGCGTGAGCTGCGTGAACGCCCTGAGCAAATGGCTGCGCCTGACGGTACGGCGCGACGGCAAGATGCACAGCATTGAATTTGCCAAGGGCTTTGTGCAAAACCGCCTGGTGGAGCAGGTGAACGGCGTGGACGTGTCGCCCATGAAGATCGTGGGCGAGACCGAAAAGCGCGGCACCGAAGTGCACTTCTTGCCCGACACCGACATCTTCAAAGAGAACAACGACTTCCATTACGAAATACTGAGCAAGCGCCTGCGCGAGCTGAGCTTTTTGAACAACGGCGTGCGCATCCGTTTGCTGGACGAGCGCAGCGGCAAGGAAGACGACTTTGCCGGCGCTGGTGGCGTGCAGGGCTTTGTGAACTTCATCAACAAGGGCAAGCAGGTGCTGCACCCCAATGTGTTTCATGCCATGGGCGACCGCCAGAGCGACCAGCAGACCAACATTGGCGTGGAAGTAGCCATGCAATGGAACAGCGGCTACAACGAACAGGTGCTGTGCTTTACCAACAACATCCCCCAGCGAGACGGCGGCACCCACCTGACGGGCCTGCGCGCGGCCATGACGCGGGTGATCAGCAAGTACATCGAGCAAAACGAATTTGCCAAAAAGGCCAAGGTTGAAGTGACCGGCGACGACATGCGCGAAGGCCTGTGCTGCGTGCTGAGCGTGAAGGTGCCCGAGCCCAAATTCAGCAGCCAGACCAAGGACAAGCTGGTGAGCAGCGAAGTGCGCGGCCCGGTGGAAGACATTGTGGGCAAGCTGCTGGCCGATTACCTGGAAGAGCGGCCCAACGACGCCAAGATCATCTGCGGCAAGATTGTGGAAGCCGCACGCGCACGCGAGGCCGCGCGAAAGGCCCGCGAGATGACGCGACGCAAGGGCGTGCTGGACGGCATGGGCCTGCCCGGCAAGCTGGCCGACTGCCAGGAAAAAGACCCGGCGCTGTGCGAGATCTACATCGTGGAGGGTGACTCCGCCGGTGGCAGCGCCAAGCAGGGCCGCGACCGTAAATTCCAGGCCATCCTGCCGCTGCGCGGCAAGATTTTGAACGTGGAAAAGGCCCGCTACGAAAAGCTGCTGACCAGCAATGAAATCCTCACGCTGATCACTGCGCTGGGCACCGGCATCGGCAAGGCCACGGGCGTGGGCGGCACGGCGGGGGTGGACGACTTCAACGTGGCCAAGCTGCGTTACCACCGCATCATCATCATGACCGACGCCGACGTGGACGGCGCGCACATCCGCACGCTGCTGCTGACCTTCTTTTACCGGCAGATGCCCGAGCTGGTGGAGCGCGGGCACATCTACATTGCGCAGCCGCCGCTGTACAAGGTGAAGGCCGGCAAGGAAGAGCTGTACCTGCAGGGCCAGACCGACCTGGACAGCTTTTTGCTGCGCGTGGCGCTGAAGGACGCAGCCGTGCACACAGGCACGGGCACGACCATCAACGGCGACACCCTGGGCGAGCTGGCACGCAAGCACCAGGTGGCCGAGGCCGTGATTGCGCGCCTGGGCAACTTCATGGACGCAGAAGCCCTGCGCGCCATAGCCGATGGCGTGGCGCTGAACCTGGACAGCGTGGCCGAGGCTGAAGCCTCTGCCGTGGCGCTACAGCTGAAGCTGCGCGAGCTGAACACCACCGGCGCGCCGGCCGACGTGGCGGGCGAATTTGACGTGCGCACCGACAAACCTATTCTGCGCATCAGCCGCCGCCACCACGGCAACGTGAAAAGCAGCGTGATCACACAAGACTTTGTGCACGGCGCCGACTACGCCGCGCTGGCCGAGGCGGCCAACACCTTCCGCGGCCTGCTGAGCGAAGGCGCGCGCGTGACGCGCGGCGAAGGCGACAAGCAGAAGGAAGAAAAGGTCAACGACTTCCGCCAGGCCATGCGCTGGCTGGTGGGCCAGGCCGAGCACGCCACGGCGCGCCAGCGCTACAAGGGCCTGGGCGAAATGAACCCCGAGCAGCTGTGGGAAACGACGATGGACCCGCAGGTGCGCCGCCTGCTGAAGGTGCAGATCGAAGACGCCATTGAAGCCGACAAGGTGTTCACCATGTTGATGGGCGACGAGGTGGAGCCGCGGCGGGACTTTATTGAGACGAATGCGCTGCGGGCGGCGAATATCGACGTTTGAAGATTGCAGGAGCAGGCTGCGACGTGAGCTCAGCTGCGGACGAACGCGAGCAATAGCTGATAGTCGCCTTGGTCTGCCGCTCGCAGTGCGGCCAGGTACCGGGCCCGCACCTCGTTGGCGGCGACCAGATTGCCGCCGCTTCCCCAAGTGAACGCAGGTTGGCCCAGGCTGCGAAGCAACGCGTCGGCCATCATGCGTGAATGCCGACCGTTGCCATTCGGGAAGGGATGAATCCAGACCAGGTCGCGGTGAAAGCGCGCCGCGATTTCGTCGGGCGGGAACGTGGCGTTGTCGACCCACCAGCGCACGTTGCCAAACAGGGTGTTGAGCCGTACCGCGACCTGCGTCCAGTCGCAGCCGATGTTCTTGTCTGACTTGCGGAACGTGCCCGCCCATAACCAGGTCAGGCTGAACATCTTCGCGTGTAACGTCCGGCAGAACCCTTCGCTGAGTACGTCCGGGGAGCGCGTCCGCCTGAGCCAGCGCACGGCGCTCAGGATGTTCTCCTGCTCCCAATCGTTCAGGTCGCCTTTGGTGGCCAGGTGCCCGGGAATCAGCCCGGCCCGCTCGTCGGGGTCCAGTGGGGTCTGGCCGTCCTGCTCATCAAGGTCTATCGCCACAGGTCTGACCAGCGGCCGCGAAGCAGTTCTTCGGTCCTGCGTTCCACCTGCTTGCGAAGCCGTTCTGCGCCGGGGCGCTGGTCTTCGAGACCCATGGTGTGGGCCACGCCTCCAACCTCTTCCATCGCGATCGCGCGAGCGCGCTCCTGAACCACCTCCGTGAGCGGGCGCCGGGGAACCAGGGCGTAGACCAGCTCACAGTCGAGCCCGTCGGCAAGTTTTCGCAGTTGCCCCAGCGTGATGCGGTCCTCTGCTTCGGACTGTTCGGACTTGTGCAGCGTAGACCCGGAGATGCCCAGCTTCTGAGCCTGCTGGCGTTCCGTTCGACCCAGGGCTTCTCGAATGAGCTTCAGCCATCCCCGCGAGGGGGGCTGTCGCTTCACCAAGTCCGTGTAACTGGACAGAGTGGACTGCAGTTGCTCGAGTCGGAGCTGGTTGAGTTCGGGAGACATTGCTAGCCTATAGGCTGATGATTTTGCTCTGAATGATAGCCTATAAAGAAGCAAGCGCCACCATTTTGCTTCTTCAAGGAGAAGCATTATATTCTTTTTTGCTGCTTTATATGGAAGCAGAAATTAACATTTTGCTTCAGTATAAAGAAGCAAAAGCCCTTGAATGGGCGAGCTTCCGATCAGGGAGGCTCACGATGGTTCACGAACCGTTGCACCGAATATGGGTGTCTTGACCTGTGTATCTCCTCCAAGTACTTTTTGTGGTTGTCACGAGCGGCGCTTGTGTGTTGCACAGTTCATAGAGACGAGTTGCATATTCGATAGCATTAAATGAATCCGAATCGACGGGCATGATCACTCAGAAAATCTGGCGAGGGCCGGAAGCGCTCGGGCATCCGAATTCGCTTTCCGTGAAAGCTAGTGAATGCGACGCCGGAAAAAGTGTCGTCTACGGAAGCGAGCAGGTCTTGTGCGATGCAGATGGTGTAGTCGGGAAGCACGGTAAGAAGTCCCTGGTCGTACGCCCTGTCGTGGAGCGCTGAAAGACAAAGCCCGTTCTGGGGGTTGAGCCGGTTCTTCTTGTCCATACTCCAAGGCACGATGTGGCTCGCTATAACGAGCCTCTCGTGATGGAGCCCACTGATGCAGCAAGTGGCGCCATAGCTGGCCAAGATGGCTCGGCGAAACCGGACTTGATTGACACGCACTTGCACTACGGCCGCGCGTGTCTTGCCCTCGGCAATCTCGGGCACTTCGTCGATCACATCTACTGCAGCGGGCAGGTCATGCGCAACGGCTAGCCGGTCGTACTCGGCAGCTGCTTCGAGCGCTACAGCGTCCCAGTTGCTTTGAAGCTCTTGCCAAATGGACTCGTCCAGCTTGGACGCATTGCCCATGCCGCTGCGCCCACTGGCGACGATTTGCGGATCGAGGCTTGCCAAGTTAACCAACTTGAGCGCGATGGAGCCCGGCGTGCGGCCAATCCAGCCTGCCAGCTGCTTGATCTTTGGGTTGCGCTGGTGCAGCTGACCAAAGGGTAGTTGCAGGTAGATATGCAACGCGGCCAGCGTTTCAGGGCGTGTCCAGTTGATGGATCGGGGCATTGGCACCTCCTCTGTGCCAAGGCAGTATGCCCGCCGGGTTGTGAGGCCTCAAGCTTTTCTACAGAACTCGGCGGGGATGTGGCAAACGTCCCAGTCGCCGTAGCACTTCTCGGCATAGACCAGCGTGCCCTCCACGATCTGCAGCGTTTGGATTGACTGGGTGGCTTCTGGAAAGAATCGTTTGGTGTCTCGTTTGTTGGCGAATCGCACGATCACCTCTTGGCCATATCGAGTGCGCACGTACAGCACCGGTCCCAGCTTGGGGCCGGCAAAGCCTCTGCCGCGCATGGTTTGTTGAGGGAAGTCCCGACCGTGTGTAAGAGACAGGTACAAGCCTGGGCGCATTGGCATTTCGCCCCATCCAGACAGTTCGGTTGTTGTGTCGGCCATGACGTGTGCGAGCAGTTGATGTGCGCGCAGCGTATGCCGTGGTGCGCTGTCTGTGACCCAGGGCATTGCCTGGGGTGACAAGCCAGACGCCGAGCGGCACCATGGAGCGTGGCCGCGTGAATCTCACCCCTTCGCCGCCCCCACCAACGCCGAAGCCGCCTCCACCTCCGCCGCTAGCGCCACATTCAGTATGCGCAGCAGGCTGGCCAAGCGGCGGCGGTCCAGGGGCTCGGCGTGTGCGGCGCCCCGCGTGTCCAGCAGCTGTTGCACCAGCTCATAGGCGTGCTGCACTTCGCGGATGTTGGCGATTTGGTCCGGCAGGTCTAGCGTCAGCACGCTGAGCAGTACGGTCTGGTGGGTGTGGTGGTGTGCGGTGGCGTGGCTGGCGGCCGGGGCCATGGCGTCTGGCGGGTGCGACATGTGGGTTCCTCCCTGGTGTCGTTGGCTGTTGCCGCCGCGCATGGGATGGCGGCGACCCGAACGGGTTGGCGAACCGGCACTCCCTGCGGAAACCGGCAGGCCCTTGCGGGCCTCCCATCCGGGCCGCCTAAAAGGGGCACGAATGCGAAGGCCGCTGAGAACTGCGGTTACCAGCGGCCTTGAAGCCGCAGGAAGTGATCAGGTCGCCAAACCCGGCTTACCTTTTTCGTAAGCAGGGGCGACTCTACCCGCTCGCCCGTCCGTGGACAATCCCCCCATGCACATAGAAGCCCTGCGCCTGTCCCCCGGTGACGATCTGCGTCTGGCGCTGGAGGCTGCCTGGGCCGGGCTGTCTACCGCGCACGGCGTGCAGGCGGGCTGTGTGGTGTCTGCGGTGGGCAGCCTGCACGATGCGGTGCTGCGCTTTGCCGCCGGGCCGGGCGGCACGCGCATCAGCGGGCCGCTGGAGCTGCTGACGCTGTCGGGCACGTTCAGTGCCCAGGGGCCGCACCTGCACGCCAGCGTGGCGCGCGCAGACGGCTCGGTGTGTGGCGGCCACCTGTTGCCCGGCTGCACCGTGCGCACCACGGCCGAGGTGGTGCTGGCCCTGCTGCCGGGCTGGCAGTTCAGCCGCCAGCTGGATGCGGCCACGGGGTTTGCGGAGCTGGTGGCGCGGCGCCTGCCTGTTGCTGAAGCACCCGCGGGTAGCTAAAATCCCGGTTTTGGGTAGCATTCAATGAAACTTTCGGTGTCCATAGAATCGCCATTGGTGGCATTCATGTCGGCTTACCAGGATCGTCACGGCCTCAAAAGCCGCTCGGCCGTGGTAGAGGATGCCCTGCGCCTGCTGGCGGAGCGCGAGGCCGAGGCCGAGCTGGCCCAGGCGTATGCCGCCAGTGCCGCACAGGACATAGCGATGGTGCGCGAAGCGCAGGCCACTTATTCAGACGGGCTTGCGAATGAAACGTGGTGAGATTTACTTTGCAGCGCTTGACCCGACCGTTGGCGCGGAGATTCAAAAGACCCGGCCCGTGGTGGTGGTCAGCAACAACGCCGCCAACCGTGCGGCATCTGTGGTGACCGTTGTGCCGCTTGCTTCCAGCGTGGCGCGCGTGTTTCCTTTTGAAGTGCTGTTGCCCGCTAGCCGCACAGGCCTGACGAAAGACAGCAAAGCCATGGCGCAGCAGGTTCGCACCATTGACAAGGCGCGCCTGAACGCGCGCCCGGCCGGCGCGCTGCAGCCCGGGGACGAGTCCGCGCTGGACAAAGCCTTGCGTCTGCACCTGGCGCTGTGATGGCCCGGCACCATGAAAAAGGAAATTGATAGTTTCGAATTTCATGGTGTTCTGGCACAATCGGCCTGATGATTCCACGCCCCGCGCTTGAGCAAACCGTTCGCACGGCGCTGGGCCGCGCGCGTGCCGTTGCCTTGAACGGGCCGCGGCAGTCGGGCAAGAGCACGCTGGCGCAGGCGTTCCTGTCGCGCCAGTCGCCCAATTACTTTGACCTGGAAGACCGCACACATCTGGGCCGGCTGGCCGAGCCGCAGGAGACACTGGGCGCGCTGCAGGGCCTGGTGGTGATTGATGAGGTGCAGCTGCAACCGGGCCTGTTCCCCACGCTGCGTGTGCTGCTGGACAGGTCCGACACACCGGGCCAGTACCTGCTGCTGGGCAGTGCCTCGCCGGCGCTGTTGCGTCAGGCGGGCGAGTCGCTGCTGGGTCGTGTAGAGACGGTGGAAGTCAGTGGGTTCACCCTGCCCGAGGTGTGGGGTGCGCTGGGGCCCGACCGCGCCACGACAGACCGGCTGTGGCTGCGCGGTGGCTACCCGCGTTCGTATCTGGCGGCCAATGACGACGACAGCGCCGTCTGGCGCAGCAACGCCATCAACAACCATGTGGGGGTGGATTTGCCGCAGTTTGGCGTGACCATTGCCGCGCCCGCCATGCTGCGGTTCTGGACGATGCTGGCCCACTTTCATGGGCAGATCTGGAACGCCGCGCTGCCTGCGCAGTCGTTGGGGGTGTCTGAGCCCACTGTGCGCAAGTATCTGGACACCTTGACGCACACGCTGATGATCCGCCAGCTCCAGCCCTGGCATGAAAACCTGGGCAAGCGGCAGGTCAAGTCGCCCAAGATCTATTTCCGCGACACTGGCCTGCTGCACACGCTGATGGGCGTCAAGTCGCTGGCCGAGCTGGTGACGCACCCGCGCGCGGGCGCCAGCTGGGAAGGTTTTGCGCTGGAGCAGGTGCTGCGCATTGCCCAGCCGGACCAGGCTTATTTCTGGGCCACGCACCAGGGCGCCGAACTGGACCTGCTGATGTTCAAGGGGCAGCAGCGCATTGGGGTGGAGTTCAAGCGCGCCGACGCACCCAAGGTCACGCCCAGCATGCGCATTGCCATGCACGACCTGAAGCTGGACGCACTGTATGTGGTGTACCCGGGCCTGCACCGGTTCAAACTGGCGGATGGTGTGGAGGCGGTGCCGTTGTGGGCGTTGCTGCCAGGATGACCTTGATCGCCGTCATCGACTTCGAAACCACCGGCCTGTCGCCCACCCAGGGCGACCGCGCCACCGAGGTTGCCGTGGTGCTGGTGCAGGGCGGGCGGGTGGTGGACCGGTTTCAGAGCCTGATGAATGCGGGCGTGCGCATCTCGTCGTTCATTGAATCATTCACCGGCATCAGCAACGCGATGGTGGCCGCTGCGCCGCCGGCCGCGCAGGTGATGGCTGACGCCGCGCGCTTTGTGGGCAGCGCGCCGCTGGTGGCGCACAACGCGGGGTTTGACCGCCGCTTCTGGCAGGCCGAGCTGGCCCGCGTGGGGCCCGATGCCACCGCCGCGCTCAACCCGTTTGCCTGCACCATGCTGTTGTCGCGCCGGCTGTACCCGCAGGCGCCGGGGCACAAGCTGGGCACGCTGGCGGCGTTTCATGCGCTACCCGCGGCCGGCCGCGCCCACCGGGCGCTGGCCGATGCCGAGGTGGCCGCCGCGCTGCTGGGGCGCAT
>CALRYY010000089.1:0-17659 GCA_943372515.1 Ramlibacter sp. 2FC | reverse complement strand
CTCAAGGAAATTGTTGCGCTCGGCAATGGCCACGGTACGCTGCAGCGCAGCCAGCTGCACGCCGGGCGTGCGCAGCAGCTTGCCGACAGCGGGGGCGTCGGCAGAGGCGACCATCACCACCGCGTCCACCTCGTCGCGCGCCAGCGCCTCGGCCGCGCCCATGCCGCTCAGCGGTGAAAAGCGCATTTCTTCGGGCTTGATGCGCTGCTGGCGGGTCAGCAGCTGAGCCATCACGCGGTGACCGCTGCCCTCGGGGCCCACCGCCACGCGCAGCCCGCGCAGCTGCAGCAGCGAATTGAGCTCGCGCTGGCGGCTGAATATCCAGACGGCTTCAATGCCCACATTGGCGAGTGTCTGCACGGCACTGATGGTGGCGGTTTGCGTGGACTGGCTGGACCAGCCGAAACCGCCTTGAACCAGCGCCACATCCGCCTCGGGCGCGTCGGCTTTCAGGCGCTGCAGGTTCTGGGCCGAGCCTTCGGACTCAAGCAGCACCACAGACACTCCATGGCGCTGCAAAGCATCAGCGTACTGTCGCGCAAGGGGGTAGTAGGCGCCGTCCTTCAGGCCGGCGCTGAACGTGATCTGAGACGCGGGCATGGGGTAAAGCCATGCCCATGCCAGCCAGGCCACGGCCATCGTGGCGGCCAGGATTGGCAGCCGGATGAGCAACCAGCGATAGCGGTACAAAGTGGCGGTGGCCATGCCTGTGTAATCCCCTGTTACAAAGGGTTATAGCGCAACATGGCATGTACCCGCCACCGCGGGTTGTCACCGGGGTGTGCTACATGCCCACGTAGTTTGGCCCGCCGCCGCCTTCCGGTGTGACCCACACGATGTTCTGCGTGGGGTCCTTGATGTCGCAGGTCTTGCAGTGCACGCAGTTCTGCGCGTTGATCTGCAGCCGGTCGGTGTTGTCTTCATTCTTCACGAATTCATAAACACCGGCGGGGCAGTAGCGCGCCTCGGGTCCGGCATATTTCGCCAGGTTGATGCCCACCGGCACCGACGCATCTTTCAGCGTCAGGTGGGCGGGCTGGTCCTCGGCATGGTTGGTGTTGCTGATGAACACCGACGACAGCCGGTCAAACGTGAGCTTGCCGTCGGGCTTGGGGTACACGATGGGCGTGCACTCGGCGGCGGGCTTCAGGTACGCATGGTCGGGCTTGTCGCGGCGCAGCGTCCAGGGGATGTGCCCGCGCAGCACAAACTGCTCCAGGCCGTTCATCACCGTGGCTACCGCCAGGCCCTTCTTGAACCAGGCCTTGAAGTTGCGCGCCTTGTTCAGCTCGGTGTGCAGCCAGCTCTTTTCAAACGCCTCGGGGTAGGTGGTGAGTTCGTCATGCTGGCGGCCGGCCTGTATGGCTGCAAAGGCCGCGTCGGCGGCCAGCATGCCGGTCTTGATGGCGGCATGGCTGCCCTTGATGCGGCTCACGTTCAGAAAGCCCGCCTCGCAGCCCACCAGCGCGCCGCCGGGGAATACACATTTGGGCAGCGACTGCAGGCCACCCGCAGTGATGGCACGCGCGCCATAGCCCAGGCGTTTGGCCGGCTTGATGCCCTTGTCGGCATCGCCCTCCAGGTACCAGCGTACGTTGGGGTGGGTCTTCCAGCGCTGGAATTCCTCAAACGGGCTCAGGTACGGGTTGCTGTAATCCAGCCCGGTAATGAAGCCCAGCGTGACCTTGTTGTCCTCCATGTGATAGAGGAACGCGCCGCCATAGGTGTTGCTGTCCATGGGCCAGCCGGCGGTGTGCAGCACAAAGCCGGGTTGGTGGCGCTGGGGGTCGATCTCCCACACTTCCTTCACGCCCAGGCCATAGGTCTGCGGGTCCTTGCCGTCGGCCAGGTTGAACTTGGCGATGAGCTGGCGGCCCAGGTGGCCGCGTGCGCCCTCGGCAAACACCGTGTACCTGGCGTGCAGCTCCATGCCCAGCTGGAAATCGCCGGTGGGCTCACCGTCCTTGCCCACACCCATGTTGCCGGTGGCCACGCCCTTGACGGAGCCGTCGTCGTTGTACAGCACCTCGGCTGCGGCAAAGCCGGGGAAAATTTCCACCCCCAATGCCTCGGCCTGCGTGCCAAGCCAGCGCACCACGTTGCCCAGGCTCACGATGTAGTTGCCATGGTTCTGCAGGCATTCGGGCAGCACGAAATTGGGCGTGCGAAACGACATCTTTTCGCCCAGGAACACCATGGCGTCGTCGGTCACCGGCTGGTTCAGCGGGGCGCCCTTGGCTTTCCAGTCGGGGATGAGCTCGCTCAATGCGCGCGGGTCCATGATGGCGCCCGACAAGATGTGCGAGCCGGGCTCCGAACCCTTTTCCAGCACCACGACGGAGATCTCCTTGCCGTTGGCGGCGGCCAGCTGTTTCAGGCGGATGGCAGTGGCCAGGCCGCCGGGCCCGCCGCCGACCACCACCACGTCATATTCCATGGCTTCGCGGGGGCCGTACTGGGCTAGGATTTCATCGTGGGTCATGAGGGTCTCGCTGATAATGGTTTGGAAAGCAGGTGGGTGCGCTGCCTTGCGGCGTGTCTCCCGTTGGACTGCATTTTATGCGGCACCGCACAGAATCGAACGATCGTTCTTATTTGAAATCAGACAGGAGACTCTAGCGTGGCTTACAGCATGGATCTTTCGGGCCGCGTTGCCTTTGTGACAGGCGCGTCCAGCGGCCTGGGTGCCCAGTTTGCCAAAACCCTGTCGCGCGCCGGTGCTGCGGTGGTGCTGGCCAGCCGCCGGGTGGAAAAGCTCAAGGAGCTGCGCGCGCAGATTGAAGGCGAGGGCGGCGACGCCCATGTGCTGGAGCTGGACGTGACGGACCTGGGCAGCATCAAGGCCGCAGTGGCCCATGCCGAGACCGAGGTCGGCTCCATCGACATCCTGGTCAACAACTCGGGCGTCAGCACCACGCAGCGCATCCAGGACGTTGAAGAAGAAGACTACGACTTCATCTTCAACACCAACGTCAAGGGCGCGTTCTTTGTGGCGCAAGAGGTTGGCAAACGCATGCTGGCCCGAGCCCGCGGCGCGGCACCCGGCACCTACACGGGCGGGCGCATCATCAACATCGCGTCGATGGCGGGGCTGAAGGTGCTGCCGCAGATCGGTGCGTACTGCATGAGCAAGGCCGCCGTGGTGCAGATGACCAAGGCCATGGCATTGGAGTGGGGCCGCTTTGGCATCAATGTAAATGCCATCTGCCCCGGCTACATCGACACCGAGATCAACCACCACCACTGGCAGACCGAGCAGGGCCAGAAGCTGGTGCAGATGCTGCCGCGCAAACGCGTGGGTCAGCCGCAGGACCTGGACGCGCTGGTGGTATTGCTGGCGAGTGGGCAGAGCCATTTCATCAATGGGGCGGTCATAGCCGCTGATGACGGCTTTGGCGTCTGAGAATGTGGCCCCCACGGTCGCCCACTGCGTGTGGCTCCCTGCCCCCCGAGGGGGCCGCAGCCGGCTTGGGGCGGCCCGGCGCCGGCTGATCGTCCCTTGAAATGTTGACAGGCGTACTGGCCGGCCTGGCGGCCGGCGCCCTGTGGGGCGTGGTGTTCGTCGCGCCGCGCATGGTCCCGGGCTTCTCGTCGGTGGACCTGAGCGCCGGCCGGTTCCTGGCTTATGGTGCTGTAGCCGCCATTGTCATGCTCATGGGATTGCGCACGCGCCGCTTGCCCACGATGGCGCAGGCCCTGGCCGCTGTGGCTTTGAGCGTGCTGGGCTTCACAGGCTATTACCTGCTGCTGGTGCTGGCTATCCGCGACGCCGGCACCGAGGTGCCCACGCTCATCATCGGCACCATTCCGCTGTGGGTCATGCTGCTGGGCAAACCGCAGCACCTGCGCTGGGCGGCGCTGGTGCCGGGCCTGGCGCTCACGGCCGCGGGCCTGGCCATCATGATGGGTGCGCCCCATGGCGACGGCGCTGGTGCAGCCACCGCGCATTACTGGCGCGGCATTGCGCTGGCGGTGGTGTCCATGGTGTGCTGGACGGCCTTCGCCATCCTCAACTCCGCCTGGCTCAAGCGCCACCCCGAGGTGAACGCGACAGACTGGGCCAACTGGCTGGGTGTAGCCACCGGTGCGGGAGCATTGCTGCTGTGGGCGGTGGCGGGGTCGCCCATGGCGGACCTTGCAGCCCGGCCCGGGCTGGCGGGCTTTGCGTTGCTGTGCGCGGCCACCGGCTTTGGCTCGGCGTGGCTTGCTACCATCTTGTGGAACATGGCCAGCCAGCGGCTGTCGGCCAGCCTGTGCGGGCAACTGATCGTGAGCGAAACCCTGTTTGCGCTGCTGTACTCATTTGCCTGGGACGGCCGTTGGCCCACGCTGGCACAGTGGGCGGCCTGCGCCCTGTTCACCTTCGGCATCCTGGCATCCATCAAGGCCCACCAATGAAGATCGAACTGCCCGAGAAGAAAAAGCTGGTCTACGAGATGACCATCCCCATCCGCTGGGGCGACATGGACGCGATGAACCACGTGAACAACACCACGTATTTCCGCTACCTGGAAACCGTTCGCATCGACTGGATGCGTTCCATCGGCTGCCAGCCCGATCCCAAGGGAGAGGGGCCCGTGATCGTCAACGCGTTTTGCAACTTCTACAAGCAGCTGGAATACCCGGGCGATGTTCTTGTGAAGATGTATGTGAGCGACCCCGCGCGCAGCACCTTTGAAAGCTGGGGCACCATGTCGCGCACCGACGATCCTGAGGTGATTTATGCCGCTGGTGGTGCTACGACCATCTGGGTGAACTTCCCCGCGCAGAAGTCAGCGCCGCTGCCTGACTGGATGCGCCGGCACCTGGAATAAAAGTATCAGGCCGACTTGCGCGCCCGCGTGGCCGCCCGCTCGGCCACCGCCTGGCGCGACGTGCCGGGCCTTCCGGGGTTGGTGCGCAGCTCGTTGACCTTGCGGTTGACCATGCGCGAGCCCACCAGCCATTTGATGCGGGTGGACCAGCTCAGCCGCTCGCTCACGTCGGGCACGGACGAATAGAACTGGTACGGGTCATCAAACGCGCCCCAGTCATGCAGCGGCAGGCTGTCCGGGTCCTTGGCGTGAAACTGGCCGAAGGCGTTGTTGTAGCCGTCCCAGGTCGTGGCGCCGGATACGTGCATGCCGTAGCCCAGCGTGCGGCCTTCCATGGCCAGGCGCGACTTGGCCGCCACCGCGAGGCGTACGTCCACCACATGGCTGTCCACTGACTGCCAGGAGCCGTCCAGCAGCACCTCGACATAGGCATGCTCCAGCGGCTGGCTACCGGTGTCGATGATGCCGTAGAGGAAATCGGCCTTGAGCGTGACAAAGCGCATGCGTGACGGGATGCCCAGCGCGCGCAGCAGCGCCACCAGCAGCGTGCTCTTGGAATGGCAGTCGCCCTTGCCGTGGCGCAGCACCGCGATGGCCGATGTACCGGCACTGTCGGCAATGCAGCCAAACGGCAGCGATCGCACATGGGCAAAGCAGGCCAGCGCCTTTTCACGCTGCCCGCCCTTGAGCTGGGTCAGGCGTTTGGCGAGCAGCCGGATCTTGGGGTGGTCAAACTGCAGCAGCGGTGTGTTGAACAGCCAGCGGCGCGGGTCAGCCAGCTCGGGCGCCTGCATGAGGGGGTTGAAATCCTGTGGCATCCCGCCTGTACGCGGGAAACCCGCCGCTGGATTCAGGTTTTTGCCTTGGGCACGCGGCCCATCAGATAGAACTCGGGGTTGGGCATCATGCTGCTGAAGCTGGCCATGCGGTTGGACAGGCCGAAGAACGCCGTGATGGCGGCAATGTCCCAGATGTCTTCGTCGTCAAAGCCGTGGGCATGCAACGGGGCAAAGTCAGCGTCGCTGATCTCATCCGAATGCAGGCAGACCTTCATGGCAAAGTCCAGCATGGCGCGCTGGCGCGGCGTGATGTCGGCCTTGCGGTAGTTCACGGCCACCTGGTCGGCCACAAGAGGCTTTTTCTCGTAAATGCGCAATATGGCGCCATGCGCCACCACGCAGTACAGGCAGTTGTTGGCCGCGCTGGTGGTGGTGACGATCATCTCGCGGTCGCCCTTGGTCAGGTGGCTGGTGCGGCCCACCGATTCGGGCACCATCAGCGCGTCGTGGTACGCAAAGAACGCGCGCCATTCCGCCGGGCGGCGCGCAAACGCCAGGAACACGTTGGGCACGAAGCCGGCCTTTTCCTGCACCTCCAGCACCTTGGCGCGGATGTCGTCGGGCAGGTCCTTGATTTCGGGGGCGGGGTAGCGGGTTGCCATGGTGCATGTCTCCTGTTCGGTATGCATCCATGATAGATCGAGGCCACTGCGCACTCACCGCTCAGACAGAAGTATGGGCAAGGTCACAGATAAAGCGATACGTGTCAACATAAGAATGTCCGCACAGGAACTCGCACATATCAACGGCCAACATACTGGAAAGGAGCCCGGGAATGCATATCCTGATGATTGGCCCGAAAGAAAACAACTCTACCGATGGCGTGATTATCAAAGGCATCAAGCGCCTGTTTGAACGGGCCTACGGAAAATTCACGTTCAGCTACAGAGAGCTCAGGGACCATACAGAGCAACGCGACAGTGATTTTCTGGTCGGCGAAGCCTTCGACCTGGTTGCTGTTTGTGGAACCCCCTGGCTTTGGGATTCTTTTCAAAACAGCTTCAAGTACAGAAACGCGTTGAGGTGCTTTGAGCTTCATCCTGAAGCTGGAAAGCTGTTTATGGGCGCGGGAGCCTGTCTCAACCTGGTGGACATCACGTCCGACATCCTTGAGAGACCCTCCGAGGTTCAAGGCATGCAGATATTCCGCCAGGCCACCGTCATCGTACGGGATCCGCTGGCTCACTACAAACTGAAAAAGGCCGGAGTCGTTTCGTACCTGCTGCCTTGCCCCGCGTTTTTTGCGACCGGGCCTGCCATCACCCCGCAGAAAACATCAAACGTCCTGATCTGGCAAGACCCCACTCAATCAATCTCGGGCGAAAGCTGGAAGAACACCAAGGCGCTTTCGGACTGGGCAGACGAAGTACTTGAATTCATCGAAGAAAAGCAGCCCGAGATCTATTGCGCCAGGCCGGATGACATGCCAATGGCGGAGCGCCTGGGGTTCAAACCAGTTGTGCTGAATACCGCGGATGAAACCCTGGATGCAGTCAATACCGTTGGGGAAGTCCTGTCCGGCAGAGTCCATTGCGCGGTGCCTGCACTGGCACAAGGCGCCAGCGTCAAGCTCAAGCCTTTTGACAGCCGCATGCTGACGCTGGAAGCCTTCAGGCGCAGCTGGAGCAACGCAGAACATGCCGATGCTTACCAGACAGTCCTGCAAGGCCTGGTGCATGACGGGCACACTGGCGTTGCGACACGGCGCGGCGCCGATAGACACTCCTGAATGCGCTCATGGCAAAGGTATATCGGCTACGCTCGATGCACTTTGCAACCGTCATGAGGAGAAACCATGCCCGTCGAACTGCCCAACAACCCCGAACTGCACAAGGGCCTGGCCACGCGCCGCGCCGTGCTGGGCGACGCCTATGTGCAGGGCGCGCTAGACCGCGCCACACCGTTCACGGCGCCGCTGCAGGAACTGGTGACGCGCCATGCCTGGGGCAACACCTGGCAGCGCGATGGCATTGATCTCAAGACCCGCAGCATCGTGACGGTGTCCATGCTGGTTGCTTTGGGCAAGATGCATGAGCTGAAGGTGCATGTGCGCGGCGCGCTGAACAACGGCGTGACGCCGGCCGAGCTGCAGGAGATTTTTTTGCACGCCAGCGTGTACTGCGGGTTTCCGGCGGCGGTGGATGCCTTCCGCACGGCGTCGGAGGTGATTGACGCGCCGAAATCCTAGGAACCGGCCATCAGCTTGTGGACCAGGTCGGCCGTGGTGTTGGCCTTGTATTTGCGCATGAGCCGCGCGCGGTAAATCTCCACCGTGCGGTGGCTGATGGCCAGCGACTTGCCGATCTCCTTGCTGGTCAGGCCGTCCAGCAGGCGTGCTGCGACCTCGCGTTCGCGTGCGGTCAGCTCGGCCTTCACGGGGCGCTGCGAGCTCAGGTCTTCAAAGGCCCAGATGCCGGCCTCGTGCGGGGCCTCGCGGTTCAGCGCGCGCCCGGTCACATGGCACCAGAACAGCTCGCCCTTCAGGCGGCCGTCCACGCGCTTCATGATGCGGTCGTCGGCGTAGTGGCCCTTGGCGTTCAGGATGGGGCTCATGCGCGCGCCCAGGCGTTCGTATTCGTCGGCGCTGGGGTACAGCACCTGAAACGACTGGCCGATGAGCTGCTCGCGCGTGGCGCCAAACATGTCGCACAGCTGCTGGTTGCAGTCGATGATCACGCGGTTGCGTGACAGGCACAGGCCCACTGGGGCCAGGTCGAAGGCAAGGCGGTAGTCCACGTCCATGGTGCAAACCTCTACGGAAAACTACGTAATGGGTTAGGTAGTATCGTACGGGACTCATCCCCCAAGGAGACATTCGTGAACAAAATTTATCCTTCCGCCGCCGAGGCCCTCAAGGGCATCGTGCAGGACGGCCAGCTCATGGCCGTGGGCGGCTTTGGCCTGTGCGGCATCCCCGAGGCGCTGATTGACGCGCTGCGCGACAGCGCCGTCAAGAACCTGACCGTCATTTCCAACAACGCCGGCGTGGACGGCTTTGGCCTGGGCAAGCTGCTGGAGACGCGCCAGATCAGCAAGATGATCTCGTCGTATGTAGGCGAGAACAAGGAGTTCGAGCGCCAGTACCTGGCCGGTGAGCTGCAGCTGGAGTTCACGCCCCAGGGCACGCTGGCTGAAAAGCTGCGCGCTGGTGGCGCCGGCATCCCCGCGTTCTTCACCAAGACCGGTGTGGGCACCATGGTGGCCGAGGGCAAGGAAATCCGCGAATTCGACGGTGAGCAGTACGTGATGGAGCGCGCGCTGGTGCCTGAGGTGTCGCTGGTCAAGGCGCACCGCGCCGACAAGTCGGGCAACCTGCAGTTTCGCTACACCGCGCGCAACTTCAACCCCGCCGCAGCCATGGCCGGCAAGATCTGCGTGGTCGAGGTGGAAGAGATCGTGGAAACCGGCGACATGGTGCCCGACCAGATCCACTTGCCCGGCATCTATGTGCACCGCATCGTGCTGAACGCCACCCCTGAAAAGCGCATTGAAAAGCGCACCATTACCGAGAAAACAGGAGCCTGACATGCCTTGGACGCAAGACCAAATGGCGGCGCGCGCCGCCCATGAACTCGAAGACGGTTTCTACGTGAACCTGGGCATCGGCATCCCGACCCTGGTGGCCAACTTCACTGGCGACAAAGAGGTGTGGCTGCAAAGCGAGAACGGCATGCTGGGCATCGGCCCGTTCCCGACCGAAGATGAAGTCGACGCCGACCTCATCAACGCCGGCAAGCAGACCGTGACCACCATCAAGGGCTCGTCGATTTTCGGCAGCCACGACAGCTTTGCCATGATACGCGGCGGCAAGATCAACCTGTCCATCCTGGGCGCCATGCAGGTCAGCGAAAAGGGCGACCTGGCCAACTGGATGATCCCCGGCAAGATGGTCAAGGGCATGGGCGGCGCCATGGACCTGGTGGCCGGCGTCAAGCGCGTGATCGTGCTGATGGAACACGTGGCCAAAAAGAAGGACGGCACCGAAGACCTGAAGATCCTGCCGGCCTGCACGCTGCCCCTGACGGGCGTGGGCGTGGTGGACCGCATCATCACCGACCTGGGGGTGTTTGACGTGACGCCTGAAGGCCTGAAGGTGATTGAGCTGGCGCCTGGCGTGACGCATGAGTTTGCGCAGAGCAAGACGGGTGTGAAGCTGCACTGAACGCCATTGCAGGGTACGTTCGTATAGTGGACTGAACGCTCCCGCTGCGTAGCATCGCCATATCTACCGGATTCGACCGGGTGAGAGGTTTGACGATGACGACGAATGTAGGCTGGAACGGGATCATCATGCCGGTGACGTCTACTGCCTCGGCGGTGCCGGCGCCTGCCGACCCTGCGCTGGTGCAGCGTTTCAACGAAGCCATGGCACCGCAAGCCGCCGCTTCAACCGTGACTGAAGCGCCAATCGACCGTACCCTGGCAACTGACCGGCAGCTGGCCCGCCTGCCGCCCGGCCAGCTGGCACGGTTGCAGGCCCAATGGGGCGACGACGACACGGGCCTGCGGCAACATGCCAAGGTCATGCTGGACCTGATTGAAAAGCCGATTCAGCAGAACATCATGAAGGCCATCAAGAAGTCGTTCAGCACAAACGACGACTGAGTCTGGCGGCGCAATACGACCACGCGCCCACAAAGGGACGCGACGCCGGCTGACAGGCGCACTGTTGTCAGTGCCCCAATATCGATCCATGTGGGTATCTAGCACCTGCAGGAGCCGATCATGAAACTCAAGCCCATCTTCTGCGCCGCAGCGTGCGCCGTGCTCAGCCTGCAGGCGTCGGCCTGCTACACCGTGTATGACCGCAACAACCAGGTGGTCTACGACGCCCAGACGGCGCCGGTGGACATGCGCTACCAGATCCACGAAACATTGCCGCGTGCGTTCCCCGGCGGCCACATGGTGTTTGGCAACAGCACCGACTGCCCCGTCACGCAGGAGCGCGCGCCGCGTGCGGGTGATGCGGTGGCCCGGCTGGGTAACGACCAGCGCATCAACGCCAGCAGCGCCATGGCGGGCAGCTATGACCGTGATGCGGTGTTTACCGAGCCGCGCGACCCGCCGGCTGTGCCGTACGGGCGGGTTCGGCCGTAGTCAACGGCAGGTCAGCGTGCACCCGCCGCACGCAACATGCGCACCACCTCGGCCTGGCCCTTGCGCTGGGCCAGATGCAGTGCAGTCGCACCCTCCCGATCCCGCGCATTCACGTCACTGCCGCGCGCGATCAGCAGCCTCACGATCTCGCGGTGTGCCGGGCCATCGGTTCCCAGCACAATCGCCTCCAACAGTGCCGTCCAGCCCAGGTTGTTGACGTGGTGCACGTCAATAGCCGTGCCCAGCAGCACACGCACCGTCTCTGTATGGCCGCGGTACGCCGGCCCCATAAGGGCGGTGCTGCCGTAGCGGTTAAGTGACTTCAGGTCGGCGCCTGCGGCCAGTGCCGCTTGCACCACAGCGGTGTGGCCGTTGCGCGCGGCAATCAGGAAGGCGGTGTCTTGCTGGGCGTCGCGTGCGTTCACATTGGCGCCGCGCGCCAGTAGCGCCTGAAAGGCCGGTGCATCGTTGCGTTCGGCTGCGGCACGCAGTGCGACGTCCATCTCGCGTTCATTGCCCAGCGCGGGCAGCCAGCACAGCAAGGCCGCCGCGACCACCAGCCACGCCCTGATCAGTTTCATCCGCAAGTCTGGCATCAAACGCGCAGCACGCCGCGAAAGCCGCGCGCCGCGTAGTAAGACTGCACACCGTTGTGATAGACGAACACACGGCCATAGCGCCAGTCGCAAAACAGCGCACCGCCCAGGGCCCGCACGTCTTTGGGTGTGGCGATCCAGCTGGACGTCTTGGCGTCGAATGTGCCCAGCGCCTGCAGGGCACGGTACTGCGCCTCGTCCATCACCTCCACGCCCATGTCGGCGGCCATGTCCATGGCGCTGCCGGCTGGCTTGTTCTCCTTGCGCGCGTCCAGCGCGGCGCGGTCATAGCACAGGCTGCGGCGTCCCGTGGGGCTTTCGGCTGCGCAGTCGGCAAAGGTGATTTCGCCGGTGGCCTTGTCGCGCCCGATCACGTCGGGCTCGCCACCTGTGTTTTCCATGGCCTGAAGCGTCTTCAGTGCGCGGGCGTTGCCCTCAATGCGCGCCTGCACTTCGGCCCACACCATTGCCTTGTGCCGGACCATTTGTTTGTCAAAGCGCGTTTTCAGCGTTTGCAGCAGTGCATTGCGCTCAGGTGCCTCCATGGTCTGTGCTCCTTTACTTCAGACCTTCCCACCACTGGCGGTTTTCACGCGGCTTGCCCAGGGTCAGCACCTCGCCGATCTCGGGCGTAGCCAGGTTGATGCCGCGCTGGCGGGCCAGCGCGGCCACGCGTTCGAGCGGGTCCTTCCAGGTATGAAAGGCCAGGTCGAAGGTGCTGTTGTGTACCAGGTACAGCGTGCGCGCGCCCAGGTCCTGGAAAGCCTGTACGGTTTCTTCCGGGGTCATGTGCACCGTGGGCCAGTAGCTGTCATAGGCGCCGTTTTCCATCAGGGCGATGTCAATGGGGCCCAGTTTTTGCGCAATCTCCTTGAAGCCCGGGAAGTAACCTGTGTCGCCGCTGTAGAAGATGCGCTCGTTACCGCTTTTGAGCGCCCATGACGCCCACAGCGTCTTGTTGCGGTCCCACAGCGTGCGGCCCGAGAAGTGCTGCGCTGGCGCGGCCGTCACCGTCACGTCGCCCCACTGGCGTTCCTGCCACCAATCCATCTCTTCGATCCGGTCTGCGGGCACGCCCCAGTCGCGCAGGCGCTGGCCCACGCCCAGCGGGACGAAATAGCGCTGCACGCGGTCCTTCAGTGCCTCGATGGTGGGCACGTCCAGGTGGTCGTAATGGTCGTGCGACAGCACCAGGCCTTCAATGGGCGGCACGTCGGCCAGCGCCACGGGCGATGCGTGAAAGCGCAGGGGCCCAGCCCACGACACGGGCGACACGCGCTCGCCAAACACCGGGTCGATCAGCCACCATTTGCCACGCAGCTTGAGCAGGTGCGACGAATGGCCCAGGCGGATGATGTGGCTGGACGTGTTGTCCAAAGCAGCCAGCGCCGCGCGGTCGAGCATGCGCACGGGCACCGGGTCCACTGGCACGGTGCCATTTTTCTTCTCCAGCAGCAGGCGCGACCAGATGTCCCAGGTGGAGCGGTGCGGCTTGGCGCTGGGGTTGGGCGGGTTCTGGAAGGTGCAGCCGGCGGCTGAGAACTGCGGCGATCTGGCAAAGCGCGGGTCGCAGTCTTGGGCCAGCGCGGGAATGAACGGCAGGGCGAACAGCAGCAGCAGAACTTGCCGGGCGAAACGTTTCATGAAAGCCCCTGAAGATGACCGGCGAACTTTAGCGTACCCCTGACAACCCTCACACGCCGGGGCTATTTGCAGTGCTAACCTCAGCGCGCACTTTCGAGACATACACCATGAACAAAAGACACCTGCTGCGCGCCACCGCTTTCATCCTGACCGGCCTGTTGGGCGCAAGCCTGGCGCAGGCGCAGGCGCAGGCCTTTCCGCCGTCCAAGCCCATCACCCTGGTCGTGGGTTTTGCGCCTGGCGGCGCGGCGGATGCTGCCGCGCGGCTCATCGCCAAGAAGCTGGGCGAGAACATCGGCCAGACCGTGCTGGTGGAAAACAAGGCCGGCGCGGGCGGCAACATCGCACACCAGCAGGTGGCCGCCGGCCCGGCGGACGGCACCATGCTGCTGCTGGGCTCCATCGGCCCGCTGACGATTGCGCCGCACATGATGAAGCTGGCCTACGACCCGTTCAAGGACCTGGCGGCGGTCTCGGGCGGGGTGAACTTCCCCAACCTGCTGGTGGTACACCCCGGTGCTGGCATCAAGAGCATGGCGGACTTTCTGGCGGCCGCCAAAAAGGCGCCCAACGCCGTGTCGTACGCGTCCACCGGCAACGGCTCGGCGTCGCACCTGGCGGGCGAACTGTTTGCCGCACGCACCGGCACCGAGATGCTGCACGTGCCGTACCGCGGCGGCGCGCCGGCCATGAACGATCTGCTGGCCGGGCGCTTTACCGGCTATTTCTCGGCGCCGCCTACGTCGCTGCCGCATGTAGAGGCGGGCAAGCTGATTCCGCTGGCCACCACCGGCCCCACGCGCCCGGCCTATATGCCCAACATACCCACCGTGGCGGAATCCGGCCTGCCGGGTTTTGAGGCACTGAACTGGTATGCGTTTGTGATGTCCAGCAAGGTGCCCGTGGCCATGCTGGACCGTTACAACGTGGAGATTGTCAAGGTGCTGAACGATCCCGGCGTGCGCGACGCGCTCACCAAACACGGCCTGTCGGCCCACCCCACCTCCCGCGCCGAGTTGACCGAGTTCATGCAGAAGGAATCGGTCAAATGGGAAAAGATCGTACGCGAGCGCAACGTCAAGCCGGAGTAACGGGAGCAAGCGGAGCTTCTTCGTCCAACGCATCCACCTCGCCCAGGAAACCTCCGCTTTGGTGCGCCCACAGGCGCGCATACAGCCCGCCCTGGGCCAGCAGGCTGCGGTGGTCGCCTTGCTCCACAATCCGGCCGGCGTCCAGCACGATCAGTCGGTCCATGGCGGCGATGGTGGACAGCCGGTGCGCAATGGCAATCACCGTCTTGCCCTGCATCAGCGTGTTCAGGCTGGCCTGGATGGCGGCTTCCACCTCGGAGTCGAGCGCGCTGGTGGCTTCGTCCAGCAGCAGGATGGGCGCGTCTTTCAGCATGACGCGGGCAATGGCCACGCGCTGGCGCTGCCCGCCTGAGAGCTTGACGCCGCGCTCGCCCACATGGGCGTTGTAGCCCGTGCGGCCCTGCAGGTCGGACAAGTTACCGATGAAGCCGTGCGCTTCGGCGCGCTGTGCTGCGGCAATCATGGCGTCGTCGCCCGCATCGGGGCGGCCGTACAGGATGTTGTCGCGCATGGAGCGGTGCAGCAAAGAGGTGTCTTGCGTGACCATGCCGATGTGGCTGCGCAGGCTGTCCTGCGTGACCTGGGCGATGTCTTGCCCGTCGATCAAAATGCGCCCGCTGCTCAGGTCATGAAAGCGCAGCAGCAGGTTTACCAGTGTGGACTTGCCCGCGCCCGAGCGGCCGATCAGGCCTATCTTTTCGCCGGGGCGCACGGCCAGGCACAGGTCGTCGATCACCGGCTTGCCCTTGCCGTAGCTGAAGGTCGTATGGTCAAAGCGCACCTCGCCGCGCGGCACGGCCAGCGTGGCGGCGTCGGGTGCGTCCACCACGGCACGCGGGCGCGTCAGCGTGCTGATACCGTCCTGCACGGTGCCGATGTTTTCAAACAGCGACGTCATCTCCCACATGATCCAGTGCGACATGCCGCTGATGCGCAGCGCCATGGCGATCACGGCGGCCACCGCGCCGGGGCCGATCTGCCCCAGCGTCCACAGCCACAGGGCGCAGCCGCTCACGGCCATGATCAGGCCCACCACCAGCGCGTGGTTGACGATCTCAAACAAACTCACCAGCCGCATCTGCGCATAGCCCGTGGTCATGAACTCTTTCATGGCCGCGCGGGCAAAGCCGGCCTCGCGGTGGGTGTGCGAGAACAGCTTGACGGTGGAAATGTTGGTGTAAGCGTCGGTGATGCGCCCGGTCATCATGGAGCGGGCATCGGCCTGCGCCTTGCCGATGCGGCCCAAGCGCGGCACGAAGTAAACGACGGATGCACCGTACAGCACCAGCCAGCCCATGAAGGGCCAGACCAGCCGCAGGTCAAACCCGCCGGCCAGCACCACGATGGTGATGAAGTACACGCCAATGCCGATCAGCACGTCGGTGCTGGTAAAGATCATCTCGCGCACCGACAGCGCGGTCTGCATGACCTTGGTGGTGATACGCCCGGCAAATTCGTCGCTGTAAAACGCCATGCTCTGGCCCAGCATCAGGCGGTGGAAATTCCAGCGCAGGCGCAACGGGAAGTTGATGGCCAGCGTCTGGTGCTTGACGATGGTCTGCAGCGCGATCACGCCCGTGCTGGCCAGCAGCACGCCACCCAACAACCACAGCGTGGCGCCCTGTTCGGCCCACAGGTTGGCCGGCTGCACGCGGCCCAGCCAGTCGACCACATAGCCCAGCATGGCAAACAAGAAGGCTTCATAGGCCGCAATGACGGCACTCAGCGCCGCCAGTGACGCGATGTAGCCGCGCAGGCCGGCGGTGCAGGCCCAGACAAAGGCAAAAAAGCCTTTGGGCGGCAGCGGCGGCTCGGCTTCGGGGTAGGGGGGGAGAAGTTTTTCGAAAAGGCGGAACAAAAGTCAGGGCTCCAGATTCAGGGCTCGGCCACCAGCACGGCGGCGGGGATGCCCAGGCCGTGGTGAAGGCGGCGGATCATGGCCAGCGTCAGCGGGCGTTTGCGGTTGAGTACTTCGTAGATGCGGTTGGGGCGGCCGATCATGGGCTCCAGGTCCTTGATGGACAGGCCTGACTGCTCCATGCGGAATTTGATGGCCTCCACCGGGTCGGGCAAGTCCAGGGGGTGATGCTTGTTTTCCCAGGCCTGGATCACGGCCAGCAGTACCTCAAAGTGGTCGGCCTCGGGGGTGCCGGGCTCGGGTTCGTTGTCAAAAAAAGCAGACGCGGTTTTCAGCGCGGCCTGGTACCCGGCATCGTCATGAATGGGGCGGATATCCATGGTCAATCCATTTCAATGGTGGCGGCATCCATGGCGTCGTATTGCGCATGGGTGCCCACAAATTTGATGTAAACGGCCTCAAACCGGTAAGCCACAGCCACCACGAGGCGATAGTCGTTGCCCTTGATGTTGAAGACTACCCGGTTGTTTCGCAGAAAGCTGGCAGTTGCGTAACGTTGCCGGATGTCCTGCGGGGTCTTCCAGGACGCGATGCGCGCTTCTTCTGCCCATGCCTTAAGCGCTTGGGCGGCAGGAGGGTGCAGCAGGCAAAAGTCCCGCAAGTGTTTCAGTGCGATCACGCGCATGGAGTTTAGTCCCAATTTGGGACTGAGGTTGTAAAGACTGGAATACTGTACAAAAAAACAGTATTCTGCATGACTTCATTTCCTCTTTGTCCATGGCCGCGCTTCGCCTTGCTTCCTGTGCTGTTCCCGTCTTGCCTCATGTGTGGCAGGGCGAGGCGCTGGCGGCCACGTCTGAGGCTTTGCCCACCGGCCACCCCGCACTCAACACCCACCTGCCCGGCGGCGGCTGGCCGGTGGGCGGCCTGGTGGAGGTGTTGCAGGCCCGGCCTGAGTTGCATGTGTGGCAGCTGCTGTTGCCCGCGCTGGCGCAGGCGGTGCAGGCCCAGCCCGGCCCGGTGGTGCTGGTGGGTGCGCCATTTGAGCCGTTTGGCCCCACGCTGGCGGCGCAGGGCCTGCCGGGCGAGCGGCTGCTGTGGGTGCGCGGTGACAAGCCCGCCGCGCGGTTGTGGGCGGCTGAGCAGGCACTGCGCTGTGCCGACGTGACCGCCGTGCTGGCCTGGCTGCCGCAGGCCCGTGCCGACCAGCTGCGCCGGCTGCACCTGGCAGCGCAACAGGGTCAGCGCCAGCGGCTGCTGTTTGTGTTTCGCACACCGGTGGCGCAGCATGAATCGTCGCCCGCGCGGCTGCGGTTGTTGCTGCAGGGCACGGACGAACTGCAGGTGCGCATCCTCAAGCGCCGCGGCCCACCGGTGGATACACCCGTGGTGTTGCCGGCCCACCCGCCGCGGCTGGCGGCGTTGCTGGCCTCGCGCCGCCAGCGGCCTGCGTCACCGGCTGTACCGCAGCCCCGTTCACCCATCCCCATTCACGCCCATGCTCTGGATCGCCCTGTCACCGCCTGAAGACCAGCGCACTGCCTGGGGCTGGCGCGCGCTGCAGTTCACCCCGCGCGTGGCGCAGGTGGACGAAGCCCTGCTGCTGGAAGTGTCCATGTCGCAACGCCTGTGGGGTGGGCAAGACCGTTTGTTGCGCCGCCTGTTCAGTCGCCGCGCGCAGCCGGTGCTGTTTGCACAAGCTTCCACCTACCTGGTCGCG
>CALRYY010000088.1:0-18187 GCA_943372515.1 Ramlibacter sp. 2FC | reverse complement strand
GGCAACAACATCATCACCACCCTGTCTGGCAACGACGCCATCACCACGGGCGGCGGCAACGACACCATCAATGCCGGCGACGGCGACAACATCGTGGTGACGGGCGACGGCAACAACGTGGTCAGCACCAGCGCGGGCAACGACATGGTGACGGGTGGCGCCCATGCAGACACCATCGTCACGGGCGCGGGCAACGACACCATCAATGCGGGCGCGGGGACCGACTCCGTGGCCAGCGGCGCCGGCAACGACACCATCGCCCTGGGCGCGGACACCGTCACCGACATCGTCATCTTCGGGGGCACCCCGGCGGCCAACGGCAGTGACGTGATCACCAATTTTGTCAGCGGCACGGACAAGCTCAACGTCGATGCCACCACCGCCCAGCTCGCGCCCGTCGCGGTGGCCGGTGCGCTCACCGTCACGCCCGGTACCTTCTACTTCCTGGGCACGTCTGCCGCAGGCAACGCCGACAGCGCCGCCGCATCCGCGGCCGTGCTGCAGGCCGCAGCCACCTGGACCAATGGCGCGATCGGTGATTTCGCCTTCTTCGCCATCAGCGACAACAACAGCTCGGCCATCTACCACTACCTGGAAGCAGGCGGCGCCGGCATCACGGCAGCAGAACTGACGCTGATGGGCACGGTAGACGCCAAGATCGTCAGCGGCGACCTGAGCTTCGCCTGATGGGCTGATGCCATGGGGCGCCTGTGCGCCCCATGCTGCATCAAGGCGGCGTGATCGGGCGCGTGGTGATCTTTGCACGCCGAAGGGCTCGCCACCCCCGCCGTTTACAGGCTCGTTCGCACCACTGTCGAAGCGAGCTTGTCGTGCCATCCCTGCTTTCTGGCATCGAATGCAATCCACAGGAAGCCGAAGTCGAGCGGCAGCGCTGACAGAAAGTAGCCGATGTACCGCAAGACTGGAGGCATATTCGTGAGTTTTAGCCTTTGAAAAGAACGGTTAAGCTCGACTCACCGGGTAACGTTTTCACGATTTGAGGGACGGGCTTTACTAGAAATCCCGGTCAATTGCCATCATGAGATGCTCAATTCGCATGAGCATTTCCTTCTGCAATTCCTTAGCTTTAGGTGGCCGGGCTTTGTCCTCCGACGCCAATTCATGCAGCATGTGACGTAGCTCCATCATCGCTGCGCGTGATCGATGTGATCGCATATCGCGACGCTCTTTCAACTCCATAGCCATCTGAGGCGGCATGAATGCATCGGGACTTTCTAGGCGCTTTTCAATACTGGCGACCGATGATCGCAGCTCACTAACCACAGATAGTACGTCCGCCAAAGACCTCTGCTCTGGATTGTCGCTCTGCCGAAGCATCTGAAGATCTAGCGATACGGAGATCGGTGTTTCGAGCTTAGATGAGTCCTTCTCCAGAGCATTTATCTGAGAAGCGATCTCCCTTTTCGCCTCCTCGACACTATCGAGATCCCGATGGTCAACATGAATAGTACGCGTACCGGCTACGTCAAATGGTATCTGTTCGCCTTTTCGGATCAGTTGCACAAGTGGCTTGCGTATTGCATGACGAATAGCAAGCTCGTAGAAGACATTCGGATTTCTATCTGTTAAGTCAGCAATAACCAGTTGATCGTCGACTATGTGTTGAATTACCTGACTGGTAATCATCCCCGGTTCGGAAATTTGGTCTGCGCGGATCGCTTTGTAACCGCAGGCAAGGGCGGCCGGAACAATAACGTGCTTTAACACTTGATCGGATCGCTTTCGAGTCTCTGATTCAGCTTCTCCTATCGGAGCGATGACGAAACAAGTTTTCTGGCTCATGTCTTTCCTCCTACGTCATTCGGAAATCTACTGGATATAAAACCGCCCCACCCCAAAAAAAGATGGGCCGTGCAGAGCAACCACCATTAGAGAATGCTTTTTGCTTTTTTTAGTTTCACTACAAAGAATGGCGACGGATGGCATCTACGATAGAGTTCGTATTCCAGCCTACCATCTCGCGTGCAGCATACTGAACGGACAAAGGTACGCGTTCTTGGCCCCAAGGTATCAAGCCGACTATTGGCTTGTTGTACGACTGCGCGAAACCGATTTCCTTGTCAATCCAAAAGCGATGTGCTGCGTACATTCCTGCAATTACCAGAACGCACTGTACAGGACGTATCTGCGCATCAAGAAGCGCCTCTAGCCTTGCTTGGCCGATAGTAGTTCCAGGATTGATCAGCGGATCATGCACTGGCACAGAGTAATTCCGATACTGGAAATACTGTGCCCCCTGCAGGAGAGATTCAAGGCGGTAGTAATCATCGTTGTGTCTCCAAGCATGACTGATGAACAGATCGTAGTTGCGAAGTGCTGGCATTCTGATGCTCCCCTTTTCTGACTATGAACCATTGACAATCGATGCAGGACGTTGAGTAGCTAACCAGGCAATCTAGACATCTTTTCTAGCAACCCATTGGGTGTGCTCCCTGGAAAAGGCGTTCTCAGCATCCGCAACGAATGTGGAAAGCTCCGCGTCAGTGCTTGGTTGTTGAGACTGTTCGCGAATAATCCCGATTTCATGTGCGGCGAGCGCGTAGGAGGAGGCCAGTTCTGAGAATCGCTTGGCCTGCATCCAAGTCAGCAGGCTAGCGGCCGCCGCAACCAAAATGTCTGTCGGCCAAAAGGGAAGGTCGAGAAATTGAATTCTGAGTATTGCGCATACGACGGCGAGTGCGTTTACGAGAATGAGTGCCCAGAAGAACGCGTTTGACGCCCGCCGGTTGAATCCAGCCTTCTTCGCATACCACGTGAGCTGATCTTTAATGCGAGCATTCGCATACATCTCCCGGCGTTGCTCAAGAGGAAGGGCTCGCAATCGAGTCATGCCGTCTGTTATCTGTGGCCCATCTAAGTGGTCTGTCAGCGCTTGGGCTACATCCCGATTCTGCGAAATTATGGCCGTCAGCTTTGTTTGAAAGGCATGACGGGCCAGCACATCACTCGTCTGGAATGGTTCGGCCCGGCACACATATCGCCAAGAAATCGTCTTTATTGACTCAGCTACCGCGCGCCCGGCGTACCAATGTCGATCAGGGCGCTTTCCGAACAAATATATGGAGCAAAACAATGCGCCTAAGAGAGCGAGTAGTTGGAGAGCGGCAATTGACCAGTGGGGAGTTCCTAAAACTGACAGCACCGCAGCACCAACCAGCAGTATCAGGTGAGTCTTCAGCGCCCACAAGAAATGACGCTGCGCGTTGAGCGACAGCTTGTCGGCTGACCGATATAGGGCAGGGAAATCTTGTTCTTGCATTTAACGTTCACGCAGGAGCGGAAAGAACCTTTGGTGATATCAGTTGACATCGCCGCAATATGCGGCGGTCTTTCGTTTTGAGTTTTTGAGGGCGCGCGTGCTGAGATAGATTCTCAGCACGCCTCACGGCCTTGCTATGCGATTCTAGGCATGCAATGCTCGTTGACGAATCCCCCAATGTGATGAGGCTGGGCGTTCCGTGATCTCGTGACCCTTTTGACAGGCTCAGAACAAACCTAGCTCGTGACGAATGGAGGGTGCTGTCGCGTAAAGATCGTATTTTCAGTTAGCAGCGTGGATGTCACCAGCCAACCAGATGGGCTGCGCCGCCGACTGATCTGCTCGCCGCCGTGGATGCCGGATCCAGTCCGGCATGACAGATTTGCCTGCGACGCAGGCCCCTAATCTTTCTTCTTGTCGCTGCCAAAGATGCGGCCGATGGCCCCGCCAATCCGCGCACCGATCACGGTGCCCACCCCCGGCAGCACCGCCGTGCCGATGGCCGCGCCGGCAAAGAAGCCCGGCGGCACTTTCACCTCGGGCTTTTGCACCGGCCCGCTGACGGTGAAGGGCACGCCCACCAGGCCGTCCACTATGTCCAGCGTGCCGCTGGCTTCCACCCGCTTTTGCCAGATCACGGCTTCGCCGCTGGCGGTGTAGTTGCCGGCCTTGGCCTTGAGGTGGGTGTAGGTGAAGCGGGTGCCGTTCTCGGTGTTTTGCGTTTGCAGGTGCAGGGTCAGGCTGTCCAGCGGGGTCTGGCCGTCGCGCTCCTTGCCGCGGGTGCGGATGGCTTTGTCCAGGTCCAGGCGCAGCACCACGCCCTGCGCCACGCTCAGCTCGCTGTCGGTGCGCAGGCTGCGTGCCAGCTCGCCCACCGATTCACCGCGCGCGCTGAGCACGGTGCGCCCCGATGCGCGGCCCGACAGCGGCGAGCGGCGGTTGATGGTGGCCATGGCGGCGGCGACTTCTATGTTCTGCGGGGCCAGCTCGCCGGTCAGCGTGTATTCACCTTGGGCTGATTCGGCCAGCGCCACCTGGCCGTGCGCCGTGCCGCCGCCCACTGCAATGCGCGCCTGCCAGCGGTCGGCCTGGCCGTCGCGCTTGATGTCCAGCGTGGCGGGCACAGGCGCGCCGGGGCGGCGCAGGCTGGCCTGGCGCGGGCGCCACTGCGGGTCAAAGTCGATTTCTCCGTCATAGGCCACGGGCACGCCGCTGTAAGAGATCCACGTCAGGTCGCGGAACACAAAGCGCTGCAGCGGCACCGCCCCCAGCTGGAAGTCTGCGCCCGGTGCCTGCGCTGCGCCCGCGCGGCCGCGAAACGCGCCCATGGCGTCGCGCGACAACACCGCGCGCTCCAGCTCGGCCTGCTCCACCACAAAGACCCGCTGGGTCAACAACAGCCACAGCTTGGGGTACAGCGCCACGCGGCCCAGCTCGATGGGCCGCGCCTGTTGTGTGCGGATGTCGCGGGCCTCGATCACGGGCCGGGGCAGCAGGCGCCACTGCGCCGCGCCCACGGTCACTTTGACGCCCAGGCGTTGCTGTGCTTCGGCTTCAATGCGCCGGGCCAGCGCGTCGCCATTGGGCAGCCAGGCGTTCACGGCCAGCCACGCGCCGCCCAGCAGGGCGGCCACAGTGATGCCGGCCGCCACGGCCAGCAGGTGTGCGCGTTTCATGTCCGTCACGGTAACGCAGGTGGCCCAGCACAGCGTGTAGGTGCGCAGGCCGATATAGTTGAGACTTCAAGCATTCAAGCGCCAACCTCAAGGGAACCTGCACCATGGCCGTCTGGAAGAAACCCATCTCTGTCGCCGAGCTCACCGCCATCCACAAGGACACGGCGGTTCAGCACCTGGGCATGGAATTCCTGGAGGTGGGGGACGACTTCATCACCGCCCGCGTGCCGGTAGATACACGCACCAGGCAGCCCTACGGCCTGCTGCATGGCGGCGTGAGCGTGGTGCTGGCCGAAACGCTGGGTTCGTGCGGCGCGGCCTATTCATGCCCCGAGGGGTACCGCGCGGTGGGGCTGGACATCAATGCCAACCATTTGAAGGGCGCCACCAGCGGCTGGGTCACCGGCACCACGCGGCCGGTGCACATCGGGCGCACCACGCAGGTGTGGCAGATTGATTTGCGCAACGACGCGGGTGAGCTCACCTGCGTGTCGCGCATCACGATGGCAGTGCTGGCGCCGCGCTGAGGCGGCGCAGCTTCTTTTAGACGTTGGCGATGGCCACGCTGCGCACGTTGAGGTAAGCCTCCACAGCCTCCGGTCCACCTTCGGAGCCATAGCCCGAATCCTTGATGCCGCCAAACGGCATTTCGGCGCTGGGCATGGCGGGCATGTTCATCCACAGCATGCCCACTTCCACGCGGCGGGCCATCAGGTCGGCGTTTTTCAGTGACTTGGTGAACGCATAGCCGGCCAGGCCGAACGACAGGCGGTTGGCTTCGGCAATGGCTTCGTCCAGCGTGTTGAAGCCGCGGATGGCGGCCACCGGGCCAAAGGGTTCGTCGTTGAACACCTTGGCGTTCAGCGGCACTTCGTCCAGCACCGTGGCCTGCCAGAAGTTGCCGGCGTCGCCAATGCGTTCGCCACCGGCAAGCACCTTGGCGCCCTTTTGCACGGCGTCGGCCTGGAATTCGGCCATGGCGGTCAGGCGGCGCGGGTTGGCCAGCGGGCCCATCTGCGTGCCTTCGGCCAGGCCATCGCCCACCTTCAGGCCCTGTGCGTACTTGGCCAGGGTCTGGGCAAATTCGGCGCGGATGCTTTCGTGCACCAGAAAGCGCGTGGGCGAGATGCACACCTGCCCTGCATTGCGGAACTTGGCCGCACCGGCGGATTTGACGGCCAGCGCAATGTCAGCGTCCTCGCACACGATCACCGGGGCGTGGCCGCCCAGCTCCATGGTCACGCGCTTCATGTGCTGGCCGGCCATCGCGGCCAGCTGCTTGCCCACCGGCGTGGAGCCGGTGAAGGTGATCTTGCGGATGATGGGGTGGGCGATCAGGTAGCTGCTGATTTCGGCCGGGTTGCCGTACACCAGGCCCAGCACGCCGTTGGGGATGCCCGCGTCCTGGAACGCGCGGATCAGCTCTGCGGGGCCGGCCGGGGTTTCCTCAGGGGCCTTGACCAGCATGGAGCAACCCGCAGACAGCGCCGCGCCGACCTTGCGCACGACCTGGTTGATGGGGAAGTTCCACGGCGTGAAGGCAGCCACCGGGCCGACCGGGTCTTTCAGCACCATCTGGCGCACGGCCAGGTTGCCGCGCGAGGGCACGATGCGGCCATAAACGCGAAAGCCTTCTTCGGCAAACCATTCAATGATGTCGGCGGCGGCCATGGCCTCGCCCTTGGCTTCGGCCAGGGGCTTGCCCTGCTCCTGCGTCAGCAGGCGGCCGATGTCGCCCGCGCGTTCGCGCATCAGGCCGGCGGCCTTGCGCATGATCTTGCTGCGCTCGGCGGCGGTCATATCGCGCCAGGTTTCGAAACCTTTTTGGGCGGCTTCCAGGGCGCGGTCCAGGTCGGGCTTGCTGGCATGGGCCACGCGGCCGATTTCCTGGCCTGTGGCGGGGTTGAAGACCGCCAGCGTCTTGCCGTCGGCAGCGTCTTGCCATTGGCCGTTGATGAAGAGCTGGGTGTTGGGGTAGGTCATGGTGTGTCTCGCGGATGGTGGGAGATAAGGCAACTGAACATGATACCCAGCAAGCCGGTTTGATGTTGGGCTGCCGCCAACCCCGCTCCAACGGCCCGCCCTGGGCGGCGCACTACGATCACGCATGGCCAACGCCCCGCCCCCCATCTCTCCCCCTGCCACGCCCGCCGGCCTGCCCCGGCGCTTTGTCCTGTTTCTGGGGCCGCTGGTGCTGACCAATGTGCTGCAGGCGGCGTCGGGCACGTTCAACGGCGTTTTTCTGGGCCAGATGCTGGGGCCGCTGGCGCTGGCGGCGGCGGTGGCGTTCTTTCCCATCCTGATGCTGTTTTTTGCCTTTGTGATCGGCCTGGGCACGGGCGCATCCATTCTGGTGGGGCAGGCCTTGGGCGCCAAACAGACCGACAAGGTGCGCGACGTTGCGGGCACCGTGCTGCTGGGCGGGGCCGCGCTGGGCGTGGTCATTGCCGTGGCGGGCTGGGTGCTGGTGCCGCCGCTGCTGCGCGGCCTGGGCACACCGGGGGACGTATTGCCGCAGGCCGTGGCCTATGCGCATGTGATGCTGCTGGCGCTGCCGGTCATGTTTGTGTCCATGCTGGCCGCCGCGCTGCTGCGCGGCCTGGGCGATACGGTCACCCCGCTGGGCGTGCTGGTGGTGACCTGCGCCGTGTCGGCCATGCTGACGCCCGCGCTCATCTCAGGCCGGCTGGGGCTGGCACCGCTGGGTGTGGCCAGCGCGGGCTGGGCCACGCTGGTGGCCACCACGCTGGCGCTGGTGTGGCTGGGCTGGCGGCTTGCGCGCCGCAGCCACCTGCTGGCGCCGGCGGCCTTGCGCGGGCGGCTGCGCTGGCGCGCCGACCTGCTGGCCCCGGTGGCCCGCCTGGGCGTGCCCACGGGGCTGTTCTTTGTGACCGGCTCGCTGGCCGATGTGGGGCTGCTGTCGCTGGTCAACCAGCATGGCGCGTCTGCGGTGGCGGCCTGGGGCGCGGTGCAGCAGGTCACGGCCTATGTGCAGTTCCCCGCCATGTCGATCGCGATTGCGTCGTCTGTGTTTGCCGCGCAGGCCATCGGCGCGGGGCAGCCCGCGTTGCTGCACCAGGTCACGCGCGTGGGGCTGATGCTGAACCTGCTGCTGACAGGCTCGCTGGCTTTGCTGGTCGTGGCCCTGGCCCCGCTGGCAGTGCGCATCTTCACCAGCGACGCCGACGTGGTGGCGCTGGGCACGCACCTGCTGCGCATCAGCGTGTGGGGCAGCCTGCTGCTGGGCGTGGGCAGCGTGTTCAGCGGCGTGATGCGCGCGGCCGGCACCGTGCGCGAGCCCATGCTGATTTCACTGGCCTGCCTGGCGCTGCTGCAGTTTCCGGTGGGCTGGGCGTTTGACCGCGCGCTGGGCATTCAGGGGCTGTGGTTCACCTACCTGGTTACTTATGGTTGCGGCGCGGCGCTGCAGGCGGCGTTTTACTGGCTGGTGTGGCGCAAGCGGCCGGTGCGGCGGCTTGTCTGACGCAGGGCATGTCGATTTCGCTGCATGCTGTTCGTCGTGGTGCTGAAACGCTTTTGTTTTGACACAGTTGCCCCCCAAGGAGCCCCCCATGCGATTCATGATTCTTGTCAAAGCCACCGCCGACAGCGAAGCCGGCATCATGCCCACCGAGCAGGAGTTCACTGCCATGGGCCAGTTCAACGAAGAGCTGGTCAAGGCCGGCGTGATGGAGGCCGGTGAGGGCTTGCACCCCAGCCGCAAGGGGGCGCGCGTTCAGTTCTCGGGCAAAGACCGCCGCGTGGTGGATGGCCCGTTTGCCGAGACCAAGGAGCTGGTCGCCGGCTTCTGGATCTGGAAGTGCGCCTCGCTGCAAGAGGCGATCGACTGGGTCAAGCGCTGCCCTAACCCGATGCGCAGCGATTCAGAGATCGAGATCCGCCAGATTTTCAGTGCCGAGGATTTTGGCGATGCGCTGACGCCGCAGCTGAAGGCGCAGGAAGAGCGCTTGCGGGCTCAGGTGCAAGACAAGTCAGTCTGAATCAGCAGCCCCCGTCAGGGCCGGATCCCTGCTTCGACCAGCGTGTCCCTCATGGCGGCGTGCAGTCGGGGCAGTAGTGACTGCACACGCGACTGGCCCAGTGCCATGGAGCGCTGCATCACGACGGGCATTTTGTCGATGACCGCCTTGCCGGCGGGCGTGTCATAGAACGCAAGCATTCCGTCGATCTCGGATTGATTGAAGGTCTCACGGTAAAGCCGGACGTATTCGGATTTCATTGCCGGCCAACTGAACTCGGTGCGCATCGCCGCCACGAGCCGGCTGGGAGCCTGTGCCAGCACCTGTTGCTGTTGAGCCGTGAGCGGCTTGCCGGCAACGGCCGACGCCATGCCCTGGCGAATTGCCCCCTCCATCTGCCCGAGTACGGCGTCCATCATTGTCTCGACGCGCGTCACCTCCATCAACTTCTCGATCGAAGCATCCGTCGGCTGTGTAGCGTGGGCCGATGTGACGAAAACGAAGGCCGCAAGAATGGACTTGAAAAGCATGGAAGACTCCCTGAAAAATCTGACTATTCCGAATCAGCTCGCGCAAGCCGCTCGCTTTTCCAATACACATCATCCCCGCCGTTCATGCGGTTGAGCACGCGGGCCAGCACAAACATCAGATCACTCAGGCGGTTGAGGTACTGGCGCGGCGTGTCTTTCAATGCTTCGGCCATGCCCAGCGCGACCACGGCGCGCTCGGCCCGGCGGGCCACGGTGCGGCACACATGGGCCTGCGCCGCAGCGCGGCTGCCCGCGGGCAAGATGAATTCCTGCAGGCGCGGCAGCTGTTCGTTGTAGGTGGCCAGGGCTTCGTCCAGCGCCAGCACGGCATCGGCCTTGAGCAGCTCAAAGCCGGGGATGGACAGCTCGCCGCCCAGGTTGAACAGCTGGTGCTGCACCTCCACCAGCACAGCGCGCACGCCGTCAGGCATGTCTTCACACAGCAGCAGGCCGATGTGCGAGTTGAGTTCGTCCACGTCGCCCATGGCGTGCACGCGCAGGCTGTCTTTGGACACGCGGGTGTTGTCGCCCAGGCCGGTGGTGCCGTTGTCGCCGGTGCGCGTGGCGATTTGTGTGAGTCTGTTTCCCATGCGGGGATTGTGCTGTCTTTTGCGGCATCTTCCTACGCCGCTTGCAGGCATCTGCCCCCAGCCGCGCTGGCCCCCGCTGCCCAGAATGAATGCAGCTTCAAGGAGACACTGCCATGAACCCCTCATTCAATGTATGCGCCGCTGTGCTGGCGGCGGCACTGGCGGCCCCGGCTGGGGCGCAGCAGGCCGGGCCCCCGGCCGAGCCGGCGCTGGCGCCGTCCGCCGGCGCCATCATCGTGCCGCCTGGCGTGACGGCGCCCGCGCCCACGGGCTGGTCGGCGCAGCAGGTTGCTGCGGCCTTTTTGGGGGCCGACACCAACCGCGACGGCAACCTGACCCGCGCCGAGGCCCAGACCATCACTGCTGTGCGGCTGAATTTTGAAGAACTGGACGCGAACACGGACGGCATGCTGTCGCGGTAAGAATTTGAAAACGGTGTGCGGTAAATGAAAGATGCAGGAAAGGCTCATTCCATGACTGTGAAGAAGCGACAGCTTGTTTCGAATGTTGCAGTGCGCGGCGCCGCGCTGTGTGCCACGCTGGGCCTGGGCGCGGTGATGGCGCTGCATGCCCAAACGCCCCAGAGCACCATCCCGCCCAACAAGAACAACTGGACCAGCGCGCAGATTGCCGAGGCCTTCAAGCGCCTGGACGCCAACGGCGACGGCCTGATCAGCCGCGACGAAGCCGCCCCCGCACGCGGCGTGGCCAGGCACTTTGACCAGGCCGACACCAACCGCGACGGCTCGTTGTCTGCGCCCGAGTTTGAAGCCGCGATGAAGCAGGCCTCATAAACCTTTCGCCTGCCTTGTCCGGGCGCTGCACCGGGTGCTATCGTCATTGCAGGAGACAAGCACCATGTTCGATACAGTGATCCGCGGCGCCACCGTGGTGGACGGCAGCGGCAATGCGCCGTTTACCGGTGATGTAGGCATCAAGGACGGCCGCATTGCCGAAGTCGGCGGCAAGCTGGGCGCCGCCAAGCGCAATGTGGACGCCACCGGCGCCATCGTCACCCCCGGCTGGGTCGATGTGCACACGCACTACGACGGCCAGGTCACCTGGGACCCTTACCTTTCGCCTTCCACCCACCACGGCGTGACCACGGCCGTCATGGGCAACTGCGGTGTGGGCTTTGCCCCGGTCAAGCCTGACCGGCGCGATTGGCTCATCAGCGTGATGGAGGGTGTGGAAGACATCCCCGGCACGGTGCTCAGCGAAGGCATTCAATGGGAGTGGGAAACCTTTCCCCAATACCTGGACGCGCTGGCCGCCAAGCCCCATGCGCTGGACGTGGGCGCGCAGGTGCCGCACAGCGCCGTGCGCACCTATGTGATGGGCGAGCGCGGCGTGACGCACGACGAGGCCACGGCCGACGACATCCGCGCCATGTGCGCCATCGTGGGCGAGGGGCTGAAAGCAGGCGCGCTGGGCTTTTCCACCAGCCGCACGCTGATCCACAAATACCAGCAGCACAAGTACCCGCCGGGCACGTTCTCGTCACCCGAGGAAATCATGGGCATTGCGCGCGCCATGAAGGCCGCAGGCCACGGCGTGTTCCAGATGACGGCCAACCATGTGAGCATGGAAGGCGAGCTGTGGTGGCTCACGCAGATTGCCAGGGACAACCACCTGCCCGTGGCCTTTGCGCTGGTGCAGACCGACCAGACGCCCGACACCTGGCGGCGCCTGCTGGCCCACCTGGACGCCACGCATGCCGGCGGCGTGCCGCTGTATGGCAGCGTCAGCGGCCGCGCCACCAGCATGGTCATGGGCTTTGAAGGCTCGCTGCACCCGTTTGTGCTGCACCCGCTGTGGCAGCAGATCGCGCCGCTACCGTGGGACCAGAGGCTGGCCCGCCTGCGCGAACCGCAGGTGCGCGCCGCGCTGACCGACATGAAGGTGGTGGAGATGGCCGCGCAGGTCAACCAGGAGGCCGCGTTCTTTTTGCGCGGGCTGCCACGCCTGTTTGTGCTGGACGCCACCGCCAACGGCAGCGTGGACTACGAGCCCCTGCTGTCCGACAGCGTGGTGGCGCGCAGTAAAACCACTGGCGACAACCCGCTGGCCGTGGCGTACGACGCCATGCTGGCCAACCACGGCAAGAACGACGGCAAGGGGCTGCTGTACTTCCCCGTCTTCAACTACAGCTACGGCGACCTGTCGCAGCTGCACACCCAGCTGCAGCACCCGCGCACCATGATGAGCCTGGCCGACGGCGGCGCGCATGTGGGCTATGTGTGCGACGTGTCCATGCCGACCTTCATGCTCACGCACTGGGCGCGCGACCGCGCGCGCGGGCCGAAGCTGCCGCTGGAGATGCTGGTGAAGAAGCAGACGCGCGACACCGCGCAGGTCTATGGCCTGCACGACCGCGGCCTGCTGGCGCCAGGCATGAAGGCCGATGTAAACATCATCGACTTTGACCGCCTGCAGCTTGATTTGCCGCATTTTGTGTTTGACCTGCCAGCCGGCGGGCGGCGCCTGACGCAGTCAGCCCAGGGCTACATCGCCACGCTGGTGGCCGGCCAGGCCATCATGGAAAACGGGGCGCCTACCGGGGCCATGCCGGGCGCACTGGTGCGGGGGCCGCAACACGCTTAAACTGGCAGGCTGCCCTCTGGAGACACCCCATGAACGCCCCCACTCAAGCCGCCCACCTCATTCCTGAAATCCACCAGCGCAACGTGCCCGACGCGCTGATCGCTGCATTGAAGGCGCGCTTTGGCACCAACTGCTCCACGGCCATGGCGGTGCGCGAGCAGCACGGGCGTGACGAGTCGTCGTTTGAAGCCCCGCCGCCCGCGGCCGTGGTCTTTGCCGAAAGCACCACCGACGTGGCCGACGCCGTGAAGCTGGCCAGCGAGTACAGCGTGCCGGTCATTCCGTTTGGCGTGGGCTCGTCGCTGGAGGGCCACCTGCTGGCGGTGCAGGGCGGCATCAGCATTGACGTGAGCCGCATGAACAAGGTGCTGAGCATCAACGCTGAAGACCTGACGGTGACGGTGCAGGCGGGCGTGACGCGCAAGGCGGTCAATGAAGAGATCAAGAGCACCGGCCTGTTCTTTCCCATCGACCCGGGCGCAGACGCCACCATTGGCGGCATGAGCGCCACGCGCGCCAGCGGCACGAATGCCGTGCGCTACGGCACCATGCGCGAAAACGTCCTGGGCCTGGAGGTGGTGACGGCCAGCGGTGAAGTGATCCGCACCGGCACGCGCGCCAAGAAATCGTCCGCCGGCTACGACCTCACGCGCCTGATGGTGGGTAGCGAAGGCACGCTGGGCGTGATCACCGAAATCACACTGCGCATCTACCCGCTGCCCGAGGCCATCAGCGCGGCGATCTGTTCATTCCCCAGCATTGAGGCGGCTGTGCGCACCGTGATCCAGGTGATCCAGCTGGGCGTGCCGATTGCGCGCGTGGAGCTGATCGACCACAACACCGTGCGCATGGTCAACGCGCACAGCAAGCTGGGCCTGCGTGAAGAGCCCATGCTGTTGATGGAATTCCACGGCTCGCCCGCGGGTGTGAAGGAGCAGGCCGAGACCGTGCAGGAAATTGCCAGCGAATTTGGCGGCAACGCGTTTGAATGGGCCGTGACGCCAGAGGAACGCACCCGCCTGTGGACGGCGCGGCACAACGCCTACTTTGCCGCCATCCAGAGCCGCCCCGGCTGCCGCGCCATCAGCACCGACACCTGCGTGCCCATCAGCCGCCTGGCCGACTGCCTGCTGGATTCGGTGGCCGAGGCCGATGCGTCCGGCATCCCGTACTTCCTGGTGGGCCATGTGGGCGACGGCAATTTCCACTTCGGCTATCTGCTGGACCCGACCATTCCCAAAGAGCGCGAGATTGCCGAAGCGTTGAACCACAAGCTGGTCACCCGCGCGCTGAGCCTGGAGGGCACCTGCACCGGCGAGCACGGGGTGGGCCTGCACAAGATGGACTTCCTGGTGACCGAAGCGGGAGCCGGCGCGGTGGACATGATGCGCACCATCAAGCGCGCGCTGGACCCGAAGAACATCATGAACCCGGGCAAGATTTTCAGCCTGTAAGCCGCAGCGCGGGCGCGTCGCTCAACGCACGCTGCGTGGCCAGGTCCTGAGCATAGCAGTCGCACGAACCGGCCAGCAGACCCGGCCTGTCCAGCACCAGGATGTGGCCTCGCAGGTAGCGGATCAAGCCCGCTGCCTGCAGCAGGCCCGCCGCCGTGCTGATGCCCGCGCGCCGCACGCCCAGCAGCCGCGCCAGGCGCTCATGCGTCATCAGCACGTCGGGCGAGCCCGAGCGGTCCTGGCTCATGAGCAGCCAGCGGCACAGCTGCTGCTGCAGCGTGTGAAAGCTGCTGCACACCGAGCGCTGCCCCACCTGTGCCAGCGACAGGTACAGGCGGCGCACCAGTGCATTGCGCAGGATGGTGCTGGTCTGCATGTGAGCCGCCAGCGCTGCGGTTTCAATGCGCCAGGCATGCCCCGTGACCTGCACTTCGGCATCAAACGCAGGCGCGGCCACACCCAGCGCGCAGCCGGCGTCCAGCACGCTTTCGAAACCGATCATGTCGATCTCCAGCGTGCGCCCGTGCGCCTGCGGCGTCAGCACCGAGATCACGCCGGTGGTGGGGAACCAGGCATGGGCCATCGGCGTGCCGGCACAGGCCAGCACGCCGGGCGCCTGAATCTCCACATAGCTCGCATCCGCCAGAAGGTTCTGGCGGGCGCGCGCCGGCATGGCTGCAATCACGGTGTTGGCCAGGGTCTGGTCGATAGGGTCCTTCACAGGGCAGTTCATCTGCCTGCCCCATGATGGGCTGAAGCGCGCGCCAGCACTGCTTGCTGGCGCACACACGGCAAGCGCATGGTCATACGTCCACCCCGCCGGCCAGCACCGACTGGGTCCGCCGGTAAAAGCCCAGCTCGTTGATCGTGACCAGCGCGCGGTTGGATGCAAAGGCTCTTTCGATGGAAGCCATTTGCGCGCGCGCCTGCGTGTGCTGGCCACGCTTGGCAGCCACAAAACCCAGCACCGCCCAGGCAAAGGGGTTGTGTCGCCCGTCTTCCCAGCCGGCGCTGTAGGTGTTCAGGTGCTTCCAGCCGGAGTCGAACAGCGATGACAACTCCACCAGCCCGAACGCCTGCGGGAAGATCTGGCAGGTGGTGCCGGGGTAGAAATCGGTTTCGGGGTTGGTGGCTGCGTCGCTGGACAGGAAGGCCGCTTTGGACGATCTGTACAGGCGGGCCACGATGCCGCCCGCGGCATTGGCTGCCAGCAGGTCGTAGTAGTTGGCCTCGATCAGCTCGCCACGCTGGCGCAGCATGGACGCAAAGTCGCGCAGGCCGCGGTAGCCCTCGCAGTTGTCCATGAGGTAGCCGATGCTGTTGGTCTGGCTGCGCGGCGCCTGGAACACCGACGTCAGCCCGCTGACCTTGGCCGTCATTGCCAGGTTGCGATAGGCGATTTCCTTCAGGCGCGCCTTGTTCGATTCCCACCAGGCCCAGTTGCCGCTGGCGCGCACATAGCGCACGGCCAACGACAAGAAGGTGGCCGCATAAGAGTCGTCCGAATCCGAAGCCACCTTGACACAGGCCGAGGTGTTGGCACGACCGAACGGCATGTCAATGTCGTCGATGGTGCTGGCCGGGGTGATGCAGCGCAGGTACAGGTCCAGGTAAGACCGGATGTAGGTTTCCAGGTCGGCCGGGCTCAGGAACTGCACGATGGGCAGCAGGCCCAACTGCGTGAAGTACCAGTTCAAGCGGCCGTTCGGGGCAATTTCGTAACCGCCCGCATACGGGCCGGTGGGGATGCGCAGTGCCTTGATTTCAGCAACCACATCGATGCCAGTGGCCGAACCTGGGGGCACGCAGGTGGTTTGCGCATGGGCTGACAAGGGGTAAAGCGTGGCCAGGGACAGGGCGGACGCGCCCGTGATGAAGTTGCGGCGTTGCATGAGGAGCTCCAGAAGAGGTTTGGTTTGGGGAAAACCATCGTCTTCGTCCTACAGGCGTTTCGCGTTTTGCGTGCGTTGGCGTACAGACGCCCGCGCCAAAGAAAAGGGCCGCTTTTGCGGCCCTTGTATCGGCGTACCGCCTTTTTCAGGCGTTTGCAGACAGGTTTTTTCTTAACCTGTGACAGATTGCAAGTTTGTTGCTGAACTATTACCCGGTGTCACAGGAAGTGCGTGATCTGGCGACCGGGTCAGCCGCGCAATTTGTCGATGAGACCGTTCAGTTCGTCCAGCGATCCAAAGTGGATCGCCAGCTCGCCCATCTCTTCGACCCGGCCGTGGCGCTTGACGCGCTTTTTCACGCGCACCTCCACCTCGGCGGTCAGCAGGTCAGACAGCTCTTCTTCCACCCGCTTGAGGTCGCGCGACTTTTCCTTTTTGGGCTTGGGCGAGACCAGGTTGAATTCGGCACTGAGTTTTTTGACCAGGCTTTCGGCCTCGCGCACCGACATTTTCTTGGCGGCAATCTGGTTGGCCGCCGTGATCTGGGCGGCGCGGTCCAGCGCCAGCAGGGCGCGCGCATGGCCCATGTCGATGTCGCCGGCCATCAGCATGGTCTGCACCGGGTCGGCCAGGTTCAGCAGGCGCAGCAGGTTGCTGGCGGCGCTGCGCGAGCGGCCCACGGCCTGGGCGGCCAGCTCGTGGGTGAGCCCAAACTCCTTGATCAGGCGTTGCAGGCCTTGCGCTTCTTCCAGCGGGTTGAGGTCCTCGCGCTGGATGTTTTCAATGAGCGCCATGGCCGCAGCGGCTTCGTTGGGCACGTCGCGCACCAGCACCGGCACGCTGTCCAGCCCCGCCAGCTTGGCCGCGCGAAAGCGCCGCTCGCCCGCGATGATTTCGTACTTGCCGGCGTTGGCGCCTGACGCGTCGCCGTTGGGCAGCTTGCGCACCAGGATCGGCTGCATGATGCCCTGGGCCTTGATGCTTTCGGCCAGCTCGTACAGCGCGCCTTCGTCCATGCGGGTGCGCGGCTGGTACATGCCGGGCACCATGTCGCTCAGGCGCAGCGATGCGGGCAGGCCAGGGTTGGACGGCTGATTGTCACCGGCCGACTCATCGACCTTGGGGCCCAACAGGGCTTCGAGTCCGCGGCCGAGGCCCTTGGGTTTCTTGGTGACCATCTTCTTCTAGTCTTTCATCAAATCCTGCAAAAGCACATGGCCTTCTGGCCAGCTGCCCAGGCCCGACTCGGCGTTGATATGGCCGCAGTCGCCATAGTCCATGAACTGCGAACCCCAGCAGTGGGCGAACAGGCGCGAACGCTCAATCGTGCAATAGGGGTCGGTGCGGCTGCCCAGCAGCACGCTGGTGAACGGCAGGCGCGAAAGCTCTACCGGCACCCAGCTGTGCAGGGCGGCGCGCAGCTCTTCACGTTCCGGGTCGCCGGGCGCGACCAGCAGCGCGCCTTTCACACGGTGCGTGTTCAGGCTGACTGCCGCCCATGCGGCTGTGAGCATGCAGCCCAGGCTGTGCGCCACCAGCACCACGGGCTCATCATGCGACAGCACCACGTCTTCCAGCCGCGCGGTCCAGTCGCCACGCAACGGGCGGTCCCAGTCGTGCTGGTCCACGCGTACATAGCCGTGCTTGGTTTCCCACAGGCTCTGCCAGTGTTGTGGCCCGCTGTTTTGCCAGCCGGGCAGGATCAAGACGTTGGATGGCTTCATTGCTATTGTTTTGATAGCGAAATGCTTTTCAGGTGCACTACATCTTGCGGATGCGCTCGACCATCTCGGTCGCAAATTCCACAAAAGCCTGGCTGCCCTTGGCCGCCGGGTCGAACACCACACCGGGCAGGCCGTAGCTGGGTGCTTCGGCCAGGCGCACGTTGCGCGGAATCACGGTGTCGAACACCTTGTCGCCAAAGTGGGCCTTGAGCTGGTCGCTCACGTTTTGCTGCAGCGTGATGCGCGGGTCAAACATCACGCGCAGCAGGCCGATGATCTGCAGGTCGGGGTTGAGGTTGGCATGCACCTGCTTGATGGTGTTGACCAGGTCGGTCAGCCCCTCCAGCGCAAAGTACTCGCACTGCATGGGCACGATCACGCCGTGCGCGCAGCACAGGCCGTTGAGGGTGAGCATGCTCAGGGACGGCGGACAGTCGATCAGGATGAAATCGTAATC
>CALRYY010000087.1:0-18228 GCA_943372515.1 Ramlibacter sp. 2FC | reverse complement strand
CGGCCTTCAAGGGCGGGTTGCCCAAGAGCGCGGGTGCGGTGACGCTGTCCAAGATGTGCGGTTCGGGCATGAAGGCCGCCATGTTCGCGCACGACATGCTGCTGGCCGGCACGCACGAGGTGATGGTGGCCGGTGGCATGGAGAGCATGACCAACGCGCCCTACCTGCTGCAAAAGGCGCGCGGTGGCTACCGCATGGGGCATGAGCGCATCTTCGACCACATGATGCTCGACGGCCTGGAAGACGCCTATGAACCGGGACGCTCGATGGGCACTTTCGGTGAGGACTGCGCTGCCAAGTACAGTTTCAGCCGCGAGGCGCAGGACGCCTTTGCCACCGCCAGTGTCAACCGCGCCAAGGCCGCCACCGAATCCGGCGCGTTCAAGGCCGAGATCACACCCGTGACCGTCAAGGGCCGCGCCGGTGACACGGTGATCAGTATTGACGAAGGCCCGGGCAAGGTCAAGCTGGACAAGATCCCCACACTCAAGCCCGCGTTCAAGAAGGACGGCACCATCACTGCCGCCTCCAGCTCCAGCATCAACGATGGCGCCGCCGCGCTGGTGATGATGCGTGAGTCCACCGCGAAGAAGCTGGGCATCAAGCCCCTGGCGCGCATCGCGGCGCACGCCATGCACGCGCAGGAGCCCAACTGGTTCACCACCGCCCCCGTGGGCGCCACGCAAAAGGCGCTCGCCAAGGCTGGCTGGAGCGTGAAGGACGTGGACCTGTGGGAAGTGAACGAGGCCTTTGCCGTCGTGCCCATGGCGCTGATGGAGGAGTTGAAGGTCGGCCACGACATCGTCAACGTCAACGGCGGCGCTTGTGCCTTGGGCCACCCCATCGGGGCGTCGGGCGCGCGCATCATGGTCACGCTGATCCATGCGCTGCAGGCGCGTGGCAAAAAGCGCGGGCTGGCCACGCTGTGCATTGGTGGGGGTGAGGGTACAGCGGTGGCGTTGGAACTGGTTTAAGCGGCTTTGGTTTTTCTCAGCTCCGATTCGCTCGCTGCTTCGCGGCAGGCGGTGCCCGGCGGGGGCTCACACTGCGCCGGTCTGCGCGTTGCGCAGACTGCACTGTGGTGCTCGCCACAGGGTCGCGCCGCAGAACTCGCTGCGCGCGCGTTGCGCGCTCCGCTCGAACAGCCGCGGCGAGCTAGTCAACGAAGCGCGCTGCGCGCGCCGACCCTGTGCCTGCGCTCCTCGTCGCCGCAGAGATCGCCCCCACCGGGCACCGCCTGCCGCGAAGCCGAGTGGTGGCTCTCCAACGGAGGCGCGCCAACAGTTTCCCTGCAAAGGCGCGCGGTATAGCGAACGAAAACGGTACATAAACCACGACGGGACAAAAATGCTATTGACCGAAGACCAGCAAATGATCCGCGACGCAGTTCGCTCCTTCGCACAGGAGCAACTCTGGCCGAACGCCGCAAAGTGGGACAAGGAACATCACTTCCCCAAAGAAGCGCACCAAGGCCTGGCGGCGCTGGGTGCCTACGGCATTTGTGTGCCCGAGGAATTTGGCGGCGCGAACCTGGACTATGTGACGCTGGCCCTGGTGCTGGAGGAAATCGCCGCGGGCGATGGCGGTACCAGCACGGCCATCAGCGTGACCAACTGCCCCGTCAACGCCATCCTCATGCGCTACGGCAACGCGCAGCAAAAAAAGCAGTGGCTCACGCGGCTGGCACAGGGCGAGCTGCTGGGCGTGTTTTGCCTGACCGAGCCGCATGTGGGCAGCGATGCGTCTGCGCTGCGGACGACCGCAGTCAAGGATGGCGACGGCTACGTGATCAACGGCGTCAAGCAGTTCATCACCAGCGGCAAAAACGGCCATCTGGCCATCGTGATTGCCGTGACCGACAAGGGCGCGGGCAAGAAGGGCATGAGCGCCTTTCTCGTGCCCACCGACACGCCGGGCTACGCGGTGGCGCGGCTGGAAGACAAGCTGGGCCAGCACAGCAGCGATACGGCGCAGATCAACTTTGACAGCTGCCGCGTTCCCGCAGAAAACCTGATTGGCGCAGAAGGCGAGGGCTACAGGATCGCTTTGAGCGCGCTGGAGGGCGGGCGCATTGGCATTGCCGCGCAAAGCGTGGGCATGGCGCGCAGCGCGTTTGAGGTGGCACTGGCCTATGCCAAGGAACGCCAGAGCTTTGGCACGGCCATCATCAACCACCAGGCGGTGGGCTTTCGCCTGGCCGACTGTGCCACCCAGCTGGAGGCCGCGCGCCAGCTCATCTGGCATGCGGCCAGCCTGCGCGACGCCGGACTGCCTTGCCTGAAAGAGGCGGCCATGGCCAAGCTGTTTGCCAGCGAGGCAGCCGAGGCCGTATGCAGCGCCGCCATCCAGACGCTGGGCGGCTATGGCTACGTGGCGGACTTTCCGGTGGAGCGCATCTACCGCGATGTGCGGGTGTGCCAGATCTACGAAGGCACGTCCGACGTGCAGAAAATCATCATCCAGCGCGCCTTGTGACAGGGCGCAGGGGGCTCGCTATGATGGCGCCACATCATGAGAATCATCATCCTGGGAGCCGGCCGCGTCGGTGAAAGCGTGGCTGCGAGCCTGGTATCCGAGCAGAACGACATCACGGTCATCGACCCCGCAGCCGACCGGCTGCGTGACCTGGAAGACCGCCTGGACCTGCGTGGCGTGCAGGGCAATGGGGCCGAGCCTTCCGTGCTGCGCCGCGCGGGTGCCGCCGACGCCGACATGCTGATTGCCTGTGCTGCGCTGGACGAAACCAACCTCGTGGCCTGCAAGATTGCCCACGATGTGTTCGGCATCCACACCACCATTGCGCGGCTGCGCTCGCCCGAATTCCCCGAGGGTGGCGAGCTGCTGTGCAAGACCGGCTTCTCGGTGGACCATGTAATCTGCCCGGAAGAGTCAGTGGTGGGCTACATCCAGCAGCTCATTGACTACCCCGAGGCATTGCAGGTGCTGGAGTTCTCGCAGGGCCGCGCCCACCTGGTGGCGGTGCGCGCGGTGGCCGGCAGCCCGCTGGTGGACCACGCCGTCGGCGAGATCAGCGAGCGCTTTCCGGCCGCGCAGATGCGCGTGGTGGCGCTGTACCGCAACGATACCGAGGTGCCTGTGGACGCCAGCACGCGCGTGCTGCCCGGTGACGAAGTGTTCGTGCTGGCCGACAAGGAAAAAATCCGCTTCGCGCTGGCGGCCATCCACAGCCTGGAAAAGCCCGTGCGCCGCGTCATGATCGCAGGCGGCGGCAAGGTAGGCCTGCGCCTGGCCAAGCGGCTGCATGGGCAGTGCCAGGTCAAGATCATCGAGCGTGACCGCGCGCGCTGCGAGCACCTGGCCACCGAGCTGCCGTCCGACGTGCTGGTCATGCATGGCGACTGCGCTGACGAGGACCTTCTGACCGAAGAAAACGTGGGCGGGCTGGACCTGTTCCTGTCGCTGACCAGTGACGACGAGGACAACATCCTGTCGGCCATGCTGGCCAAGCGCATGGGCGCCACGCGCGTGCTGGCCCTGATCAACCGCCGCGCCTATGCCGACCTGATGCAGGGCAGCACCATCGACATCGCCGTATCGCCCGCGCAGACGGTGATCGGCGAGTTGCTGGCCCATGTGCGCCGCGGTGACGTGGCGGCCGTGCACAGCCTGCGTCGCGGCGACGCCGAGGCGCTGGAGGGTGTGGCCCGCGGAGACGCCCGCACCTCCAGGCTCGTGGGCCGGCGTATTGACGAGCTCAAGCTGCCCGATGGCGCGCGCTGCGCCGCGCTGGTGCGTGGCGACGGCCGGGCCTGCGAGGTGTTGATGCCGCACCACGACACGGTCATCACCGAGAACGACCATGTGATATTTTTCCTGCCCCACAAGCGCATGGTGCGCGACGTCGAACGCCTGTTCCAGGTGGGCGCAACCTTCTTCTGAGGGGCCGCGCCATGGACAGCCTCCTGCCCGTCCTGGCCGTGCTGTCGCGCGTACTGATGATGTTCGCGCCGGCTTTTCTGGTGCCACTGGCCTGGTCGTGGGCGCTGGACGACCGCGGGCTGCCGGGCGTGTGGCTCGTGGCGTTCGCGGCGACCGCAGGCGCGGGCTGGCTGCTGTGGCGGGCCACGCAGCGCCACCGTCGCGAGCTTCAGCCGCGCGACGGCATCCTGCTGGTCAACCTGGTATGGATCACGCTGACGGTATGTTCGGCTGTACCGCTCATGGCCACCATCCCCGGTCTGAGCTGGACGGACGCCTGCTTTGAGGCCATGAGCGCGCTGACGGCCACGGGCGCCACGGTGCTGTCGGGGCTGGACACATTGCCGGTGTCGGTCAATGTCTGGCGCTGCTTTTTGCAGCTGATCGGTGGCCTGGGCATCATGCTGCTGGTGGTGGCCATCCTGCCGCTGCTGGGCCTGGGTGGCGTGCAGCTGTACCGCGCAGAGACGCCTGGCCCGATGAAGGACACGCGCCTGACCCCGCGCATTGCCGAGACCGCGCGCGGCCTGTGGAGCATCTATTTCAGCCTGTCGGCTGCGTGTCTGGTGGCTTATCGCTGGGCGGGCATGAGCTGGGCGGACGCTTTCATGCACATGTGCACCACCATGGGCCTGGGCGGCCTGTCGTCGCACGACGCCAGCTTTGCCTACTGGAATTCGCTGCGCATTGAAATGGTGGCCACGGTCTTCATGGCGCTGGCCGGCATCAGCTTTGCGCGCTATTTCATCGTCTGGCGTACGCGCTCGGTGGGCACGCTGGCGGGTGATTCGGAGGTGCGCGCGTATGTCACGGTGCTGGCGGCTGCGATTGCGGTGCTGAGTGTGCTGCTGGTCACGCAGGGCACCTACGCGAGCTTGCCCGAGGCACTGCGTGCGGCGGCGTTCCAGACGGTGTCCCTGGCCACCACCACCGGCTATTCTTCCACCGACTACGCGCTGTGGCCGGCGTTCGCGCCAGTGCTGCTGGTGTTCCTGGGCTGCTTTGTGTCGTGCGCGGGCTCCACCGGCGGCGGCATCAAGATGGTCCGCATGATCCTGCTGGTCAAGCAGGCCCGGCGCGAGCTGGTGCGCATCATCCACCCGCGCGTGGTCAACCCCGTGACCCTGAACGGGCGCAGCATCCCGTCCAGCGTGATCGCCGCCGTAATGGCCTACATGCTGATCTATGGCGCAAGCATCGTGGGGCTGTCCATGCTCATGCTGGCGTCCGGGCTGGATGTGGTGACGGCGTTCTCGGCCGTCATCGTCTGCGTCAACAACATCGGCCCGGGCCTGGGGCTGGTGGGCCCGGCGTCCACCTTTGGTGTGCTGACAGATTTTCAAACCTGGATCTGCACCTTTGCCATGCTGCTGGGCCGCCTGGAGCTGCTGGCCGTGCTGGTGCTGTTTACCTCGCAGTTCTGGAGAAAGTAGGCCGCCCATGCCACAACCCGTTTTCCCCATCTGCCCTTGCGGCCAGACCGGCGCCCGCAGCAAGCCGCTGTTGCTGGCAGAGTGCTGCGGCCGTTACCTGGACGCGGGCCAGCCGGCCCCCGATTCACAGGCGCTCATGCGCTCGCGCTACAGCGCGTTTGTGCTGGCGCGGCTCGACTACCTGCGCGCCACCTGGCACCCGGACACCTGCCCGGTAGACCCGGCGCCGGTGGACGGTACGAAATGGCTGGGCCTGCAGGTGCGCGGCCACCGCGTGCTGGACGCCACCCATGCCGAGGTCGAATTTGTGGCCCGCTACCGTGTGGCCGGGCGCGCCGTTCGCCTGCACGAGCGCAGCCGTTTCGTCAACGAACAAGGCCGTTGGCTCTATGTGGATGGGGATCTGTTGTGAAGTTTGATGCGGTGCTGTTTGACTGCGACGGCGTGCTGGTGGACAGCGAACCCATCACCAACGGCGTGCTGCGCGACATGCTCGAGGAACTGGGCTGGACGCTCACGCCCGCCGAATGCATGCGCCTGTTTGTCGGCAAAGCCGTCAAGGATGAGGTGGAGCTGATCGAGGCGCAGACCGGCCACAGGATCACCGACGACTGGATGCTGCGCTTTCGCGAGCGGCGCAATGCGGGGCTGGTGCGCGACGTCAAGCCGATCGCCGGCGCGGTGCAGGCAGCAGCACAGCTTCACGCCTTGCTGCACGGGCGCATTGCCTGTGCCAGTGGTGCTGACCGGTTCAAGGTCGAACTGCAGATGGACAAGTGCGGGCTCATGCCTTACTTTGCAGGCCGCATTTTCAGCGGCCACGAGATGCCGCGATCCAAGCCCGCGCCCGACGTGTACCTGGCAGCCGCTGCCGCGCTGGGGGTGGACCCGCGACACTGCGCCGTGGTGGAAGACACGGTGACCGGTGTGACGGCCGGTGTGGCCGCCGGTGCCACCGTGTTCGGCTACAGCCCGCCCGAGGCCGGCCATGACGCACCGCACGCATTGCGTGGTGCGGGCGCAGCGCATATCTTCACCGACATGGCGCAACTGGCCGGCCTGCTGCAAGCTCCGGCGTGACAGCCAGACACAAAGCCTTCCCTGGTGGGGGCGGCGAAAGCCCGGCGAACCCGCCATCGGGCCGAAGAAGGGCACGGACTTTTCAATGGCGACCTTCATGACTGCGGTGGATGGCCCGCCCTCGATGGAGCCGAAGAGGATGTACACCCGATCCTGGTCCACCAGCTGGCGCGCATTGTCCTCGGCTTTGGCAGCATTGTTGTCGTCGTCCAGTGGCCGATGACGATCTGGTTGCGCGTGACGCCGTCAGTGGCATGGCTTTGCAACGGGGCAAGGACGGTGAGGCCGGCTGTCAGCAGGGTAAGCGCGCGTAGCAACATTGAAGTCCCGATTCCGGAAAACGGTGGCGGTTACCCAGCCTAAGGCGGGAAAGCCATAACTGTCTGATCCGCGTCAACACATGGATACTTGAGCCCCATAGCTCTGACGCGAGCCCAACAGGAGACACCATGGATACCGCCATCCGCCGCCAGACGATCGCCGACCTGCTGCGCCGTACCGCACGCCGGCTGCCCGGCAAGACCGCCATCGTGTGCGGTGAGACCTGCTGGACCTTTGCCGAATTCGACACGCTGGTGGATCGTGTGGCGGCCGGGCTGGCAGGCATGGGCATAGGGCATGCCACCCGTGTGGGGGTGCTGGCACGCAATTCGCACGGCTTTGCGGCGCTGCGCTTTGCGCTGGCGCGCCTGGGGGCGGTGCTGGTGCCGATCAACTTCATGCTCAAGGCCGATGAGGTCGCTTACATCCTTCACCACGCGCAGGTGCAGACGCTGGCCACCGATTCGGGCCTGGCCGACCTGGCGCGCAACGCGGCCGTGCGGGACACAGCCGTTCGCCAGTTCATCTGGCTGCCGTCGGAAGACCCGTCAGAGCCCGCTGCGGGCATGGCATCCTTTTACGACCTGGCCGCCACTGCAGTCGCACCGCCCGCCACGCCGCAGCTGGCCAGCACCGACCTGGCGCAGATCGTCTACACCAGCGGCACGGAATCCATGCCCAAAGGCGCCATGCTCACGCACGACGCCATCATTTCGCAGTACGCCAGCTGCGCGGTAGACGCAAGCATTGCCACCGGTGACGTGATGCTGCATGCGCTGCCCCTGTACCACTGCGCGCAGCTGGATGTGTTCTTTGGTCCCAGCGTGTACGTGGGTGCCACCAGCATCATCACCGCCAAACCCACACCCGACAATCTGCTGCCGCTGCTGGCGCGCCACGGCATCACGTCCTTCTTTGCGCCGCCCACGGTATGGATCGCGCTGTTGCGCTCGCCGCTGTTCGACACGACAGACCTGTCGGTGCTGCGCAAGGGCTATTACGGCGCGTCCATCATGCCGGTGGAGGTGCTGCGCGAGCTGGCGCGGCGCCTGGCCGGCGTGGGCTTCTGGAACCTGTACGGCCAGACCGAGATCGCGCCGCTGGCCACCATGCTCGGCCCCGACGACCAGCTGCGCAAGCCGGGCAGCTGCGGGCGGGCCGTGCTCAATGTGGAAACCCGTGTGGTGGACGACGCCATGAACGATGTGGCGCCCGGCCAGGTCGGCGAGATCGTGCACCGCAGCCCGCACCTGATGCTGGGTTATTTTGAAGACCCGCAGCGCACCCGCGCCGCATTCGAGGGCGGCTGGTTCCATTCGGGCGATCTGGCCACCATCGACGACGAAGGTTTCATCACCGTGGTGGACCGCAAGAAGGACATGATCAAGACCGGCGGCGAAAACGTGGCCAGCCGTGAGGTCGAGGAAATGATCTACCGCCTGGGCGCGGTCAGCGAGGTGGCCGTCATCGGCCTGTCGCACCCCAAGTGGGTAGAGGCTGTGGCGGCAGTCATCGTCGTCAAGGCCGGACAGATGTTGGCCGAGCAGGACGTGCTGGCCCATTGCCAGCAGCACCTGGCCAGCTTCAAGGTGCCCAAGGCCGTGGTGTTTGCTGACGCATTGCCCAAGAACCCCAGCGGCAAGCTGCTCAAGCGCGACTTGCGCGAGCAGCACAAGGGCGTGTTCAGCCGGGCCTGATCCGCGCCCATTCGGGGCCTGGCGGTGCCTCAATGCGCAGCGGGGTGGCGCCAGTCGTGAGGCCCGGCAACTCTATCCACTGCGCGTGCAGCCACAGCCGGTCCATTCCCAGCCATGCCGCCACGGCCCGGTTGTGCGCGCCCTTGCCATGCGTGGTGTCGCCCACCAGCGGGTGGGCGATGTGCTTGAAGTGGCGGCGGATCTGGTGGCGCCGGCCGGTCAGCGGCTCTGCGGCCACCAGCGCGTAGCGGCTGGTGGGGTGCCGTCCGTCCACGCTGAAGTCCCATTCAAAGGCGGCCAGGCGCTGCCAGCGCGTGATGGCGCTCAGGCGCTGCTGTCCGGCGGAAGGCAGCTCGGGGTCGCGTGCCAGCGCGTAGTTGACCTCGCCCTTTTCGTCTGGCCAGCCGCGCACCAGCGCCAGGTAGTGCTTGCGCACGGTGCCCGCCTCAAACGGTGCGCGCCAGCGGCTGGCCGCTGCTTCGTTGCGAGCAAACAGCAGCACGCCGCTGGTGCCCTTGTCCAGCCGGTGCAGCGGCCACACGTGGGCGCCCAGCTGGTTGCGCAGCAGCGCCATGGCGTTGCGGGCTTCGTGCGCGTCCAGCCCCGTGGGGTGCACCAGCAGCCCTGCGGGCTTGTCAATGACCACCAGGTCGGCGTCGAGGTAGATGATTTTCAGCAAGGGCGTGCAAGAGTGTCGATTCGCGGCCGCGCCGCACGTCGTGAAGGCATCATCACCCAAAAAAAGGGAATGGCCCCTGTGCGGTGGCATGATTTGCCCACTGCCGCCATGAAGAACGTCGCCGTAACCCCCATAGCCTTCGTGCGCATGCTGCTGATGGCCTATGCCAAGTACGGCATGGACCCGGCGGGCGCGCTGGCGCGCGCGCAGATCACACCCGCGCAGGTGGGCAAGGCGGGCACCACCGTCACGTCGTGGCAACTGCAGGCGTTGGCCGGCGAGGCCATGCGCGAGCTGGACGACGAGGCGCTGGGCTGGTTCTCGCGCCGGCTGCCCTGGGGCAGCTATGTGATGCTGCTGCGCGCGTCGCTCACTTCCCCCAATCTGGGCGTGGCGCTCAAGCGCTGGCTGCGCCACCACAACCTGCTGACCGACGACATCTCCCTGCAGCTGCTGGTGGCCGCTGACGTGGCCACGGTGTCGCTCATGGAGCGGCGGCTGGATGCGGCCATGCGCGAGTTCTGCCTGGTGACGCTCTTGCGCAACATTCACGGCATCAGCTGCTGGCTGGTGGATTCGGCTGTGCCGCTGGAGGGTGTGGCCTTTCCGTTTGATGCGCCGGCGCATGCCAATGTGTACCCGTTGCTGTTCCCCGGCCCGGTGCATTTTGGCGCGCGCCACGCGGCATTGAGCTTTGACAGCCGCTACCTGGCGCTGCCGCTGCGCCGTGACGACCGCGCCCTGCGCGCGCTGCTGCCCCAGGCGCTGTCGCTGGTGGTGCGGCCGTACCGGCGTGACCGCCTGCTGGTGCAGCGCGTGCGCATGCTGCTCAAGGAGCAACCCGCCGCCGCCACGGCCGAGGCATTGGCCCATGCGCTGGCCATGTCGCCGCGCACGCTGCACCGCCAGTTGCAGGACGAAGGCGCGTCGCTGCAGGGATTGAAAGACGAGGTGCGCCAGGAGCAGGCCATGCACTTGCTGCGCCGCACGGCGCGGCCCGTCAAGCAGGTGGCGCAGGCCGTGGGCTTTCGCAGCGAAAAGAGTTTTGCCCGCGCGTTTCGTGACTGGACGGGCGAATCGCCCGCCGAGTACAGACGCAAGGGCGTGGGCGTGTAGAGCCATCATTCTTCAACCAAGGACATTTCCATGACGACACCCAGCCTTCCCGCAACCGGTTTGCAACTGCGCTCCCTGGTCAAACCTGAGGGGGTGCTGGAAATCTCCCTTGTGGACGAGCCTGTACCCACGCCAGGCGAAGATGAAGTGGTGGTGCGTGTGGAAGCCACTCCCATCAACCCGTCAGATATCGGCCTGCTGTTGGGCGCGGGCGACATCGCCACCGCCACTGCGTCGGGCACCGCCATGCGCCCCGTGGTGATGCTGCAGGTTCCAGCCCCCGCCATGAAGGCCATGGCCGGCCGGCTGGGCCAGGCGATGCCCGTAGGCAATGAAGGCGCGGGCACCGTGGTGGCTGCGGGTGCTTCTGCTGCCGCGCAGGCCTTGCTGGGCAAAACGGTGGCTGTGCTGGCCGGCGCCATGTATTCGCAGTACCGCTGTGTGAGCGCGGCGCAATGCCTGCCGTTGCCGGCGGGCGCCACCGCGGCGCACGGCGCGTCGTGTTTTGTCAACCCGCTCACCGCGCTGGGCATGACCGAGACCATGCGCCGCGAGGGTCACCAGGCCCTGGTGCACACGGCGGCCGCGTCCAACCTGGGCCAGATGCTCAACCGCATCTGCCTGAAAGACGGCATCGGCCTGGTGAACATCGTGCGCAAGCCCGAACAGGCAGCGTTGCTCAAGGCCCAGGGCGCGCAGCATGTGTGCGTGAGTTCTGCCCCCACCTTCATGGAAGACCTGACCCAGGCGCTGGTGGCCACCGGCGCCACTGTGGCGTTTGACGCCACGGGCGGCGGCAAGCTGGCCGGCCAGATCCTGACGGCCATGGAAGCGGCGCTGAACCGCACCGCCAAAGAGTACAGCCGCTACGGCTCCACCACGCACAAGCAGGTGTACATCTACGGCGGGCTGGACACCGGCCCCACGGAGTTCAACCGCAGCTTCGGCATGGCCTGGGGCATGGGTGGCTGGCTGCTGTTCCCGTTTTTGCAGCGCATCGGCGCCGAGGCCGCACAGGCCCTGCGCCAGCGCGTGGCCGACGAACTGAAGACCACGTTTGCCAGCCACTATTCGAAAGAAATCTCGCTGCTGCAGGCGCTGCAACCGGCAGAGATTGCGGTATACGGCCAGCGGGCGACAGGCACCAAATACCTGCTGAACCCCAACAAGGCTTAGTGGCACGATTTGCAACCTGCGTGACTGGCTGCGGGCCAAGCGGTGGCGTAAGCTGGCGGACCAGCGCCCCGTGAAGGAGACACATGTCAGTTCTTGAGACAAAACTCAACGCCCGATCCGCCGAATTCCAGGCCAATGCCGCCGCCATGCAGACGCTCGTGGACGACCTGGCGGCCCAGGTGGCCAAAGCCGCAGCCGGCGGCGGTGAAGCGGCACGGGCCAAGCATGTGGCGCGCGGCAAGCTTCTGCCGCGCGACCGCGTGCAGATGCTGCTGGACCCGGGAACGCCGTTCCTTGAGATTGCGCCACTGGCCGCGCACGCCATGTATGTCAACAAGGACGGCGTGGGCGACGCGCCCTGTGCCGGGGTGATCGCCGGCATCGGCCGGGTCAGCGGCGTGGACTGCATGATCGTGTGCAACGACGCCACGGTGAAGGGCGGCACCTATTACCCCATGACGGTCAAGAAACACCTGCGCGCGCAGGAGATCGCCATGCAGAACCACCTGCCGTGCATTTACCTGGTGGACTCGGGCGGCGCCAACCTGCCCAACCAGGACGAGGTGTTCCCCGACCGCGACCACTTCGGGCGCATCTTCTACAACCAGGCCAACATGAGCGCGCAGGGCATTGCGCAGATCGCGGTGGTCATGGGCAGTTGCACCGCAGGCGGCGCCTATGTGCCTGCCATGAGCGATGAGACCATCATCGTCAAGAACCAGGGCACCATCTTCCTGGGCGGCCCGCCGCTGGTGAAGGCCGCCACGGGCGAGGTGGTGAGTGCGGAAGACTTGGGGGGCGGCGACGTGCACACGCGCCTGTCCGGTGTGGCCGATCATCTGGCGCAAAACGACCCGCATGCGCTGGCGCTGGCGCGCCAGGCCGTGGCCACGCTGCGCAACAGCAAAAGCCCCGATGTTCAGCTGCGCGAGCCCCGAGCGCCGAAGTTCGACGGCCGTGAGCTGTACGGCGTGATCCCCACCGACACGCGCAAGCCGTATGACGTGCGCGAAATCATTGCGCGCATCGTGGACGCGTCCGAATTCCATGAATTCAAGCAGCGCTTTGGCGCCACGCTGGTGTGCGGCTTTGCCCACATCGAGGGCATGCCGGTAGGCATCATCGCCAACAACGGCATCCTGTTCAGCGAATCAGCCCAAAAGGGCGCCCACTTCATCGAGCTGTGCTGCCAGCGCAAGGTGCCGGTGGTGTTCCTGCAGAACATCACCGGCTTCATGGTCGGGCGCAAGTACGAAAGCGAAGGCATTGCCCGCCACGGCGCCAAGATGGTCACGGCGGTGGCCACGGCCAGCGTGCCCAAGTTCACCGTCATCATCGGTGGCAGCTACGGCGCAGGCAACTACGGCATGTGCGGTCGTGCGTACTCGCCCCGGTTCCTGTGGATGTGGCCCAACGCGCGTATCTGCGTCATGGGCGGCGAACAGGCATCAGGCGTGCTGGCGTCAGTCAAGCGCGACGGCATCGAGGCGCGCGGCGGCAGCTGGAGCGCTGAAGAAGAAGCCAAATTCAAGCAACCCATCCTGGACCAGTTCGGCCACCAGTCGCACCCGTATTACTCCAGCGCAAGGTTGTGGGATGACGGCGTGATCGACCCGGCGGACACGCGGCGGGTGCTGGCGTTGGGCTTGAGCGCGTCGCTCAATGCGCCGATCCCCGAGCCGAAGTTCGGCGTGTTCCGTATGTAATTACCTTGCGGGACAGACCGTAGCGAAGCGCAGCTCTGTCCCCAACACTTCAAGAGCATGAGCAACACCTCCATTTACGACAACCCCGACCACGAATTGCTGCGCGACCAGATCGCGCGCTTTCTCGAGCGCGAGGTCGAGCCCCATGCCGACCAATGGGAAGAGCAGGGTTTTGTGCCGCGCGAGGTGCTGCGCCGCATGGGCCAGGCGGGGCTCTTTGGCCTGATGTACGAAGAGGCCTATGGCGGCGCACAGGCCGACGCCATGACCAACCTGGTGTTTGCCGAGGCGCTGTCGCAAAGCACCTATGCCGGCTTCATCATCACGGTGCTGGTCCACACCGACATGGCCAGCCCCCATTTGCACCATGCGGGCACGCCGGCGCAAAAAGAAAAGTACCTGAAGAAAGTCATCGCCGGTGAGCTGATCACGGCAGTGGGTATTACCGAGCCCGGTGCGGGGTCGGACGTGGCGGGCATCCGCACGAACGCGAAGCGCGAGGGCGACGAATGGGTGCTCAACGGCACCAAGATGTTCATCACCAACGGCGTGCATGCCAACCTGTACTTCGTGGCCGCCAAGACGGGCGCGGGCAAGCGCGACATGTCCATGTTCATCGTGGAAAAAGGCACTCCCGGCTTCAGCGTGGGCCGTGCGCTCAAGAAGACCGGCTGGCTCAGCTCTGACACGGCGGAGCTGGTGCTGGACAACGTGCGCATTCCCGCAGCCAACCTGCTGGGTGAAGAGGGCAAGGGCTTTTATTCGGTTATGAAGAACTTCCAGACCGAGCGCATTGCGCTTGCCGCCATGGCCGTGGGCCACTGCCAGCGCGCGTTGCAGCTCACGCTGGACTATGTGCGCCAGCGCCATGCCTTCGGCGGCCCGCTGTGGAACCAGCAGACCATCCGCCAGCGCCTGTCCATGCTGGACGCCAGGACGCGCGCGGCGCGGCAGTTCATGTACCACTGCGCCTGGCGCGTGACGCAGGGCCACGACATCGTGCAGGACGTGTCCATGCTCAAGGCGTTGACAGGCGAGCTGGTGAATGAGGTGGTGCAGACCTGCCAGCAGTTCCACGGCGGCATGGGCTACATCCGCGAAACGGCGATCGAGCGGCTGTGGCGTGACGCGCGGGTGCTGGGCATCGGCGGCGGCGCTACCGAAGTGATGCTGGAAGAAGTGGCCAAGCGGTATTGATGGCAAACGCCGCTTGCAAAACCAAAGCATTAATGTGTATACTTCCATAAAAATATACACATAAGGCATGTCATGCGAACCAATATCGTGATTGACGACAAACTCATGGAAGCCGCCATGAAGGCTGGTGGCTTCAAGACCAAGCGCGACGCCGTGGAAGAGGGCTTGCGCCTTCTCGCGCGGCGAGCGGCTTACCAGAACATCCGTGCGCTTCGCGGCAAGCTCAAGTGGAGCCTTGAGGGTGACTGGGCGGCCCCCGGTGCGGCGCATACCGTGCAGGAGCCGCAGGCGCGCTATGCGCCGCAAGCAGCGTCACAGGCATCGCCCGCCAAAAAGGCTGCGAAATGATCACGGCCGACTCCAGCGTCTGGATCGACTATTTCAACGGCCAGGACACGCCCCAGGTGCGCGCGCTGGATGCCGTGCTGGACGACAGCACGAATGAAATCGTCCTGCTGGACGTGGTGCTGATGGAAGTGCTGCGCGGCTTTCGCCATGACAGGGAATATGACTACGCCCGCCAGGCGCTGGCGCCATTGCCTGTGGAGCAGGCCGGCGGCGAGGACGTGGCCCAGCACGCCGCGGCGCTGTACCGCCGGCTGCGCGGCCACGGCATCACAGTGCGCAGCAGCATCGACCTGCTGGTGGGCGCCTGGTGCATCCGCAACGACTGCCTGCTGATCCACGACGACCGCGACTTTGCGGGCATGGAACAGATCGAAGGGCTGCAGGCCTGGCAACCTCATTGAACAACAACACCATGAACCACCTGCTGCTGGACGTATCAGGCCACCGTGCCACCGTTATGCTGAACCGCCCCGATGTGCGCAATGCCTTCAATGACGAAGTCATCGCTGAACTGACGCAGGTGTTTCGCCAACTGGGCGCGCGTGATGACGTGCGCTGCATTGTGCTGGCGGCCAGCGGCTCGGCGTTTTGCGCCGGTGCCGACCTGAACTGGATGCGCCGCATGGCCGACTACACGCGCGAGCAGAACGTGGCCGATGCGGCCGCGTTGGCGGCCATGCTGCGTACGGTGTTCGAATGCCCCAAGCCGACCATTGCGCGTGTGCAGGGTGACGTGTATGCAGGCGGTACCGGCCTGGTAGCGGCCTGCGACATCGCGGTGGCGGTGGACACGGCGCAGTTCTGCCTGAGCGAAACGCGCCTGGGTCTGGTGCCTGCCACGATCAGCCCGTATGTAGTGCGTGCGATGGGCGCACGGGCGGCGCATCGCTGGTTCCTGACGGCCGAGCGGTTTGACGCGACCGAGGCGCACCGCATCGGCTTCATCCATGAGGTCGTCCAGGCCGAGGCGCTGGACGCCCGCGTGGACGCACTGGCCACCACCCTGGCTGCGTGCGGCCCAGCGGCGGTGCGCATCACCAAAAAACTGGTCCAGGACGTGGCCGAACGCGACATCACGCCAGCGCTGGAACGCATGACGGTCGAATGCATTGCCGACGTGCGCGCCAGCACCGAGGGACGCGAAGGCGTGCAGTCCTTCCTGAACAAACGCAAGCCGGCCTGGCTGCCCGCCACCTGAAGCCATGGACATCCTCGCGCGCCTGCTCGACGCACCGCAGCTGCTGGCACTGGCGGCGGCATTGGGCTGGGCCAGCGGCATCCGGTTGTACGCGGCGCTGTTCATTGCAGGTGCGTCGGGTTTCATGGGCTGGGTTGACCTGCCCGCCGGGCTGCAGGTGCTGCAACATCCGGCGGCCTTGTGGGCCAGCGGCCTGATGGTCGCCGTCGAATTCCTGGCTGACAAGGTCCCGCTGGTGGACAGCCTGTGGGACGCGGTGCACACGGTGATCCGCATCCCCGCGGGCGCGGCGCTGGCTACCGCCACGCTGGGTGCCGAAGGCCCTGCGGTGGCTTGGGTGGCCGCGCTGCTGGGCGGCTCGCTGGCGGCTACCGCGCACACGGCCAAGCTGGTCGCGCGGGCGGCGGTCAACACATCGCCCGAGCCGTTCTCCAACATCGGCGTGTCGCTTGCTGAAGATGGCTTTGTGGTGTTCATGCTGTGGCTGGCCTTTGCGCATCCGCTGTGGTTTGCCGTGGCGCTGGTGCTGACCCTGGTGGTGGCGGTGGTGCTGATTGTTGTGTTGTTCAAGTTCCTGCGCGCCGTGATGCGCCGGTTTGTAAATCCGTCGCCGGGGCGTCCCCCGGCCCCAAGGAGACAAGATGTTTGACAAGATCCTGATTGCCAACCGGGGCGAAATTGCCTGCCGCGTGGCCGCCTCCGCACGCCGCCTGGGCGTGAAGACCGTGGCTGTGTATTCCGACGCCGACGCCAAAGCCAAGCACGTGGCCGCGTGTGACGAGGCCGTACACATTGGCGGCAGCGCGCCCAAGGACAGCTACCTGCGCTGGGAAAAGATCATTGAAGCGGCCCAGGCCACCGGCGCGCAAGCCATCCACCCCGGCTATGGCTTCCTGAGCGAGAACGAGGACTTTGCCAATGCCTGCCAGGCCGCAGGCCTGGTGTTCATTGGCCCGCCCGCGTCTGCCATCCAGGCCATGGGCCTGAAGGCTGAATCGAAACAGCTCATGGAAAAGGCCGGTGTGCCGCTGGTGCCCGGCTACCACGGCTCAGGGCAGGACCCGGCCATGCTCAAGACAGAGGCCGACCGCATCGGCTACCCCGTGCTGATCAAGGCCAGCGCCGGCGGCGGCGGCAAAGGCATGCGCGCAGTGGACAAGACCGAAGACTTTGACGCCGCGTTGGCGTCGTGCAAGCGCGAAGCCATCAACAGCTTTGGCGACGACGCTGTGCTGATCGAAAAATACGTGCAGCGCCCGCGCCACATCGAGATCCAGGTGTTTGGCGACACACAGGGCAATTGCGTGTACCTGTTTGAGCGTGATTGCTCGGTGCAGCGCCGCCACCAGAAGGTGCTGGAAGAAGCCCCCGCTCCCGGTATGACGCCCGCCATGCGCCAGCAGATGGGCGAAGCAGCCGTGGCGGCAGCCCGTGCCGTGAACTATGTGGGCGCCGGTACGGTGGAGTTCATCGTGGAGCAGCGTGCGGATGGATCGATGAACTTTTTCTTCATGGAAATGAACACGCGCCTGCAGGTGGAGCACCCGGTGACCGAAGCCATCACCGGCCTGGACCTGGTGGAGTGGCAGCTGCGCGTGGCCAGCGGCGAGCCACTGCCCCTGCGCCAGGACGAACTGCGCATCACAGGCCATGCGATCGAGGCGCGCATCTGCGCCGAAAACCCCGACAACAACTTCCTGCCGGCCACCGGCACCCTGGCGGTGTATCGCAAACCCGCATGCACGGCGTTTGAAAGAGGCGCGGTGCGCGTGGACGACGGCGTGCGTGAAGGCGACGCCATCAGTCCGTTCTACGACTCCATGATCGCCAAGCTCATCGTGCATGCCGACACGCGCGAACAGGCCCTGGCCCGGCTGGACGCCGCGCTGGCGCAGACCCACATCGTGGGCCTGGCCACCAACGTGCAGTTCTTGCGCCATGTGGTCAGGAGCCCGTCGTTTGCCAAAGCCAACCTGGACACCGCGCTGATCCCGCGCGAGCAGGTGGTGCTGTTCCATCAGGAGCCCGTGGGCTTGCCGCTGGCCGCCGCCGCTGCTGTGGCGCAGGCGCTGCTGGACGAGAAGGCGACAGAGGGCACCGATCCCTTCAGCCGCCGTGACGGCTGGCGTTCACATGGTGTGACGGTGCGCCGCTTCGCGTTTGAATTCCATGGCGAGCCCCAGCCCGGCGAGCTGAGCTACCTGCACGACGGTGCGCTGCACCTGAGCGTGGGCGGTGCATCGGGCACGCTGCAGTTTGCGGCCACGGCGCAGGGGCTGGACGTGCAGTTTGCCGGCCAGCGCGCCACGGTGCAGGTCTATGCCCAGGGCGAGACCGA
>CALRYY010000086.1:0-18639 GCA_943372515.1 Ramlibacter sp. 2FC | reverse complement strand
CTACAGCGTCGAATCCGGGTCGTGCCCCAGTCTTTATGTCGGGATCAAAATCCCAAGGAGGAGGACGGGGTCATCGACTCGGGCCCCCTTCAGCGCGACGGGGGCGGTATGAATAGTATTAGGAGGAGGCGGGCGCAGCACGCCGGGGGGCAGCCGCGCAGCAGAGTACCCCGCACGCCTGTTCCATAGGAAGCGCAGGCGCTCAATGCCGGAAGTGCCGTACCCCGGAGAACACCATCGCCACACCGCGCTCATCCGCAGCATCGATGACTTCCTGGTCACGCATGGACCCACCCGGTTGAATCACGCAGGTGGCACCAGCATCAACAACAACATCAAGACCATCGCGGAACGGGAAGAACGCATCGCTGGCCACAGCCGTGCCGGCCAGCGTCAGCCCCGCATGCCCCGCCTTGATGCTGGCAATGCGCGCTGAATCCAGACGGCTCATCTGCCCCGCCCCCACGCCCATGGTCATGCCGCCCTTGCAGAACACGATGGCGTTGGACTTGACGTACTTGGCGACCTTCCAGGCAAACAGCAGGTCCTGCAGTTCTTCAGCCGTCGGTGCTTTCTTTGTCACCACCTTCAGGTCAGCCAGCGTCAGCTCCTTGTTGTCGGCCGTCTGCATCAACAGGCCCGAGCCCACGCGCTTGATGTCCATGAGGTTGCGGCCGTTGTCCCAATCAGTGGCGCCCCCCTTGGGCAAATCAATCTGCAGGATGCGCACGTTCACCTTGGTCTTGAACACCTCCAGCGCTTCGGAAGTGAAGGCCGGCGCCATCAGCACCTCGACAAACTGCTTGCTGATGGCCTGCGCTGCCGCTGCGTCCAGCGTGCGGTTCAGTGCGATGATGCCGCCGAAGGCCGAGGTCGGGTCAGTCTTGAAGGCCTTGCTGTAGGCCTCCAGCGTGTCGGCGCCAACCGCCACGCCGCATGGGTTGGCGTGCTTGACGATCACGCAGGCTGCGGCGCCAAAGCTCTTTACGCATTCCCACGCTGCATCGGCGTCGGCGATGTTGTTGTAGCTCAGCTCCTTGCCCTGCAGCTGATTGGCCGTGACCAGCGAGCCGGGGGCCGGGTACAGGTCGCGGTAGAAAGCGGCCTGCTGGTGCGGGTTCTCGCCGTAGCGCAGGTCCTGCAGCTTGATGAAGCGGCCGTTGGCTTGGGCCCCGAACAGCGAATGGCTGCCATCGTCCTGGATACGAGACAGGTAGTCGCTGATGGCGCCGTCGTAATTGCTGATGCGGTTGAATGCCGCTACCGACAACGCAAATTTTGTCTTGCTGCTGAGCGCTCCCGCAGTCTTGAGCTCTTCAATCACGCCCGCGTACTGCGACGCGTCGGTCAGCACGCCCACGTCCTTCCAGTTCTTGGCGCCGCTGCGCACCATGGCGGGTCCACCGATGTCGATGTTCTCGATCGCGTCTTCCAGCGTGCAGCCGGGCTTGGCCACCGTCGCTTCAAAAGGGTAGAGGTTGACGACCAGCAGGTCGATGGTGTCGATGCCATGAGCGGCCAGCGCGGCCATGTGCTCAGGCACATCGCGCCGCGCCAGCAGTCCGCCATGTACCTTGGGATGCAAGGTCTTGACGCGGCCATCCAGCATTTCAGGAAAACCCGTTACTTCAGCCACCTCGGTCACAGGCAGGCCCTGCTCAGCCAGCAATCTGGCGGTGCCGCCAGTGGAGATGAGCTTGATGCCCAGGCTGTGCAGCGCCTGTGCGAGTTCGACGATGCCGGTCTTATCAGACACAGAGATGAGTGCGTTCATGGAAAAGGTTTTCTTATTTCAGCAGTTTGTGTTCGACCAGCTTCTTGCGCAACGTGTTGCGGTTCAGGCCCAGCCATTCGGCTGCCTTGGACTGGTTCTGGTCAGCCTTGGCCATGACTGTTTCAAGCAGCGGTTTTTCAACCACCTTGACCATCATTTCGTACAGCCCGTCGGGCTCGGTACCGCGCAGGTCCTTGAAGTAGCCCTCCAGGCTGGCGCGCACGCATTCTTCGATCTGTTTTTTGCTCATGCGGTTGTTTCCACCGGTTCTTCGCTGTCCATCATCGCCAGGTCGGCGACTGCCGGCATGCGGTCCATCACCGCACCCAGCCCCTGCATGTAGTCAGACACCGCGCGCCACTGGGCCGCGCTGTCGTCCAGCAGGTTCATGTTGCTCCTGAAAGCCTCGCCGCCGGGCAGCGCGCGCACATACCAGCCGATGTGCTTGCGCGCGGTGCGCACGCCGGTGAATTCACCATACAGCGCATAGTGATCCTGCAGGTGGTCCAGCAGCAGCCGGCGCACTTCGCCCACCAGGGGCGGCGCGAGCAGCTCGCCCGTGGCCAGGTAGTGGGCCACCTCGCGGAATATCCAGGGCCGGCCCTGGGCCGCGCGGCCAATCATGACGGCGTCGGCGCCCGTGCAGGCCAGCACCTCGCGTGCCTTGTGCGGCGTGGTGATGTCGCCGTTGGCCACCACCGGCACGCGCACCGCGGCCTTGACGGCGGCAATCGTGTCGTACTCGGCCTGGCCCTTATAGCCCTGCTCGCGCGTACGCCCATGCACAGTCAGCATCTGCACGCCAGCCGATTCAAACGCACGCGCCAGCGTTACCGCATTGCGGTGGGCCTGGCACCAGCCGGTGCGCATCTTCAGCGTGACCGGCACGTTGCGCGGCGCGCAGGCCGCCACCACCGCCTGCACGATCTGCAGCGCGAGAGCCTCGTCCTGCATCAGCGCCGAGCCTGCCCATTTGTTGCAGACCTTCTTGGCCGGGCAACCCATGTTGATGTCGATGATCTGCGCGCCGCGGTCCACGTTGTAGGCGGCGGCTTCGGCCATCATGGCTGCGTCGGTGCCGGCGATCTGCACGGCGATGGGGCCGGGCTCGCCGGTGTGGTCGGCGCGGCGCGAAGTCTTCAAGGTGTTCCACAAGTCGCGGCGCGAGGTCACCATCTCGCTGACCGCGTAGCCCGCGCCCAGCGCCTTGCACAGCTGGCGGAACGGGCGGTCCGTGACCCCGGCCATCGGCGCGACGAACACATTGTTCGCAAGGGTGTGAGGGCCGATGTTCATGGGACGCTGGAAAGCTGCTGGAAAGGGCTGCTGAAAAATGAGGCACGATTGTAGCTGCTCAAAATTTCAGCAAACGAAATGCGTCCGCCCTTTACACTGCCGCACCCATGGATGCTTGGCTCGACCACTTGCTGAACCTGCTCGCGCTGCCTGAATACGGCTTGAGCACGGTGTTTGTGGTGTCATTCATTTCTGCAACGCTGCTGCCGCTGGGGTCCGAGCCGGCCGTGTTTGCGTTGATCACCCTCAACCCGCAACTCTTCTGGCCCACGATCCTGGTCGCCACGGCCGGCAACACGCTGGGCGGCGCGCTGGACTGGTGGCTGGGCTACGGCGCCCACAAGGTGGTGGACAAGTACCGCCATTCGCCCACGCATGTGCGGGCGCTGGCATGGCTGGAACGGATGGGGCCGCCTGCGTGCCTGCTGTCGTGGCTGCCGGTCGTGGGTGACCCGCTGTGCGCCGTGGCCGGCTGGCTCAAGCTGCCGTTTTGGCCCTGCGTGGGCTACATGCTGGCCGGCAAGTTTTTGCGGTACCTGACGATGACCTGGGCGCTGCTGTACCTGTGGCCGGTCACACGTTGAAGAGAAAATTCATCACGTCGCCGTCTTTCACCACATATTCCTTGCCCTCGCTGCGCATCTTGCCCGCGTCCTTGGCGCCCTGCTCGCCCTTGTACTGGATGAAGTCGTCAAACGCGATGGTCTGTGCGCGGATGTAGCCGCGCTCGAAGTCGGTGTGGATCACGCCCGCTGCCTGCGGGCCGGTCGCGCCAATGGCGACCGTCCAGGCGCGCACTTCCTTCACACCCGCAGTGAAGTACGTCTGCAGCCCCAGCAGCTTGAACGCGGCGCGGATCAGGCGGTTCAGACCCGGCTCGTCCTGGCCGATTTCGGCCAGGAACATGCCCTTGTCCTCGTCGCTCATGTCGGCCATCTCGGCTTCCATCTTGGCGCAGATGGCCACTACGGGTGCGTTTTGCGCAGCGGCGTATTCGCGCAGGCGCTCCAGGTAGGGGTTGTTGTCAAAGCCGTCTTCGGCCACGTTGCCCACAAACATCGCCGGCTTGGCGGTGATCAGGCACAGCGGCTTGAGCAGGGGCTGGTCTTCCTTGCTGAATTCGAGCGCGCGCACGGGCTTGCCTTCATTCAGGGCGGCCTGGCATTTTTCAAGGATGGCGACGATCTTGGCGGCCTCCTTGTCGCCCGAGCGTGCCGTCTTGGTGTGCCGGTGCAGCGCCTTTTCCACTGTGGCCATGTCGGCCAGGCACAGCTCGGTCTGGATGACTTCGATGTCGGAGATCGGGTCCACCTTGCCGGCCACGTGGATCACGTTTTCGTCGTCAAAGCAGCGCACCACGTTGACGGTGGCGTCGGTTTCGCGGATGTGTGCCAGGAACTGGTTGCCCAGGCCTTCGCCCTTGCTGGCGCCCGCCACCAGGCCTGCGATGTCCACGAATTCCACAATCGCCGGCACGATGCGCTCGGGCTTGACGATCGCCGACAGCTGGTCCAGCCGCGGATCGGGCAACTCCACGATGCCCACATTGGGTTCGATCGTACAGAACGGGTAGTTTTCAGCGGCGATGCCCGCCTTGGTCAACGCATTGAACAAGGTGGATTTCCCTACATTGGGCAGGCCTACAATGCCGCACTTCAAGCTCATGACAGTTCCCGAAAAACAAGGCGGCAAGTGTATGCGATGCATCACGACGCGGCTTGTCGCCCTCTGGCGGGTAGCGGGCGCATGGCTGGCGGCGGCCCTGATGGCGGGCGCAGCGCTGGCCCAGCCGGGCAAGCCCCCGGTCATCGCGCTCAATGACCGGGCGACGACCGTGGTCGCGGAACAGCTGGGCCTGTTCTGGATGGAGTCCGCCGGCACCGCCACGATTGACCAGGTGGCGCTGCCGGCTGGCATCGCCCGTTTTCAGCCCATGCGTGAAGGCCATATCTACAGTGCCAACGAGGCCGGTGCCCTGTGGTTGCACTTTCGCGTGGACATTGACCGCAGCCAGTGGCAGGGCTGGCTGCTGGAATTCCCCATTCCGGTCCTGGACCTGGCCACGGTGTACCTGCAGGACGCGCGCGGGCAATGGCAGGCGCAATCAGCCGGCGACACCCTGGCGGTCACCACCTGGCCCGAAGCCGGCCGCTACCCGACGTTCCGCCTGAACCTGGCCCCCGGCCAGCCGCGCGACATTTACGTACGCATACGCCACACCACGCCGGTCAGCCTGCCGGTGCGCTTTGTGAGCCAGGGCGGGCATGACCAGCGCATCCAGATCGAATACATGGCGCTGGGCATGGCCTTTGGTGCCTTGCTGCTGCTGATCGCTGCCTGCGCTGCGCAGGCCTGGGTCTACCGCGACCGGATCTACGCCTGGTATTCGGTGTATGCCGGCGTCATGACGCTGGCGGTCGCGGCCTACACCGGCGTGGCCGGCCACCTGCTGTGGCCCGCCTGGGGTTACTGGGCCGATGCGTCGCAGGGCATACTGGCCCTGCTGGCTGGCGCTGCCGCGCTGCTGTTCGTGCGTCAGCTCACGGGTACGCCGGCGCGCTTTCGCTGGGTGGACCGCGCCGTCTATTTTTCAGGCTGGGCCGGTGTGGGGCTGGCCGCCGCCTTCCTGACGCTGAGCAAGCCCGTGGCGCTGGTGATGGTGGGCGGCTATGTCGCCTATTCAGCGATCACCAACACCTGGATGGCCTGGCTGGCCTGGCGCCGCGGCGATGTGGTGGGCCTGTGGGTGCTGGGGGCCTACCTGCCACTGTGTGTCGCAGTGCTGCTGGCCGTGCTGCGCATCTTTGGCTTGCTGCCCACCTCGTTTGGTACCCAGTACGCCGTGGTGCTGGGCATTGCGCTGGAGGTCCCGCTGCTGCTGGTGGCCCTGAGCATCCGCTCACGCGAGCGCCATGGCGCGCAGATCCGCGAGCAGGCCTTGTCCAGCCAGGATGCGCTCACCGGCCTGCTGGCGGCCCACCTGTTCCACGACCGGCTGCGCCAGGTGGTGGCGCGCCACCGGCGTGACCGCTATTCGGCGGCCGTGGTGTACATCGACCTGGTGAACTACACCCGCATCAAGAGCTTTCACGGTGCGTCCATCGCCGAGCAAAGCCTGCTGCGCAGCGTGATCAAGCTGCGCCGCCTTCTGCGCGATGTGGACACCGTCAGCCGTGTGGGCGAGGCGCGCTTTGGCCTCATCCTGGAAGGCGTCACGTCGCGTTCATCCGTCACCGACCGGGCGGCACGGCTGATCGCTGCGGGCCTGATGCCGCTGAAGGGGCTGAAGCCCGAGGTGACGCTGCAGTTTCACATTGCCGCCGTGTTGCTGGACGAACGCAGCCTGAACGCGCCCGTGCTGGCCGAGGCACTGTCCGACCTGCTCAAAGGCATGTCGCCGCGCACCCGCCGCCCGATCCGCTTCCTGGAGCCCGAAGCCACGCAGCGCATGCCGCTGGACGAGGGTTCGCTGCTGGACGGCGACGACAGCGAACTGCCGCGCAGCGACCCCCCGGCGTCGGCTCAGCCGAAAACGTAGTTGGCCGTCACAGGCTGGCCGGTACGCAGCACCTGCTCGGCGCCCGCCAGCACGATGGCGTTCATGCCGAAGGTCACCGCGCCATTCAGGCTCGCGGCCTGCCGGTAGCCTTGCAATGTGTCGCCCACTTCAGGGCTGCTGGTCGCTGTGGCCGGGTCCACATTGGGGATCGGGCAGCGTGCACAGGGCTTCACCGGCTTCAACTGCGCCTCGCCCTGGCCAGTGGCGATGTGCATGACGTCCAGCCGGTCTTCGTCATGGGCCTCCACGTCCGCCAGCACCACATTGGGCCGAAAGCGCTCCATGCCCACCGCCGCGTGGCCGCCCGCGGCCAGCCGCTCATTGAGCTGCGCCAGCGACGCCTCGCTGGCCACCAGCACCGGATAGCCGTCAGAGAACTGGTTGGGCGCCTCCACCCCCCCGGTCCACTTGAGGCTGGACAGACGGCGAAAGTCGGGGTCAAACCGCACCAGGCGCAGCTTTTGCCCCAGAAAGTCGGTAAACCACTGCGCGGCCACGCCGCCCATGTCATAGGCATCGACCTCGTCGTCCCACACACGCACCTTCACGGGTTCTTCCACCGCGTCCATGGCCAGGTGCAGGGCCAGCATGCCCGGCGCGCGCAGCACCACGTCATGAAAACGCAGCTTGGGGGTGATCAGCGCCATGCGGGGCAGCTCGCGCTGGCTCACAAAGTCGCCGTTTTCGTCCACCACCATCCAGGCCCGGTCAAATTCGAGGCCGGCCTCGGTCAGGATCGCCTCCTGCACCTCGATGCCCGCGCACGACTTGACGGGGTAGACAAACAGGCGGGCAATGCGGGCGGTGACGTCGGGCTGGGTGGCGCTCACGGAAATTTCCTTTGGCAAGACAGCCGCCATTGTGCCGCCGCCTGCGTGGCCGGCCCCGGGCTCCTACAATTCCCGAATGCCCTCCCCCTATGACATCTGCATCCGTGGCGCCGGTATCACCGGCAGCACACTGGCCCTGTTGCTGGCTCGCGACCGCCTGCGTGTGGGTCTGGTACGCCACAGCGGGCCGGATGCCGCCCAAAGCGGCGAACACACTGGCGAACGCGCCGACGTACGCGCCTATGCGCTGAACGCGGCGTCGCGCCAGCTGCTGGAGTCGGTGCGTGCCTGGCCCGGCGGCGAACATGCCACACCGGTACAGGCCATGCAGGTGCATGGCGACGACGGCGGTGAGGTCAATTTCAGCGCCGCACAGCACGGCGTGGCGGCGCTGGCCTGGATCGTGGATGTGCCGGCACTGGAGCGCGAGCTGTCCGAAGCCGTGCGCTACCAGCCCTTGATTGAGACGCTGGACACGCCGGCACCCGCCACGCTCACGGTCGTATGCGAAGGCCGCGCCAGCACCACGCGGGCCGAATTCGGCGTGACGTTTGACACCACCCCTTACGCTCAGCATGGCATTGCCGCCCGCCTGAGCTGTGAAAAACCACACGGCGGCATGGCGCGGCAATGGTTCAGCGGCGGGGAAATCCTGGCTTTTCTGCCTTTGTCCGGCCCGGCGGGGAACTCGGTCGCCGTTGTGTGGTCAGTCCATGAGGCGCGCGTGCCGCAGCTGTTGGCGCTGTCTGATGCCGAATTCGCGGCCCGGCTGCAAACCGCCAGCCATGGCGCACTGGGTGGCCTGGCACTGACCAGCGCTCGGGCAGCATGGCCGCTGCAGCTGGCGCGGGCCAGCCGCTGGACGGGCCCGGGCTGGGCGCTGGCAGGCGACGCGGCGCACACAGTGCACCCGCTGTCCGGCCAGGGGCTGAACCTGGGGCTTGCTGATGCGCAGGTGCTGGCACGGGTGCTGCACGATCGCGAATACTGGCGCGCCGTGGGTGACGCCAAACTCCTGCGGCGCTATGAGCGCGAACGCAAGGCCGGAGTGTTGATGATGGGCGCGACCACGGACGGCCTGCAGCAGCTGTTTGCACGCGAAAGTGACGCAGGGCAGGCCCTGCGCAACTGGGGCATGCGGGGGTTTGAGCGCAGCGGGCGGCTGAAGCAATGGGTCGCGCGCCAGGCGATGGGTTTGAATTGAAATGAACGGGAACACCATGAACATGATCAAGACCGGGCTGGTTGCAGCCTTGCTGGCCACAGGCCTCAGCTGGAGCCTGGGCGCCCATGCGCAGGAAGCCGCCATCCGCAAGAACCTGATCGAGCGCGTGCCCCAGCTGCAGCAGATCGACGAGATCACCAAAAGCGCCATGCCCGGCCTGTACGAGGTGCGCTACAACGGCACCGACATCCTGTACACCGACGCCGAAGGCAACTTCCTGATCCAGGGCAGCCTGATCGACACCAAGCAAAAGCGCAACCTGACCGAAGAGCGCATCGACAAACTGACCGCCGTGGCCTTTGACAGCCTGCCGCTCAAGGACGCCTTCACCATCGTGCGCGGCAACGGCAAGCGCAAGCTGGCCGTGTTTGAAGACCCCAACTGCGGCTACTGCAAGCGCTTTGAGCGCGACCTGCAGAAGGTGGACAACGTCACCGTCTACATGTTCCTGTATCCCATCCTGAGCGCCGACTCCACGGCCAAGTCACGCAACATCTGGTGCGCCAAGGACCGCGCTGGCGCCTGGATGGACTGGATGGTGCGCGACCAGACGCCCGCCAACGCCACTTGCGACACCACTGCGCTGAACCGCAACATCGAATTCGGCAAGAAGCACAAGATCACCGGCACGCCCACGCTGGTGTTCGCTGACGGCTCGCGCGTGCCGGGCGCCATCAATGCCCAGCAGGTCGAGAAGTTCCTGGCGGACGCCAAGTAAGCCTGTGTGAGCCCCCTGGGCGGCCAGCGCGCGAGCTTGCGTATAGTCGCCGCATGGCCGCCAAAAAGTCTTCTGCTCCGTCTGCGGGCATTCATTACCGCGTCGAACCTGCGGATCTGCATGCCCACCTGTTTCGCGTCACGCTGACCATTGCCCGGCCCGCCGCCGTGCAGCAGGTGTCGCTGCCGGTCTGGATACCGGGCAGCTACCTGGTGCGCGAGTTTTCAAAGAACCTGCAAAAGCTGCATGCCCGCCAGGGCACGCGCGGCGCCACCGTTGAGCAGCTGGACAAATGCAGCTGGCAGATCAACGCCGACCCGCTGGCACCGCTGACGCTGAGCTACGAGGTCTATGCGCTGGACAACTCCGTGCGCACCGCCTGGCTGGACGCGCAGCGCGGCTTTTTCAACGGCACCAGCCTGTGCCTGCGCGTACACGGGCAAGAGGCTTCGCCCCACGCACTGGAGCTGGCCGGCACACCTGCAACGGCCCGGTGGCAGGCGGCCACGGGTCTGTCTGCGCACAAGATCAACCGCAAGGGTTTTGGCACCTACCTGGCGGCCCACTACGACGAGCTGGTGGACTGCCCGGTGGAAATGGGGGTTTTCTGGAGCGGCGAATTCCGCGCGGGTGGCGTGCCGCACCGGTTTGTGGTGGCAGGCGCGGCCGGTTCGTTTGACGGCAAGCGGCTTTTGGCCGACGCACAGAAGATCTGCGAGGAAGCCATCCGCTTCTGGCACGGCAAACGCAAGCCGCCGCACAAGAGTTACCTGTTCATGCTCAACACCGTGGACGAGGGCTACGGCGGGCTGGAGCACCGCAACAGCACCGCCCTGATCGCGTCGCGACGCGACCTGCCGCGCGTGGGCGAAACCCGGACCACCGACGGCTACACCACACTGCTGGGGCTGATCAGCCACGAATACTTTCACACCTGGAACGTCAAGCGCCTGCGCCCTGCAGATTTCACGCAGTACGACTACACGCAGGAGAATTACAGCGAGTTGCTGTGGTTCTTTGAAGGTTTTACCAGTTACTACGACGACCTGCTGCTGCGCCGCTGCGGCCTGCTGGACGATGCGCTCTACCTCAAGCTGCTGAACAAGACCATCAACCAGGTATTGCAGACGCCGGGGCGCGAAGTGCAGTCGGTGGCGCAAGCCAGCTTTGACGCCTGGGTCAAGTTTTACCGCCAGGACGAAAACACGCCCAACGCCACCGTCAGCTACTACACCAAGGGCGCTTTGGTGGCGCTGTGCTTTGACCTGACGCTGCGCCGCGAAGGGGCAAGCTCGCTGGACGCTGTGATGCGCATGCTGTGGGAGCGCTGCAAGGCCGGGCCCATGCGCGAGGCTGACTTCGCCGCCGTGCTGCGCGAGCTGGGCGAGCGCGCCTTCAGCCGCGAGCTGTTGCAGTGGGTGCACGGGGTGCGCGAGCTGCCGCTGCGCGACCTTTTGCAGGCCTTTGGCGTCACCGTGCACGACGACCCGCCCCAGCAGGCCCAGCGGCTGGGCCTGCGTGTGGCCGAGACCGGCGGCGCCGTGCAGGTCAAGGCCGTGCTGCGCGGCGGCGCCGCCGAGCGCGCCGGTTTTGCCAGCGGCGATGAATGGCTGGGCGTGGAAGTGGCCGGCGACGGCTGGCGCCTGGCCAAGCTGGACGACCTGCCCTTTTACGCAGGCCAGCACAAAACCGTGACGGCCCTGGTGTCGCGAGACCGGCGCCTGCTGCGCCTGGCGCTGACCCTGCCTGCAGGCGTCACGACCTGGCGGCTTGCCGTGCGTGACGCCACGCAACTGCGCACGTGGCTCGCCGCACCACACTGATCGCCAGCGCACTGCTGGTGCTGGGCGGACACGCCCTGGTGCTGGACTGGTTCGCGCGGCAGTCGCTGGCGCCACCGCCCCTGAGGCTGATGGCCGAGCCGATATTCACGCGGATGATTGCAGTGGCCACACCACCGTCCCAGGTTGCGCGCCCCTTGCCCCCCGCCATACGGGCACAAAGTGTCGCTGCGGCCGTGGCCGTATCCGTCCCCGCAGCGCAGACGCCCACAGCCCCATCGCCGCAGGCCGAGCCGCCCGTCGCCGCCGCAGCGCTTGCACAACCACCCACGCCCACGCCCGCACCCATGGCGCCACCCACCGTCGCCACGGCGCCGCCAGAGCCCACCCCAGCTGCTGCATCACCCACGAGCCCTGCCTCTGCCCCGGCCACCGACCCGCTCGCCGGCTGGCCCACAGACACCCGGCTGAGCTATGCGCTGACAGGCTGGTTTCGCGGCGAGCTGCAAGGCGACGCACGCGTGCAGTGGCAGCGCCAGGCCGACCGTTACCAGGTGCGCGTGGAAATCGACGTCAACACATTCATCAGCCTGACCATGACCAGCCAGGGCATGGTCACGCCGCAGGGCCTGCGCCCGTCCGCGTATGAAGAGTCCCGCCGCGGCCGCACCCGCGCCATGCGCATGAACGAGGCTGACGTCGCGCTCGAAGATGGCCGCCGGCTGCCGCGCCCCGACGGGCTGCAGGACACCGCCAGCCAGTTTGTCGATCTGGCCTACCGCTTTGCCAACCAGCTGCAGGCCTTGCAGGAAGGCGGCCAGGTCAGCTTCTGGATGGCCCGGCCCGGCGCGGTGGACTTGTGGACCTATGACGTGGTGGAGCGCGTGATGCTGCAAACACCCAAGCTCGGCAAAGTGGAGACCTTTCACCTCAAGCCCCGCCCCATCGCCAACCCGCGCGGCAACATCACGGCCGAGATGTGGTTTGCGCCGGGGCTGCAGTACCTGCCGGTGCGCATCCGCATCAACCAGGGCAGTGACATTCATCTCGATTTGCTGGTTGACACGATAGAGCAGCGTTAACCGCTACTTCGGGCGTTGGTCCAGGACCCGCTTGGCCTTGCCCAGGCTGCGCTCCACGCCTCCCTCGGCACGCAACTCGATCCTGGCGCTGGTGCCGATGAAGGTCTTGATCTCATGCGCCAGCGTCTGCGCGGCCATCTGCGCGGCGGCTGAATCGGGCGTGGTGCCGTGGCGCGTTTCCACCGCCACGGTCAGCGAATCCATCGGGCCTTCGCGCGTGAGGATGCACAAATAGTGCGGCGCCAGCTCCGGCCGCTTGAGAATGAGTTCCTCAATCTGCGTGGGGAACACGTTCACGCCGCGCACGATCATCATGTCGTCGCTGCGGCCGGTGATCTTTTCCATGCGGCGCATCGTGCGCGCCGTGCCGGGCAACAGGCGCGTGAGGTCGCGCGTGCGGTAACGGATGATGGGCAGCGCCTCTTTGGTCAGGCTCGTAAACACCAGCTCGCCCAGTTCGCCGTCGGCCACCGGCTCGCCGGTGTCGGGGTTGATGATCTCGGGGTAGAAATGGTCTTCCCAGATCGTGGGGCCGTCCTTGGTCTCCACGCACTCGTTGGCCACACCGGGGCCCATGACTTCGCTCAGGCCATAGATGTCCACCGCGTCCATGCCCATGCGCTTTTCAATCGCCAGGCGCATGTCATTGGTCCAGGGCTCGGCGCCAAAGATGCCCAGGCGCAGGCTGGACTCAGCGGGCTTGAGGCCCTGGCGCTCAAACTCATCGGCAATAGCCAGCATGTAGCTGGGCGTGACCATGATGATGTCAGGCTTGAAGTCGGCAATCAGCTGCACTTGCCGCTCGGTCTGGCCGCCGCCAAAGGGCACCACTGTCAGACCCAGCTTTTCAGCGCCGTAGTGCGCGCCCAGACCGCCGGTGAACAGGCCGTAGCCGTAGCTCACATGCACGAGGTCGCCGGGCCGCGCACCGCTGGCGCGGATGCTGCGCGCCATCACGTTCGACCAGGTGTCGATGTCTTTGGCCGTGTACCCCACCACCGTGGGCTTGCCCGTGGTGCCGCTGGACGCATGGATGCGGGCGCACTGTTCGCGCGGCACGGCAAACATGCCAAACGGGTAGCTGTCGCGCAGGTCCTTCTTGGTGGTGAAGGGGAACTTCGCCAGGTCGCCCAGTGTGCGGCAGTCATCGGGGTGCACGCCCGCCTCGTCAAACTTCGGGCGGTACACGGGTGAGTTGGCGTACGCGTGGCGCAGCGTGGCACGCAAGCGTTTGAGCTGCAGGCCGCGCAGCTCGTCAATGCTCGCCTTCTCGATGGGTTCGAGTGCAAAGTGTTTCATGCGGCCTCCCCGGGGACGACGGTGCCGGCGATGCTGGCGCTCTTGCCGCGAAACATCGCCACCACTTCGCCGCGCTGGTTGCTCACCTTCATGTCGTAAATGCCGTGGCGGCCCGACAGCGTCTGCTCCAGGCCCTCGCAAGTCAGCACGTCGCCCAACTGGCCGGGCTTCAGGAATTCAATGCTGCAGCCCGCCGCCACCGTCACCTTGTTGTGGCTGTTGCAGGCAAACGCAAAAGTGGAATCAGCCAGGGTAAAGATGAAACCGCCGTGGCAGATCTTGTGGCCGTTCAGGTGCCGCTCGGTCACCGCCATGCGCAGCACCGCGCGGCCGGGCTCGCAGGCCAAAAGCTCCATGCCCATGGTGTCCTTGCTGGCCGTGTCGTGGGCCCACATCGCGTCGCCCACGCGGCGGGCCAGGTCTGTGGCGGACATCATGGTTGTCCGCCGCCGGGCCGCCCCAAGGCGGACGCGGCCCCCTCGGGGGGCAGCGAATACACGAAGTGATGAGCGTGGGGGTCCATTTACTCTCCCTTGAATTGCGGCGGGCGCTTTTGCAGGAATGCCGAGACGCCTTCGATGTAATCGTGCGTGCCGCCCAGCGCCGACTGGGTGTCGCGCTCCATGTCGAGCTGGCGGTCCAGGTCGTTGGACGCGGCAGCGCGCAGCAGCTTGCGCGTTTGCACCAGGGCCTGGGTGGGTAGTACGGCGAGCCGGTGCGCCAGCTTGACCGCGGCTTCCACACAGTCATTGCCTTCGGGCGCCACGTCCCAGATCATTCCCCACTCTTTCGCATCCTTGGCCGACAGCTTGTCGCCCAGCATGGCGCAGCCCATGGCGCGCGCCAGGCCCAGCTTTTTGATCAGGAACCAGGTGCCGCCCGCGTCGGGCACCAGCCCGATCTTGCTGAACGCCTGGATGAACGAAGCCGACGGCGCGGCGATGGCCAGGTCGCAGGCCATGGCAATCGATGCGCCCGCCCCTGCAGCCACGCCGTTGACGGCCGCCACCGTGGGCACTTTCAGCGCCATCAGCCGGCGGGTGGTGGGGTTGAAGGCCTGCTCGATGATGGGGCCGGGGTCGGCGCGCTTGACCAGATCGGGGCCGGGCGCAAAGTCAAACTCGGCCAGGTCGGCCCCGGCGCAAAAGCCGCGGCCTGCCCCGGTCAGCACCACGGCGCGCAGGGTCTTGTCGGCCTCCACGCGGTCCAGCGCGGCCCACAGCTCCTTGTGCATCTGGCGGGTGAAGCTGTTGAGCGCCTGGGGGCGGTTCAGCGTGACGATGGCCACGGCACCGTCGGTTCGCAGCAGAACGGTTGGTTCGGTCATTGATGGGTCTCCTGCGGTGAAATTTACCATTAGCCAACCAGTTGGTCGGTTAATGGTTTCCCTTGGTTATAGTCGCCCATTCCAACAGAGAAACCCCAGGAGTCCAGCCCATGGCCTACGAAATGATTGAAGTCCGCACCGAAGCCGGCAAGGTCGGCATCGTCACGCTGAACCGTCCCAAGCAGCTCAATGCGCTGAACAACCAGCTGATGGACGAGCTGGGCGCGGCGCTGAAAGCCTTTGACGCCGACCCCGCCATCGGCTGCATGATCGTGACCGGCAGCGAAAAGGCCTTTGCCGCCGGGGCCGACATCGGCGCCATGGCCACCTACACCTTTGCCGATGTGTACAAGGGCGACTACATCACCCGCAACTGGGAAACCATCCGCAGCATCCGCAAACCGGTCATTGCCGCCGTCAGCGGCTTTGCCCTGGGAGGCGGCTGCGAGCTGGCCATGATGTGTGACTTCATCATCGCCGCCGACAACGCGAAATTCGGCCAACCCGAGATCAAGCTGGGCATCATCCCCGGCGCGGGCGGCACGCAGCGCCTGCCGCGCGCGGTGGGCAAGAGCAAGGCCATGGACCTGGCGCTGACGGCCCGCATGATGGACGCCACAGAAGCCGAACGCAGCGGGCTGGTCAGCCGCGTGGTGCCACTGGACAAGCTGATGGACGAGGCGCTGGGCGCGGCGCTGGTCATCAGCGAGTTCTCGCAGATCGCGGTGATGGCCGCCAAGGAATCGGTCAACCGCGCGTTTGAATCGTCATTGAGCGACGGCGTGATGTTCGAGCGGCGCATGTTCCACGCGCTGTTTGCTACCACCGACCAGAAAGAAGGCATGGACGCGTTTGTGAACAAGCGCAAGGCCGCGTTCACGCACGAGTAAGCGCCAATTCAAGCCAGATTCCTGTATGGTCGCTGGGAGCAAACTGCCCCCTGGGCCTCAGGAGACTTACCCATGACCACCCGTCGACTCTTCATCCAGATCGTGCCCGTGTCAGGCGCCGTTTTGCTGGCTGCCTGTTCAGACAAGGCCCCACCCCCTGCGGCAGCGCCGCCTGCAGCGCCGGCCCCGGCACCTGCTGCAGCCCCGCCCGCTGCCCCGGCTGCGGCGCCCACTGCCGCAGCCACCGGCCCCATGGTGGACGAGAAAGAAGCGGCTGCAGTCGCCCTGGGGTATGTGGCGGATGCAGCCCGGGTTGACAAGGCCAAATACCCCAAGTACGCCCCAGGCCAGGCCTGTGGCAACTGCGCGCTGTACCAGGGCGTGGCCGGCGCTGCTGCAGGGCCTTGCCCCTTGTTTGCCGGCAAGCAGGTGAGTGCGGCGGGCTGGTGCGGTTCGTACGTCAAGAAATCCGGCTGATCTTGCCCGCAGCCGATTGGCTATAATTGTGGGCTTTGGCGCTTTAGCTCAGTCGGTTAGAGCGATGGAATCATAATCCACAGGTCCGCGGTTCGAATCCGTGAAGCGCCACCAGACAACTAAAGCCTTGCAGGCCCCGCCCGCAAGGCTTTTTTCATCTTCTTTCCCCTGGCCGTTGGTACACTGGCGGCCCTCTCACCCGCTTCACAGCCTCTGGACACACACCATGATCCGCTGCATACGAAGCCGCAACCGGGCCGCCGCGCATGCCTTTGCCGCGCTGGCCCTGTTCGCAGGCTCCTTGACCTTCCTTTCCCCACCCGCCGTCGCGCAGGGCATCGTGCGCGAAGCGCCCAAAGACGTACGGCCCGCCCGCCTGGTCGTCACCGCCGCGCCCCAGATCACCATCGACGGCAAACCCGACATGCTGTCGCCCGGCGCGCGTATCCGCGACCTGAACAACATGCTGGTGCTGTCGGGCGGCATCGCCGGCCAGGACATCCCCGTGGTGTACCGCCGCGACGCGGCAGGCCTGGTGCACGAGGCCTGGGTGCTGACGCCTGACGAATACCGTCGTCTGGGCGGCGTGGACGCCAGCAGTGCCGAGGGCTACAAGCGCCTGAACGAGCTGCTGGTGTTGATTTTTGGCGCACGCAAGTAAACCGGGGGCTGCATGAGCAAGAAAGTCTTTATCAAAACCTTTGGCTGCCAGATGAACGAGTACGACTCGGACAAGATGGCCGATGTGATGAACGCCGCCCAGGGCTACGAACCCACCCAGGACGTGGAGCAGGCCGACCTGATCCTGTTCAACACCTGTTCGGTGCGCGAAAAGGCGCAGGAGAAGGTCTTCAGCGACCTGGGCCGCGTGCAGCACCTCAAGAAAAAAGGCGTGCTGATCGGCGTGGGCGGCTGCGTGGCCAGCCAGGAGGGCGCCGAGATCATCAAGCGCGCGCCCTATGTGGACGTGGTGTTTGGCCCCCAGACGCTGCACCGCCTGCCCGAGCTGCTGGACGCGCGCGCAAAGCAGCAGCGCCCGCAGGTGGACATCAGCTTTCCCGAGATTGAAAAGTTCGACCACCTGCCGCCCGCGCGGGTGGACGGCGCCACGGCCTTCGTGAGCATCATGGAAGGCTGCAGCAAATACTGCAGCTACTGCGTGGTGCCCTACACGCGGGGCGAAGAGGTGTCCCGCCCGTTTGACGACGTGCTGACCGAAATCGCCGGCCTGGCCGCCCAAGGCGTGCGCGAAGTCACGCTGCTGGGCCAAAACGTCAATGCCTACCGTGGCGTCATGGGCAACACGGCAGATATTGCCGACTTTGCGCTGCTGATTGAGTACGTGGCCGACATCCCCGGCATCGAGCGCATCCGCTACACCACCAGCCACCCCAACGAGTTCACGCAGCGGCTGATTGACGTGTATGAGCGCGTGCCCAAGCTGGTGAGCCACCTGCACCTGCCCGTGCAGCACGGCAGCGACCGCATTTTGATGGCCATGAAGCGCGGCTACACCGCCATGGAATACAAGAGCACGGTGCGCAAGCTGCGCGCGATCCGACCCGACATGGCCATGAGCAGCGACTTCATCGTGGGCTTTCCCGGCGAGACAGATGACGACTTCAGCAAGATGATGAAGCTCATTGACGACGTGCAGTTCGACAACAGCTTCAGCTTCATCTTCAGCCCCCGTCCCGGCACGCCCGCAGCCAACCTGTACGACGACACGCCCCACGCCGTGAAGCTGGCGCGGCTGCAGCAGCTGCAGGCCGTGATCGAGGCCAACATCCGCCGCTTCAGCGCCGAGCGCGTGGGCACGGTGCAGCGCATCCTGGTCGAAGGCCCGTCGCGCAAGGATGCGTCCGAGCTGGCCGGGCGCACCGAATGCAACCGTGTTGTCAACTTCAAGGGCCACCCGCGCCTGGTGGGCCAGATGGTGGACATGAACATCACCGGGGCCTATTCACACTCGCTGCGCGGCGAAGTGCTGCTGGCACAGGCAGAACCGGCCTGAGGCCGACAGCCGTAGCGCATGGGGTCATTTCGCCAGCTGCTGCTGGTTGCCTTTCTGTTGATTGCCGCCCTGCTGGGCGGCACAGCCTTGCGCGCCGTGGTGATCCTGGACCGGCTGATGGCCCAGAGCAGCACCGAGGCCGCACGTGCGCTGGACCTGAGCGCGTCTGTGCAGGCGCTGGCCGCGCGCACCACGGCCATGGAGCGCGCCGCGCGGCAGTCGCTGATACTGAACGACAGCGTGTTGCGCCGCCAGTTTGAAGCAGAGGCCGGCAACGCCCGCACCGCGATCAACCGCATGGTCAAGGACGGCCTGCCCGCCAGCGACACCACGTCATGGCGCGCGCAGCTGGACACGATTGACGGCT
>CALRYY010000085.1:0-18923 GCA_943372515.1 Ramlibacter sp. 2FC | reverse complement strand
CGAACTTGATCACGCCGTACCAGATGCCGTTGACCTGGTAGACACCGGATTCGAGGCCATTGGCAACGTAGTAGTCGTCCCACTCATATCCGATATTGTTGGCGTTCAAGGGCTTCGGGATCTGGGACTCCACCAGCGCCGTCACTGACTTGGACATCGGTGACAGCGTGCCGCCGGGACTCTTGATCTGCGTGGTCAGTTCGTAGGTTCCGTCAGGCAGTGCCGCCGTCGAGATCCTGGCCCAGCCCGCGCGGATGTCGTCCGCCGTCAGCACGTAGGTGTTGTTGGCCGGTTGCTTGCCATCGACATACAGCTGCAACACGTCCCCCGCCGTGGTTTCGTAGCCTGGCTGGGTCAAGGAAACTTCCAGCGTGCGGGTGGGCGTGCCGATGATTCTGTCCTGCTTTCCGTTATACGGGGTGGCCGCCGGATAGGGCACGAGCTCGTTGCCGTTGGTCAGGTAGCGGCCGGCCAGCTGCTGCTCGCACAGCTGGGCCATGAGCGCCTGGCTGTAGCCGCCCAACGTGTCCAGGAACGACGGGTCCAGGTCGACGCGCGCGTCGCTTGCAATCTGCTCGCGCAGCCGGCTGTACGCCAGCCATGCCGCCGCCTGGGGGGTGACCTTGCGCAGGTCGGCCAGCATGGCCTTGTCGGCGTCGTTCAGGGGGATCTGGGCGTTCTGCAGCCGCTTGACCGCGACCGATGCCCAGCCCTTGACGGGCTCCTGGGCTACGTTCAGGAAAGCAAAGAACGATTCGTCCAGCGCGAGTTCGGCCATCGGCAGCGGCTGCGAGGTGCCATCATTCGGTTGCAGGTCAAGGTACAGGTCCATAAGCTGCTGGTGTTTTGGAAACTGAAGAGTGGCCCATCCCAGGTATGCGAGAAGCCGCGTGCGATCAAAGGCGAGATACGCCTGCGCCACGCTTGGGTCGAACGGCTGGTTCAGTTCGGCGGCCCGTGACAGGTGCGCCTCGGCAAAGGTTGCTGCGGCTGTCTTGCCGTCGGGATCGGTCGCGTCGATCTGGCCGTTGCCGTTCATGTCGAAGCGCTGCGTGGACTGGGCCAGGAGCAACAGCGCATCAGCGGGCGGCGAGATGCCGCGTGTCTGGTTGTTCCGCAGCGCCTTGAACAGATTGAGGTCGCGCGCATTGATGTCCTCGACAAACAGAGGATTGAGGAGCAGCGGTGCCAGCGCCTCCGTCATGGGGCCCTTCATGACGTCGAGGTAACTGCCCAGTTGATGCGGCCAAAGCGTCAGCATTGTTTTCAACGCTGCCGCGGCGTCGGGTGAATCGTTGTGGTGGTCGATGACGAGGTGAACGGCATCCGGATCGATGGGCTCGCCTGACGCCAAGGTTTGCCATAGCGCGTTCAGCGCGTTGTCATAGGCCTTGTCAGGCGTGATGTTGCTGCGTACAGCCAGGTAGTCGGTGGATTGCCTGTCGAGGTAGACGTTGTTCATCGGCGAGTCCTGTGCGAAGGGAAAGTGGGTTGCGCAGCTGAGACTAGTGGCGGTGTGTGCGCGGGGCTAGCTATACCGATGTCTGTGCGCCGCAGCGGGACGCTGAATGCGGCGCACATACCTCTGTCTCTCTGTGCGAACGGGGCGTGCTCACCTATGCTGGCCCGCAACCTGGAGCACCGCCGTACTGCACGTTCCACCCTATGGCCCGCATCGACAACAACCTGACCGTCAACCTGCGCCCCGATGCGTCGGCCGTGGGCGCGCGCCACAGCGGCTCGCTCAACGGCGAGCAGGTCGTGCCCGTCAAGTCCGAGCTGTCCTTGCTCGAGGACGCTCGTGAAGAGATGAGCGTCGCCATCGCCCAACTCAAGGGCGAGAGCAAGACGGCCAGCCAGCGCAAGTTCAGCGGCGGTTCGGGCGTGCGGCGTATGCAGATCGAGCAGATCCAGGCGTATCTGGACGCCACGCGCCGCTATCCCGATCCCAAGCAGTTGGCCAACCTCGTGCGCCAGATGCAGGCCAGCGCCCGGCCGCGCGACCTGGTCCAGCAGTCGGCGCAGTCGCCCGCGCACTGGTTTGCGCTGCTGCAGTACGCGCTGGACGACGCACACAAGAGCAATCTTGGCACCGAAGTGATCGAGCGGCTGCTTGACGCGCTGGAGGAGCTCGAGCTCGAATACGGCAGCCAGATCCAGGCAGGGCTCCATTCGGCGCAGGCCGCGCACGAGTTCGCGCCCGACGCGCAAGGGGTTGAGAATTTCGAGCGCGCCTACACCGACATCGTGTTGGGCGAGCACACCTTTGCGCAGACGCTGCAGGTGGTGGTCAAGCGCCTGTCCGGCGCCCGGGGAGAAGACTTCCAGCGCGGCCTGCAGGCGCTGCTGGCCGCGCTGGGCGCCGAACTGACGGCCGTGCGCGCCTCGACCCAACCCGAGCGGCTGCGCGCGCTGGTCCAGGACATCTACCGCCTGCAGGTGGCCGGCACCTCGCTCGAAGTCTGCATGGCCCTGGCAGACGAAGTGTCGCAGCGCTTTGGCATTTTGAGCATCGATCCGGTCGACCTCATGCTGGACCTGGTGGCCTACACCGGCGAGCGCTGGGCGATGCCGGGGCGCCTGACCGAACTGGCCATCAAGTTCAAGGTGGCCGGGTTGCCCGAGCGGCTGTGGTTTCACCGCGGCACGCGCAACGCGCTGCGCGAGATGCCCGTGGCTGCGTTCCTGGGCGTGGATGAGCGCGAGCTCCTGCTCAAGACCGCCATGGACGTGTGCGACGCCACCGCCGCCGAAGAGGAAAAAAGGATGGGCGAGCTGTGACCACGCAATGGATTCACGACACGGTGGCCCGCTACGGCCAGCAACTGGGCCTGCCTGGGCTTGAGCTGGGCTCCAACGGCGCCGCGCAGCTGGTCCTGCAAGCTGGCGGCATGCTGGCCGTGGAGCATGCGCCTGACGCGGGCGACGTGCTGGTCTACCTGGGTCGTCCGGTGGGCTTTGATGGCGCTGCCGTGCTGCGCCATGCGCTCAAGCGGGCCCACTACAGCGCCGCGGGCCTGATGCCGGTGCAGATCGCCTTGCGCGGCGACGGGCCCGAGGCCCTGCTGCTTGTGCTGGTGCGCGTGCCCGAGCGCGAATTCACCCCACCCGTGCTCAGTCGCGTGGTGGACTACCTGAGCCGCTGGTGCGACGGGGTGCGCCATGGTTGACGCCGCGATCTCGCCTCGTGGCGCCAAGGTCTTCTTCGACCGCGGCATCGACAGCATCGTCGGCACGCCCGATGCGCCCGAGCTGCTGTACCTGCCCGCGGCCCAGGACCTGGCGCCCGCGTCGGCCGCGCGCGCCACCGCACTGGACGAACTGCTAGGCGCGGCCAACCTGGAGTCGCTGCTCGAAGCCGCGTCGCGCCCTGACGTCGCGGGCCGCGAGCTGCTGTCACCCCACCGGTTTCGCGCGGCGATGGAGCGCGTGGCGGCGCATTTGCAGAGCACCGCCGACGCACGCCGTTACGCCAACCCCCGCGTGGCCCGGCTGCTGGACAGCGCCGGCAGCCTGCTGGCCGAAGAAGGCGAACTGCGCGAGTTGCTCGCGTTCTACCGCAATGCATTGCTTCAGGGCTAGGCCCAGGACGAACCCATGGACGAACAGGAAAGAAACCTCGTGATGCTGCTGGCCTGGGCCTGGCTCCAGAACGCACGGCCGCAGAAGGCGGCCACCCTGCTGGCGGCCCTGGACGTGGTGGCGCCCGGCCAGCGCCAGGTGCTGCGCACGCTGGCGCTGTCGCTGGTGCGCAGCGGCGAGCCCCACCGCGCGTTGGACACGCTGGACCGCATGGCGGTTACCGGCCCGCCCGACGCCGCTTATCACCTGCTGCGTGCCCGCGCGCTGGCCGCCTGTGACCGCCTTGCCGAAGCGGGCGTTTGCATGGCCGCCTGCGTGCAGGCGCGTCATGCTGGGGCAGGTGCTGCAGGAGCCGGCGCATGACGGGGGCCAGCCTGCAGTCGCGCCTGCACCGCGGGGTGCTGGCGCTGACCAGCCGCAACGACATCGTCCTGGCGGTCATGATCGTGGCAATCATCTTCATGATGATCCTGCCGCTGCCCACCTGGCTGGTGGACGTGTTGATCGGCTTGAACATGACCGTGTCAGCCATGCTGCTGATGGTGGCCATGTATTTGCCGTCGCCGCTGGCGTTTTCCAGCTTCCCGTCGGTGCTGCTGGTCACCACGCTGTTTCGCCTGGGCATTTCCATCGCCACCACGCGGCTGATCCTGCTGCAAGCCGACGCGGGGCACATCGTGCAGACTTTCGGCAATTTCGTGGTGGGCGGCAACCTGATCGTCGGGCTGGTGGTGTTCCTGATCCTGACCATCGTTCAGTTTGTGGTCATTACCAAGGGCGCCGAGCGCGTGGCCGAGGTCGCCGCACGGTTCTCGCTGGACGCCATGCCCGGCAAGCAGATGTCGATCGACGGCGACATGCGCGCGGGCTCCATCGACATGGAAGAGGCCAAGCGCCGTCGCAACATCGTCGAAAAGGAAAGCCAGCTGTACGGCGCCATGGACGGCGCCATGAAGTTCGTCAAGGGCGACGCCATCGCGGGCCTGATCATCGTGGCGGTCAACCTGCTGGGCGGCATCATGGTGGGCACCATGCAGCGCGGCATGACCATGGGCGACGCGGCCAAGACCTATTCGGTGCTGACCATCGGCGACGGCCTGATCGCGCAGATTCCGGCGCTGTTCATCGCGATCTGCGCGGGCATCATCGTCACGCGGGTGAACACGGGCGAGGCCGGCCCGTCCAACGTGGGGCGCGACATCGGCGCGCAGGTGCTGTCGCAGCCCCGTGCGTTGATCATCGCTGCGGCCGTGGCGCTGGGCATGGGGCTGATCCCGGGCATGCCCACGCTGACCTTCGTGTGCCTGGCGGGCGCGCTCGGCGGGGTGGGCGTCATCCTGCTGCGCAGCACCCGCAAGGTCGTGGACAGCAAGACAGGCCAGGTGACCGAGGTGTCGGCCATGCAGGCCGCCGGCGCGCCGGCCAAGGCCAAGAACGAGACCGGCGAGGAATTCGTGCCCACGGTGCCGCTCATGATGGACGTGGCCGCGCAACTCAAGAGCGAGTTCGATGCCGACGTGCTCAACGAGGAACTGCTCAAGATCCGCAAGGCGCTTTACTTCGACATGGGCGTGCCGTTCCCGGGCATCCAGCTGCGCTTCAACGAGAACCTGCCGCCCGAAAGCTACAGCATCCTGCTGTCCGAGGTGCCTGTGTCGCAAGGCCGGCTGCGCCCGCAGTACGTGCTGGCGCGCGAGAACCCGCACAACCTGCAGGCAATGGGCGTGCCGTTCGAGGAAGACCGCAAATTCCTGCCCGGCGTGCCCACGCTGTGGGTGACGGCGTCGCTCAAGGACACGCTGGAGCGCGCCGGCATCCCGACCATGGACGCCAGCAAGATCCTGACCTATCACCTGGCGTTCGTGCTCAAGAAGTACTCGGCTGATTTCCTGGGCATCCAGGAGACCAAGTTCCTCATGTCGTCCATGGAGGCGCGCTTTCCCGATCTGGTCAAGGAGGTCACGCGCGTCATGCCGGTGCAGAAGATCGCCGAGATCCTGCAGCGCCTGGTGTCCGAGGAGGTATCGGTGCGCAACCTGCGCGCGGTGCTCGAGTCGCTGGTCGAATGGGGCCAGAAGGAAAAGGATTCGGTCCTGCTGACCGAGTACGTGCGCGCCAGCCTCAAGCGCCACATCAGCTACAAGTATTCGAGCGGGCAGAACATGCTGCCGGCGTACCTGCTGGCGCCGCAGGTCGAGGAAACCCTGCGCGGCGCGGTGCGCCAGACCAGCGCCGGCAGCTACCTGGCGCTGGACCCGGCCGTGGGCAAGCGCCTGCTCGAAAGCATCAAGCGATCGGTGGGGGATCTGTCTGCCGCTACGCACAAGCCCGTGCTGCTGACGTCCATGGACATCCGCCGCTATCTGCGCAAGCTGATTGAGCCCGAGCTGTATGAGTTGCCGGTGCTCAGCTATCAGGAGATGACGCAGGAGATCAACATCCAGCCGCTGGCGAGGATTGAGCTATGAACGCCCGTGCCAACGACCCCGAACTGCAGGCCGACCCGCGGTCCCTGGACGCCGTGATGGACGTGCTCGACGACCTGGAGCCGGCGCCGGCCGGGGCTGCGGCGCAACCGGCGGACGTCCCCTTCGTTCCCGCGATGGACGAAGATGATCAGGACATGGCGGCGGCGCACGCGTCGCTGGAGTCACTGGAGTTGCTGGATGTGCCACAGTCCGAACCGCAGCCGCAAGACTCGCCAACCCGGCAACAGCCGCAGCAACCCCAGCTGCAGCTGCGCATCCTCAGCGGCCTGCATGCGGGCGCACGGGCGCCGCTGGACGGCGACAGCTACCTGCTGGGCGCGCTGGACGATTGCGACTTCGTGCTGGACGACGCGGGGGTGCAGCCGCACCATGCGCGTCTGTCGTGGCAGTCCGGCTGCTGGCAGGTGGACTGGGTCGCCCAGGAGGGCGAGGAGCCGGTGCTGGCGCCCATGCGGCTCACGCACGGCAAGGCCGTACCCCTGGGGCCGCTGGTGATCACCGTCGACGCGCCCGACGCACCCTGGCCCACGCTGGAACAGCTGGTCCTGGTGCCCCACGCGCCCGCATTGGAGCCGAACCTGCCAGCGCCGCCCGAACCGGTGCCCGCGCCGGCAACGGACTGGGCGGCCCGGCTGCGCGCGCTGGCGTCGCGGCGCGCGGCGACGCGCTTTGCGGCTGCGGCGCTGGGCTTGTCGGCCGTGGCTGCGCTCGCACTGGTGGCCTGGCCCGGCGGCTTGGGAGCCGGCAGCGCCACGTCCGCGCCGGCGGCAGCCGTCGCCAAGGCGCCGGTGCCCGACGCCGCGCAGCGCCAGGCGATCGAGGCGGTGCTGGCCGGGCGTGGGCTGGCGGGACGCGCCCGGATCGAGCCGTCCGGCGCCGTGTGGCTGATCCGCGCGCCGGTCATGAGCGATATGGAAGCCGAGGCACTGGGCGGCGCGCTGTCGCGCCTGCAGCCCCGGCCCCTGATGCGCCTGCCCACCGCCCAGGAGCTGCGCGACGAAGTGACCGAGGCGCTGCCGCGACTGGCAGGTGAACATGCGCCGGCCATCCGGCTGCGCGTTCAGGCGCCGGGCCGCTTCCGGCTTGAGGGGCGCATTGCCGATACCCAGGCGCGCGATGCGTTCCTGCGGACCGTGGCAGACACCTTCCCGCAGGTGACCTGGGAGAACGCGGTCCTGACGACCGAAGAAGCCGCCGCCGAGCTGCTGGCGGAGCTGCGCAGCCGCGGCTGGCAGGCGGGCGGCCAATGGAAGGACGGGGCGTTGCAGGTCCAGGTCACCCTGCAGCAGCGCGACGTGCCGAACTGGGAGCAGACCCTGCTGGCCGTCAACCGCACGCACGCGGTGCCATTGCACGCCACCATGGCCTTTGCGCAAAGCGCTCCCACGCCGGCGCCCGCGCCGCGCGGCGCCGAGGCGCGCCTGCCGTTCCAGGTGCGTGGCGTGGTGGGCGGCGAGCTGCCGTACGTGCTGCTGGCCGGCGGCGACAAGCTGTCGCAAGGCGGTGTCTGGCAGGGCTGGCGGCTCGCGTCGATCTCGGCCGGCCAGGTGGTGTTCGAAAACGGCACGCAGCGCGCCGTGCTGGCCCGATGAAACAACACGAGGTGAAACCATGATCCGATTGATTGAACTCGACGAGTGCCTGGCGGGGCCTGACGGCCACACCTACCGGGGCACGCTGGACACGCTGCTGCAGCAGACCGCGCTGCGGCTCAAGTCCAGCCTGTCGCGGCCGCTGCCGCGCGATGAATGCCGCGCCACCGAAGCCTGTGCGCAGGCCGTTGCCGCGGCGCGCGGCGTGCTGGCTCGCGCCGTATCGGGCGCATCCGATTTTTCTTCCACCAGCAGCGGTGTTGCACGCAGCTAGTGGATTTATTCACCCGCAACAAGGAGAACCCGTATGTCAACCACCGCCACAGGCATGTCGCTCAGCTACGTCGAAACCAAGCTCATCCCCATCGTCACGTCATCGCATCAAGCGGTGAAGGCCAAGATCGAAGGCATGGCGGGCAACGAGGGCGACATCAAGTCCATGCTTGAGATGCAGATGGAAATGGCCACCTACACGACGCTGACCGAACTGACCAGTTCGGTGATCAAGCAGGTGAAGGACACTTGCAACAGCATCGTGCAGAAGTCCTGATAGGGGGCCTGCGCCATGGTTCCGAGCATCAAACCCCCGCAGACCGTCGTGTCTGCCGGCCAGGCTGCCGCCGCCATGGCGGGGGCTGGCGAGGCCGCCGCGCAGCCCGCGACACCCGCGGGCAACCTGGCGGCCGCGCCGGCCTCTGCCAACGTGATGGATGCGCTCAAGCATCTGGATGAAGAACGCAAGATCGTCCAGACCGGCGTGGACGGCCAGGCCAACGTGCAGACCTTGCTGCAGACACAGGCCAACATCGCCGAGAACCGCGTTCTGCCCGAGCTGCAGGCCGCGTGGAACAAGCAGGCCGCGGAACAACGCGACCACGCGATCGCCAAGGTCTGAAACGGCCCCCGCCATCCGAGGAGTCAACAACATGAAACGCGACTGGGCCGACGGCTACGTGGCCGACATCACCTACTCACACGGCTACTTTCACGAGCTGGCGCCGTCGTACCTGCGCTACCACATGCTTGCCAACGGGCTGGCGTTGCCGTCGGACGGCGGCGCCTACACCTATTGCGAGCTGGGCTATGGCCAGGGCGTGTCGGCCAACCTGCACGCCGCGGCCAACCCGCGTGGCGAGTTCTGGGGCACCGACTTCAACCCCGACCATGCGCTGTACGCGCGGGCCATGGCGCGGCAGTCGGGCGTCAGCGCCCAGTGGCTGGACCTGAGCTTCGAGGCCATGCTGGACACGCCCACGCCGCCGTTCGACTTCATCGTCCTGCACGGCGTGTGGTCGTGGGTCAGCCCGGCCGCCCAGCATGCGCTGGTCGAGTTCATGCGGCGCAAGCTCAAGCCCGGCGGTGCCGTTTTCATGAGCTACAACGTGCTGCCCGGCTGGAACGCCGAGAAGCCCCTGCGCGACCTGCTGTGGCTGCACACCGAGCATGCCGGCGCGCCCGGCTCGCCCACGCCCGCGCGCATTGCCAGCGCGCTGAAGTTCGTGCAGTCGCTGCGCCGCCACGGCAGCGCGTTTTTCACCGAAAACACGCGCGCCAGCCAGGCGCTGGACGACATGCTGCGCCAGGACCCCGGCGGGCTGGCGCATGAGTACTTCAACCAGTCGTGGTGCCTGAGCTACTTTGCAGAAGTGCAGCAGCAGCTGCAGGCCGCGCGGCTGAATTTTGCGTGTTCCATCCACCTGTCTGACGTGGCCGGCGAGGTGCGCGACCGGCTGGCCGGCGCGGGCTTCATCGACGCCGCGCTGGGTGCGCCGATGCGCGAGACGGCGGCGGACTTTCTGCTGAACCGGCGTTTCCGGCGCGACGTGTTCACGCGCGGCGCGCTGTGCCTGACGGCCGCCGAACGCCAGGCCGCGCTGGACGAGGTCAGGTTCGTGCTGGCGCGACCGGCCGCCGACGTGCAGATGTTCCTGTCCACCCCCTACGGCAAGATGGCGCTGGACGAGTCGCGCCTGCGCCCGCTGCTGGACCGGCTGGCCGCCGCCCAGCAGCCGCTGAGCCTGGCCGCGCTGCGCGCCGACGGCGAACTGGCCCATTGGCCGGTGGACGACCTGGTGCTGAACCTGTCGCGCCTGGTCGCGCGGCGCGATGTCTGTCCGGTGTTCGCCGACGACGCCCAGCGCGCCAAGGATGCGCACGCCCAGGCCTTCAACGAGATGACCTGCCAACGCTCGCTGAGCGACAACACGCTGCGCTACCTGGCGTCGCCGGTGGCGGGCAGCGGCATCGACAGCACGCGCATGGAGAGGCTGTTCTGGCGGGCATGGCAGGGCGGCATGCGATCCCCGGCCGAGCTGGGCCGCGCGGTCACGGCCGAGGGGGCCGACGACGCCGCGCGCGAAGAGCATGAGCGCCAGGCCGGGCGGTTCGTGAGCGTCACCGTGCCGGTCTGGCAACGCCTGGGCCTGCTGGGCCAGCGGCCTGCCAGGCAACGTAAATAGACAGGAGCGGATCATGGCCATCGTCGAACAGCCCGGCACCTTGGCAACAAGCGCGCAACCCCTGGCCGCGCCACCGCCGCGCGTGGTGGCACCGGCGGCCGCGCCGCCTGCGCGCGGCACGGCCTGGCTGGATACAACGCAATGGCAGCTCATGGCCGTGACGCCGGCCTATGCGCCGCTGCTGGCGCGGCTGCACCAGCGCAATGCGCAGCACTTTCGCCTGGCCATGTCGCTGGAGCCGGCCATGGCCGAAGCCTCGTTCTGGGAGCCGATCCTGCGCGACCAGGAACGGGCCTTTCGCGACGGCACGGGGGTGTTCCTGGTGGGCTTTCTCAAGGCGACCCCCCAACCCGAGATTGGCTGCGTGATCAGCTTCTCGGGCATCGTGCACGACGAGTTCGAATGCTGCTGGCTGGGCTACCGCATGGACGAGTCGCTGCAGGGCCGCGGCCTGATGCGCGCGGCGCTGGCGCCCGCCATTCAGGCCATGTTCCAGCGCCACGGGCTGCACCGCATCCTGGCGTCGCACCAGCCCGAAAACATGCGCAGCGGCGCCGTGTTGCGCCGCCTGGGCTTCGGCATCGAAGGTTATTCGCGTGATTTCATGAAAGTGAACGGCGAATGGAAGGACAACGTTTTGTTGTCGTTGATAGCGCCGCACGGCGACTGATCCAGGGATTCAACATGCAGCCACTCGCATCACCCGTACCATCTGCGTCAACCGGCGCACTGTATGACCTTGGTGCGTTCAAGAACAGCAAAAAAGAAGATACCGCTTCATTCAAAGCCGAGGACATAAAAGCCATCCTGCACCAGGTGCAGCACGGCAATGCCGATGAAAGAGAGCTGGCCATTGACATCCTGGTCAATCTGGCGGCCGGCAAGGATGACGCCAGTGCGCAAGCGCAAGGTGCCCTGAGCGCCTTGTACGCGGACCCGTACGGCACGGACAAGTCAGATCCTCCTGTCAGCCAGCAAGCCAAGGATGACATCCGCCGGGGCCTCGGCAAGGCCGCACACCGCATGTGCGAGCTGGCGCTGACGCATGCTTTCCAGCCGAAGGATGGCAAGGGGCGTGCGCTGTCCGTGACAGTCGCTTGCCTGGGGGCGCTGCACCCGGACTGCGCGGCTGACTTCAAGCGGGACATCAATCAGTATGTCCACAGCCAGATGAAATTCCTGGGCGACAACGAGCGCAACGAAGACTGGCTGGCGCCCCAAAGGACCGTGAGCCAGGCTGAGCTGTCGTGTGTCAGCGAGCAAGCGTATGGCGAGAAATTGGACATTTCGCAGAGCGCGGTCAATCTGGCACTGGATGTGCAAGAGTCCCCCACACCCGAAACGGCCCAGAAGGCGCAGGAGGATTTCAAACAATCCATGAAGGCGCTGACGAACGGTATGAAGGTGGGCGAATGCCGGACCACCTGGGTTCACACCGGCAGCGAGGGCTATCCGCACTGGATGCCGATGGTGGTAAGGCGTAAGGCCCACGAAGAATTTGAGTTCGTGCTTTTGAATACCGACGGGAAACAGAATGAAGCGCGAGCCGGGCAGATCGAAAACAGGTTGATTACTTTGCTCAGCGCCCCAGGCGTGCTTGACGCCACCTGGGAGGGAGACTGTGTGAGACACGATGCCCAGGTCCGGGCTGGCAATGGTTGTGCGCCACTGGGGCATGAGTTCCTGAAGACCTTTGGAGCCAAACTGGACGGCGGAAGCGGGCAAACCCTGAAAGAGATCACCGATGACTGCACCGGCCGTTGGGACAACATGTCTGCTGAGGACATGACCGCCATGGTCCAGGGCAACCGAGCCGAACTGCTGAATGCACGCGCGCAACTGGGCGATGGCATGGCCATGCCGGAACACGCTCGCGGGTCCAGGGCTGCAGTCATGCCGGCGGGGCCGGAGCCCAGATTACCGATGGACGACACCAGGCATCCGGCGGGCTTCCCGCAGCCCGCGCCCTTGCCCTCGGGGGCACAGCTTCCTTCGGGCGAACCGCCTCTGCTCGAACCTGCGGCGGGACAAAGCGCAGAGCTTCTGGGCGCGAAAGCACCCATTGAAACCGTCAGGGAAAAGCTGGACAGACTGATCAAGCCAATGGGGTTGGCCTTAGAAAAAGGCAGGGAATCCGAGAACAAACCGGCGCCCTACACGAGCGCATTCGTTGGTCTTGCCGAAAGCACGCAAGCGGCCATGCCGCAGCAGGGTGCGAAGTTGAATGTGAGCAAGCTCAGTGTGCGCAAGGAGATTGCCAGCGACAAGCAGGATGCACAGAAGTTTCTGGCTGGCTTGAATAGCAATATGAATGACTCGGCCACGGCGGCTCAGCTCAGCAAGCTGAGCCCATCAATGAAGCCGCTCTTCGGCGCGCTGGTAGTTGCCGCTCAAGCATGGATGCAAAACACCCGGATTCATGCCATCGGAGATCCAGGTCTCGCAAGCCGACTCCCCAATGTCAGCAAGCTTGGAATCCTGGCGCTGGCTGCGCAGTTGCCTGTCCGGATCGCGATGCCGCTGGAACGTGCCATGCAGGTCGCGATGCCGCTGGACCCTGCCACGCAGATCGCGATGGCGAACAATTCGCCTGGTCCGGCTGATTTGAGAACGATCTCGTTCGCCATGGACGAGGTCGTGAATTTCATTGACGGGAGGCAAGATCTGCTCAACATGGCGATTGCAGACCTGCAGGAGATCATCGACTCGCCGTCCTCTGGCGACAGCCCGGCCCTGAAATCTGAGGCCAATGATCTTCTGGCGGCTCTGAAGTCCTTGCAGAAAGAATTTCAGAAGCCTGATGGTGCAATCCAGTCGGCGCGCCAATTTGCCGAACTGGCGTGCGACTGTCCGTTGGAGGCTCACGCGGCCATGCGCGAGCGTCTGGCTGTTCAAGAGTGATCTCGCCTCAGGCTCACTCCACCACCCTCAACCCCGCCTCCTGAAAACGCAGCCGCAGCACCCCCAGGCCGCCTGTCTGGCTCGGTGGGCGGTCCAGCGGGCGCACGGTCACAAACTGGCGCGTGCCTTCTTCCACGTATGAACCCTGCAGCAGTGCCGGCGTGCCTTGCGCGCCCAGCGTCACGGGGGTGCCCCGGCACAGCTTATGCACATCGTCAAACCCGGGCAGCCGGGCGGACACCAGCCGCAGCTGGGTCGCCGGCTCCCAGCGCAGCCGCCAGGCGCCCCGCGGCAACTGCGCGGTGGGCAGCACCACGGGCAGGGCGCCCGCGCGCAGCATCTGCGGTGCCTGCGCGGGATCGGGCAGCACCGCCAGCCACAGGTGGCAGCCGCGTCGCTTCAGCGCCAGCAGGGTCACGGGTGTGCCATTGAGCAGCACCACGTCGCCCGCGCGCAGGCAGGTGATGGCCTGGTCGCGCATCAGCGGCGCGCCTGACGGCGTGCCAATGCGCAAGCCGGCCTGCTCGTAGTCCAGGTAGTAGGCGTTTTCGCCGTCGCCGACATGCTGGTGTGCCCGGCTTGCGGCCTTCAGGGCAGCGTGGCCGCAGCCGGCGACGACCACCACGGTCGGGCGGCCGCGCATCATGCCGGCCTGGTTGAACCGGCCGGGGTGGCCCAGCACCGTCACGTGCGTGCCCCAGTCGCAGCGCATGAGCTGGGCAAAGCCCGGCGCCTGCCCGCCAGGGCCGGTGGTCACGGGCGGTGCGGTAACGCCGGGCGAGCGTGGGAAAGACGATGGGCGCTTCACGGTTTCGGGCTGTCTCGAGCACGGCGCTCGGGCGGTTCAAACCATGCTATCCGGCAATGGCCGGTGCTTCAGCTATACCTTCGTCGTCGCACGCCGGGCGCAGCCGTCGGTATGAGACGGGGTGAGCGGCGGGTGAGTGGGTATACCTTTGTCTGGTTGATCGGACGCACGGGCCATGCGCAAATCGCGGCTTCTTTACAGAGGGAGCCCCGATGGAGACGAACCAGGCACTGCCGTCGCGCACGATCCCGCCCGCATACCGGCATACCGTGGAGCAGTTTGCCAGCCACATGCGGCTGGACGCGCAAGCGCTGCTGGACGGCCAGCGCTTTGACTTCAAAGGCACGGGCTTTCGCCTGGAAAACTACAGCGCCATGGACCCCGACGGGCTCTTCCTGGTGGTGGAGGTGGGGGAGTTCTCTGCAGAGAACGAGGGCATTGTCTGCAAGCGGCTGCTCGAATTGAACATGCTCGTACCGGCTGCCCGCATGGGTTATTACGCTGTCATGCCAGGCAGCAATGTGGCCATGTTCTGCATGCGCATTGATCTGGCCCAGTCGACCGACGCGCACGAGGTTGTTGCCGCGGCCATGCAGGCGCTGACGGCGGAGCTGGCCCGCACGTTGGCGGACCTGACCCGTGCGGCTGAAAAGGCCGTCGGCGCTGCCCCCGGTGGCATTGCAAACATCGCCTGAGCGGCGCCACAGGAGCACATGATGAATCCGGGAGGTCCCAATTTTCCGCCGATGTCCCTTCCGTCAGGGTTTCATGCCGTGGTGCAGGACGTTCAACAGCAACCGCTTGAGCCGGCGTCGCCGGGCATCGTCAAGAAGCTGGCCGCATTGGCGTTCAATACAGGCGAAGCTTTCGTCACAGTGGCGGCGAGCTGGGGCTTGCGCCGTGTGCTGATGGCGGGGTTCACGCAGACTTCCGTCGCACTGGTGAATGCCTACCGCGCAGAACAGGGCCTGAAGCCCCTGGAGGCGAATCTGGTTGCCAACGCAGCCTTTCAAGCGCTTTTGGCCGCCGCATCCAGCACGGCCGCGGCGCCGGTGCTCGGCGCAGTGCATGGCATGGCGCTCAATGTGACGCAATTTCTGCGCGATATCCTGAATTGGGCAGACATGCCCGACGACCCCACCTCCCGGGATGTCCGGCTGAACAACATCACCAACCCCCGGCTTCGGCTGCTTGCAGACAAGCTGGTAACGGCCGGTTTCTCATTGCTGACAGTGGCGGTCGGCGTCCAGACCATCGTTGCGGGCAAGGACTATCCGTCCAACATGCAGTCCGGCCAGGTCTCGGGCGGCTCGTCATTCAACAGCCACCCGGTGGCTCTGGGCAGCGCCATTGTGGGCGGTGGCGCGTTTCTGGTGGGCAGCTTGATCACCTGGTTCAAGGACGGCGATCTGTTGTTGGGCGCGCCCAAGCCCCTGACACTGAAGGGCGCGCAGAACCGCGTGGAGATGCGGTCGCTGGCCGCCACCAAAGCGTTCACGGCGCCGCTGTTTGGCAACAGGTTTTATCTCACGGTCCCGCTCGTGCTGGGCGTTGGGGGCGCGACAGGTGTGCTGACGAAAGCGTACCAGGATGACATGCACCCTTATGCGGCGGGCTTCCTGAATGGCTCGATCGCCGGGTTGGCGTTTCTGACCATCGCGCACCAATGGGGCACGATGAAGATCCGCTACGAGCTGGCGCCGTCTGTCATCAAGTCTTCAGTGGACAGCTCCACGCCCGACCAGAAGGCCGAATGGGTCAAGTATCAGCACGACCACGAACAGAACCAGGTGCAAAAATGGACGCAGCCGTCCAACCGGGCGTGGGTGGCCGACCAGATCGTGCAGACCGGGCACGCCATGCTCAGCGGCATGATGGTGACGATTTACACCAGCACCATGGCCAGCGACCACGTGGGCATATCGCAGCACGAGTTTGCGCGCTCGGCACGGGAGGATTCGTCGTGGAATCACCTGCTGCCCAAGGCCGCTGTGGTTTTTGCTGGCGGGAGCCTGATCGTGTATTGCATGAACAAGCTGTCTCCCGCATCAACAGCCAAGACGCCGCCGCCCGAAGTGATCGCCAAGCTGGATGAAAAGGGCCTCGTGCCGGGCAATGACAAGGACCAGGCGTGGGCCGACGGCATGATGCCGTCGCTGGTCGGGGGGGCTTTCGTGGGGGGCATCGCAGCGGTCGCAGGCTTGCCACTTGCAACAGCCGTGGGGTTGAGCGCGTTCAGCACGCTGATCACCCGGGTGGATCCGATAGGCCTTGTTCTAAAGGCCTATGACCGCTTGAGGGGCAGGCAGCACGGGCCGGTGCCAGCACCCTTGAACGACGACATCGTTCTGCGCGATTTTGACCATGACGGTGACGACAAAAAGGGAATTGCACAAGACGGGCCCTGACACGCGCCATAAGTTTTTGCGTTACCGGTAGACGCAAACAGTATTTCCGGCGTTCGCGCAGGCTTCATAGACTGCGCCCTTTGGTCAACCAACAAGGGGAAACGATGACTGCAACTACAACGGAAAAACGCGGTGCCGGCCTGCCTGGCGCGCTGGCGGACATGCTGGCGACATTGCTGCCGGGCCGGTTTACCACCAACCGGCAGGTGTGCCTGCAGCACGGCAGTGACGAGTCGAGCTTTGCACCCCAGGCGCCTGACGCGGTCGCATTCCCCAAGACCACCCAAGAGGTGTCCGCCATTGTCAGCGCGTGCAACCGGCACCGGGTGCCGGTGATTGCTTTTGGTGTCGGCTCGTCGGTGGAGGGGCACATCATTGCGCTGTATGGCGGCTTGTGCATCGATTTGTCGGGCATGGACGAAGTCATCTCGGTCAACACCGCCAACATGACCGCCACCGTACAGGCCGGCATGACGCGCGAGGCGTTGAACCGCGAGCTGAGCCAGACCGGCTTTTTCTTTTCAGTTGACCCGGGGGCCAATGCCAGCATCGGTGGCATGGCGGCTACCGCCGCGTCGGGAACGAACACCGTGCGGTACGGCACGATGCGCGACAACGTGGTGAGCCTGACGGTGGTGATGGCCGACGGCGCTGTCGTGCGCACCGCCCGGCATGCACGCAAATCGTCAGCCGGTTACTGCCTGACGCAGTTGCTGGTCGGCTCCGAAGGCACCCTGGGCATCATCACCGAGGTTACTGTGCGCGTGCACCCGCAACCAGAGGCTGTCGCAGCGGCGGTGGTGAACTTCCCCGACGTGCAAAGCGCTGTGAACACCGTGATCATGGCGATGCAGATGGGCGTGCAGCTGGCCCGGGCGGAAATGCTGGACGCGCTGACCATCAAGGCCATCAATGCTCACAGCAAGACCGCGCTGGCCGAGGCGCCCACGCTGTTCCTGGAGTTCAGCGGCTCGCCCCAGCAGGTGCAGGAGCAGCGCGAGGCCCTGCGGGCCCTGGCCAGCGAAGAAGGCGGCGGCGAGTTTCAATGTGCCACCCGGCAGGAAGACCGCACCCGTCTATGGACGCCGCGCCACCACGCGTACTTTGCCTGCCTGCAGTTGCGCCCAGGCTGCCGGTCCTTTACCACCGACGCCTGCGTGCCCCTGCCGGCGCTTTCGCAGTGCATTGCGCAGACGCTGACCGATGTCGCCGCCAGCGGCCTGCCGGCACCTGTTTTCGGGCACGTCGGTGACGGCAATTTTCATTGCCTGCTTCTGGTGGACCCCAACGACCCGGCGGAAGTGAAACTGGCCGGCGAGATCAGCGCCCGGCTGGTGCGCCGCGCGATCGCCATGGACGGTACCTGCACAGGCGAGCACGGCATCGGCATGGGGAAAATCAGCTACCTGGAAGAAGAGCTGGGCCAGACTGCGGTGGATGTGATGCGCAGCATCAAACGGGCACTGGATCCGCATAACATCCTCAATCCAGGCAAGGTCGTTCGCCTCCCACTGGAATACACGAATGGAAATCCGCCAGCTTCGAAACTTCATCCAGATTGCCGATCTGGGTAGCCTGTCCGGCGCAGCCAGGGCGCTGTACATTGCGCAGCCGGCGCTCAGCCAGCAGGTCGCGCAGCTTGAAGCCGAGCTGGGCCAGCCCCTGCTGCTGCGTCGCTCGACCGGCGTGAGCCTGACGCAGCAGGGTGAAGTGTTCTACCGGCGGGCCCAGCGCATTCTCAAGGAACTGGCCGACCTGGGGCCCGCCGTGCTCGAGGCCGCGGGCAACCCGTGCGGGCGCGTCACGGTCGGGTTGCCCCAGAGCACGGCGCTGAAGTACGCCATGCCCTTGCTGGCGGCGGTTCAGGCCCGCTACCCCTTGATCGAGCTGGAGTTTTTTGATGAACTGAGCGGCAGCCTGCTCAATGGCGTGGTAAGCGGCCGGTTTGACATGGCCGTTCTGGTGAATGACGCCCAGGCTGCCTTGCTGCAGTCCGAGCCCTTGCTCGAAGAGATGCTGTACCTGGTCTCGCATCCGGACATGGCGCCGCTCACCCCCTGTATCCCGCTGACGTTGTTGAGCGAATACCCGTTGTCATTGCCCGGGCCGGGCAACGGCGTGCGCGACCTGGTGGAGCAGGCGGTTCGCGCCCTGGGCGCGGTGTTGCCGGTGCCCAGGGTGACGGCCAATTCAATGAGCATCATGCGCCAGGCGGCACTGGACGGGCTGGCCCATTGCGTCATGCCGTGGGCTGCGCTGCCTGATGAGCTGCGCAGTGGCGCACTGAAGGCAACGCCCACGCAGCCGCCGCTGATCCGGCGCGCGCATCTTTGCGTGGCGCGCGATGCGGCGCCCACGTTGGCCGCGCAGGTGGTCCACGCATTGCTGCGCGAGACGACGCGTGAGCGCGTGACGGGCGGTGACTGGCCGGGGGTGCGGCTGCTTTAGTGTTGTCTCCATACCTTTGTCTGTGTTGATCTGTTCAGTGGGATGAATAGGATCAACCGGGATTGAAAGGGAGGCAACAACATGGGTTACGACAATTTCCACGGGCTGTGCAAAAGCCTGTGCGGCGCACTCGGCGTGACGGCGCCTGACCTCACGCCGGACGCAATGGGGACGGCATCACTGTCGATGCAACTGGACGGCGTCAACGTGACGCTTGCGCACTTCCCGCAAAAAAG
>CALRYY010000084.1:0-18969 GCA_943372515.1 Ramlibacter sp. 2FC | reverse complement strand
GGGGGGCGGCGCTACGCCCCCTGCCGAGGGTGAAAGAACGCGCGACGGCGCGTTCTGAGGGCCGCTTGCCGGCCTTTTGACGCCCAGACTGCCAACTTCCTCCGGAGACGCTTATGGAGAATCTCGAAGAGCTTTTGTGGATAACCTTATCCACAGGGGGGGTCAAGGCGCAACAAAAGGGGGGTCAGTGCGCAACGAAAATGGCCTAAGGGGGGGTCACAGCGCAACGAAGGGGGGTTCAAGTCGCAACGAGGGGGGTCTCGTAACTCTTTGATTTAAAAAAGGAATTTGGCATTTGAAAATCGTCAGAGATACTGCTTAGAGATACTGTATTAAAGGACTGTTTTAGAGCCAGTACTGGATTCGAAAAAAATGTGCTCAAAAAATAGGCAGAAATGCCGAGCGGCGCGATCATCCAAGTTGTCGTGCGAGTTCCGTGAAGGTGCGGATGTGGGTGTAGCGCTGCAACATCCGGACGTCCTTGTGACCGCTGAACATCTGCATTTGCTGCGTTGATGCCAGGGCGCCGCGTTCGGCGATTCTGGAAATGGCTTCGTGCCGCAAGTCATGCCACCTGAAATCATCCAGAAACTTTGGATCGGGAACCTCACCAACGGCCTTCAGTTCAGCGCGGTACGACGCGACGGCGTTCCGCTTGGCTTCCTGCCAGTACTTCGAGTGGGTGGGTTTGAGAATTCGCAGCACCGCCCCATTCAGCCCACGCACGGGCATCGCCTTGAGTGTGGCGAGTACTGCGACAGCGCGATTGGACAGGAGGAGTGGGCGATCGTGCCCGTTTTTTGTGTCGCGCAGCCACGCAACTTTGCCATCGAGATCGACTTCAGACCATGTCAGGGATAGCAACTCACCCAGTCGGGCACCGGTCTCCAGCGCCAAGTCGAACATGGGCAGCATCGCCGGATTTGGAGCGTCCTGCAGTTGCGTGCGCAGATACCTCTCCTCGGTGGGGGAAAGCCGGCGATCGCGGGAGCGGCCAGCGGTCCGGCGTTCTTCGGCAGGCAGGTCGAGAACAGCGTTCGGCACCGGATAGTCGTACGCACTCTTCGCCCAGGTAAGGATGGCTGACAGCTTGGAGATGTACTTCGCCACGGACACGGGCTTCACCCCCTCGGCGCGCATCGCGCGGGACAGTTCACGGATGTGTTCTGCGCGCAACCCGATCAGCGGCTTCCTGGCGATCGCGTGCCGACGCAATTTGGCCAGCACATAGCGCTCGGTAGCCGCGCTTTTCTTCGTCGGGGTGACCGTGGTCTCGTAGGCCTGAATTGCGTCGGACACAGTTGTCGCCATCAATGCTCGTTTCCGCCTACCTTCCTCACGCGCGCGCAGAACCCGCTCTTTGTAGGCGTCCAGTGCCAGGTCAGCAAGGACTGAGTCACGAAAGGATCGGGCCTCGTCGAGGCGCTGAAAAGACTCGCAGATCGCAGTCTTGGAGCCCGGCGGCGTGAGCTTCACCTGAAGGGCGGTGATGTGCCCTGTCAACGCCGAAACACGCGCGTAGATACCGCGTTCGATGCGCTGGCCATCTTTCGCAACTGGGGTCAGAGACTTTCCCATTTCATCCCATAAACACGGTTGTGGTCATGAAATGAAGTGTCCATTCGGCCGCTACCCCGCGTCCAGTCTTACGTCTACATCAATGTGCTTTGTGCACTCGAAATCAGGCGTACCGCAAGGTACCGTGGGTTCGAATCCCACCCTCTCCGCCAATAAAATCAAAGCGCCCTTTGGGGTGCTTTTTTTTCGCTCATGCCCCGGCTCCCGGCTTCTTGCCAAATGCCGGCAGAGGTTATATTCTGGTCAGTATGACTAGAATTTCAAGCCAACCCAAGCCCCCAAAGCGGGCCGCCCCAGCTCCAGGGTACTGGGTGTTGCAGGACGCCAAGGCACGTTTCAGCGAGTTGGTGCGCCGCGTGCATAGCGACGGCCCGCAGCACGTGACGGTGCATGGGCGTGATGAAGTTGTCGTGATCGCCGCGCAGGAATTCCGCAAACTTCAGGGGGATCGCACGGGGCGGGCGCTCATTGATGCGTTGCAATCCTCGCCGCATCGTGATGTTGATTTTGCCGCTCCTTCGCGCACGCCTTCGCCTGTGCGCAACGTCAAGCTATGAACGGCTGGCTTCTGGACACCAACGTCTTGTCGGAGCTGCGGCGCCCCCGTCCCAACAAAAAAGTCGTGGCCTTCATTGAAGCGCAGCCGTTGGACGCCTTGTTCGTCAGCTCTGTTGTCTTCGCCGAGATCAGGTTCGGCATTGAGCTGATCGGCGACTTGCACAAACGGGCCGCGCTGAATGACTGGCTCACCCTGCAGTTGCGCCCGATGTTTGAGGGCCGCGTGTTGCCGATTGGTGAAGACATTATGTTCAAGTGGCGCTTGTTGGTGGAAGAAGGGCGGAAGGCCGGGCACACGTTTTCGCAGCCGGACCTCATCATTGCGGCAACGGCGCTGCACCACGGCATGACGATTGTTTCCCGCGACACTGCGGGCTATGCGAAGACCGGCACAGTGTTGCTCAATCCCTGGGAACCCTAGCCTTCGCTGGTTTCGCATTTAATCATCGCGTTCGCACAAGCACTGCCTGGTCACTTCCCATAGGCGCGGTCGAAGCGCCTATTTTTTGCTTCGCACGAACTGCCGATAGGTCTGCAGCCGCCGGTACACCGGTGCCAGCCACAGCGCCTGCACGACCAGCCAGGCCAGCAGCGCCAGGCTAAGCCCCAGCAACGGCAATCCGGCAGCCAGTGGCCAGCCCATGGCCTGTACCCAGTGAAACAGGTTCATCGCCCAGTGCCCGTCGCCATTGCCGCCCAGGGGCGGCAGCACGTGGCTGCCAGGCAGTACCCACTGCCCGATCTGGTAAGCCACGGCGTACAGCGGCACGATGGTCAGCGGGTTGGTGTAGAAGGTGGCCAGCGTGCCGGCAATGAGGTTGCCGCGCCACCACACGCACAGCAGTACGGTGCCGGCCACCTGCAGCGGCCCCGGGATCAGGCCGCAGAACATGCCGATGGCCACACCGAGCGCCAGCGGGTTGCGGCTGAAGCTGAAGACCTGGTGCCGGTCCAGCCAGGGCCGCCACCTGCTCAGCAGCGGCCCGCTCAGGGTGGCCAGAACCCGGGGCTCCAGCTGACGGAACCAGCGCCGCAGCTGCGAGCTCATCCCTTGGGCGCAGGCAATGACGCCTTGGGCTTGTGGCCACTGGAGCGCAGCAGCGATGCAATGATGCTGGTGGCAATGATGCCGGCCGTCACGCCCAGCGCCACGCCAATCGGGATCTTGTACACGTCAAGCAGCAGCATCTTCGTGCCGATGAACACCAGCACCAGCGCCAGGCCGTACGCCAGCAGGTGGAAGCGGTCCGCCAGGTCTGCCAGCAGGAAATACAGGGCGCGCAGGCCCAGGATGGCAAAGACGTTGGCGGTGAGCACGATGAACGGGTCGCTGGTAATGGCAAAGATGGCGGGGATGGAGTCCACCGCAAAGATCACGTCGGTGGTACCGATCATGACAAGAACCACGAACATCGGGGTGTAGTACTTGACGCCGTTGATCCAGGTCACGAGCTTTTCACCGTCAAATTCGGTGGACAGGTTCATGCGCTTGCGCAGGAAACGCAGCACCGGGTTCTGGTCCACAGCGGGTTCCTTGCCGGCGGCCAGCCACATCTTCACGCCGGTGATGACCAGGAACGCGCCGAAGACGTACAGGATCCAGTGAAAGCTGGCCAGCAGCCAGGCGCCCACCAGGATCAGGATGGCGCGCAGCACAATGGCGGCAATGATGCCCACGATCAGCGCGCGCTTCTGGTACTCGGCCGGAACGGCAAAGTAGCTGAAGATCATCAAAAACACAAAGATGTTGTCGATGGACAGGCTCTTTTCCACCAGGTAGCCTGTGATGAACTGCATGGACACCGTGTTGGCGATCTCCCGGCCCTGGCTGCCGTCCAGGTACCACCAGAGCCAGCCCACAAACACGAACGCCAGCGAAAACCAGATCACGCTCCAGCCCGCGGCCTCTTTCATCGTGACCTTGTGCGCGCCCTGTTTTTCCATGACCAGCAGGTCGATGGCAATAGCCACCACCACAAAGACGGCAAAGCCCGTCCACATCCACCAGGTTCCGATGGTTTCCATTTGATTTCTCGAAGAGATTGAAGAAGCTGCGACTTTAAGGTCGCCTCAACTTCCAAAAAAGCAGTGTCGTTGGAAAATTAACTTCGGAAAAACCTGAACTGGGGTTGCGAGCACGGCTCGGCCAGGCGGGGCCAGACGTCAGGATTTCCCGGTAATCGTCACATGCGTCTCAAACCGGTCCGACGGACCTTGCTGCTGCTGGAATTCCACCGGCGTTCCCTGCATGTCGTAGCCGATGCGCTGCACGTCCACCAGGGCGGAGCCCACTTCCACCTGCAGCAGCTGCGCCACCGCGGGCGTGGCCAGGCAGGCGCGGCTGACCATGTCGATGCGTGAATAGGTGCGCCCTTCGCGCGCCAGTAGCTCTGACAGCGCGTGCTTGCGGAAGTCGTCGCGCTTGAAGCGCCGGCCGATGTCGCCCGGCAGGTACAGCGTGGTGTACACCGTGGGCAGGCTGCCCACCATGCGCAGGCGCACCACCCGCAGCACCTCGGCGCGCTCGGGCAGCTGCAGGCTGGTGCTCACGTCGTGCCCGGCCTCCACAAAGCCGAACTCCTTGACCAGCGGCTTGCTCAAGCGGCGCCGCTCGGCCAGCTGCTCCAGGTAGGTTGCGATGGGCGTGGGCATGTTCAGCACCAGCGCATGGGCCGACACAAAGGTGCCGCGCCCGGCCTGGCGCTCGATGTAGTCCTGCTGCTCCAGCGACTGCAGTGCGCGGCGCACCGTCACACGCGACACCTGGTGGGCCTGGCACAGCTGCTCTTCGGTGGGCAGCTGGTCGCCGGGGCGGTAGCGGCCCGTGGCAATGCCGTCCTTGATCAGTGTGGATATCTGGTGGTGCAGGGATGTGCCCTGCTGCAGGCCTGTGGGTCGCATGGTCTTGATTTTATGCATGGCAAATGTATTATCATCAATACAACAAGACAAATCTGGAGACATCGCCATGGCGCAGCGCCCCACCTCTTATCCGCTCTCAGGCCCGCATTTCACGCGCCGCACGGCGCTCGGCGGCCTGGCCGCCACGCTGCTGCCTGCGGGCGCATGGGCCCAGGCCGCTGCGCCTGCTTTCAAGCCTGTGCGGCCGGTCAAGCTCATCTCGCCCCTGCTGGCGGGCGGCGCCACCGACGCCATCGTGCGGCCCATTGCACTCAAGCTGGCCGAGCTGTGGGGCCAGCCGGTGGTGGTGGAAAACCGCCCCGGCGGCGGCACGCTCATCGGCACGCAAGCCGTGGTAACCGCGCCGCCCGACGGCCATACGTTTGGTGTGGTGATCAGCTCTTTCACCATCAACCCCAGCCTGCGCGCTGACATGCCGTACGACACCTTCAAGGACGTCACGCCCATCACCCAGATCGGCAACATCACAGGCGCCGTCGTGGCCCACCCGTCGTTCCCGGCCAACAACATCACCGAGCTGCTGGCCCGGGCCAAGGCCAGCCCCGGCACCATCTCGTATGCCACGCTGGGCGTGGGCACGGCGGCACACATCACCTCAGAGTTGATGAAGCAGCGCGCCGGTGTGAACATGGTCCACATTCCCTACGCCGGCAGCTCCGCCGCCTATCGCGAGCTGCTGCCCGGCCGTGTGCCCGTGGGCTTTGTGGTGCTGGAATCAGCGTTGCCGCACATCAAGGCCGGCAACCTCAAGGTGCTGGCCCTGACCGACATCCGCCGCAACAAGCTGCACCCCGAATGGCCGGTGCTGGAGGAGACCCTGCCCGGCCTGGGCTACGACAGCGTGTTTGGCCTGATTGGCCCGCGCGGCATGCCGCCCGATATCCTCAAGGCCTTGCATGCTGATATCGCGCGTGTGCTGGCCGACCCGGCCATCACCCAGCAGCTGGAGCGCCAGTCGATGGCCATCGTGGCCTCGTCGCCGCAGGATTTTGCGGCCACCATCCGCCGCGAGGTCGACTACTGGAAGCAGGCCGTCAAGCAGTCGGGCGCCAGTGTCAACTGATGCCACCCTGTTCGAGAAGATCTGGCGCCGCCATGTGGTGGCGGACCTGGGCGAGGGCTTTACCCTGCTGCATGTAGACAGGCATGTGCTGCAGGACTTCAACGGCAACGCCTTCACGCGGCTGGCCGGGCGCGGCCTGCGGGTGCGCAACCCCGAGCTGACCTTTGCCACGCCCGACCATTCGGTGGCGACCGACCCGCGCACCACAGACCCGCTGCAAAACGCCAACCCCCACGTGATCGCGCTGCGGCGCGACACGGGCCAGTTTGGCGTGCGCCTGTTCGACGTGGGCCAGCAGGGCCACGGCATCGTGCATGTGATCACGCCCGAGCTGGGCATTGCCTTGCCGGGCCTGACAGTGGCCATTGGCGACAGCCACACCTGCACCCATGGCGCGTTGGGCGCGCTGGCCTGGGGCGTGGGGCAGGGCGAGCTGCTGCACATCCTGGCCACGCAGACCTGCGTTCAACACAAGCCCAGAACCATGCGTGTGACGCTGGACGGCACGCTGCCATCCGGCATCGGCGGCAAGGACCTGATCCTGTACCTGATCGGCCAGCTGGGCGCCGCCTATGGCAATGGCTATGCCGTTGAATACGCAGGTAGCGCCGTGCGCGCCCTGCCGATGGAGGCGCGCTTTACCCTGTGCAACATGTCGGTTGAATGGGGCGCCCGCTACGGCATGATCGCGCCCGACGACACGGTCTTTGCCTGGCTGGAAGGCAGGCCGTATGCGCCCAAGGGCGCGCTGTGGGACGCAGCGGTGGCCGACTGGCGCACGCTGGCCAGCGATGCCAATGCGCGCTTTGACCATGAAGTGCGCCTGGACGTCAGCGGCCTGGTGCCGCAGGTGACCTGGGGCAACACGCTGGACATGGTGCTGCCCATTGACGGGCGCATGCCCGACCCGGCGGCTGAGGCCGACGCCGGTAAACGTGCCGGCATGGAGGCCGCCATGCGCTACATGGCGCTTGCGCCCGGGCAGGCCATCGAGGGGCTGCCGATCCAGCGCGTCTTTATCGGCTCGTGCACCAACAGCCGCATCACCGACCTGCGCGCCGCCGCCGCCGTGGTGCGCGGCCGCCATGTGGCGCCGGGTGTGCAGGCCTGGGTGGTGCCCGGCTCTGAACAGGTGCGGCGGGAAGCTCAGGCCGAGGGGCTGGACCAGGTGTTCATGCAGGCGGGCTTTGACTGGCGCACACCCGGCTGCTCGATGTGCCTGGGTGGCAATGGCGACACCATCGGCCCCGGCGAGCGCGCTGTGTCCACAGCCAACCGCAACTTTGCCGGCCGCCAGGGCCCTGGCAGCCGCACACACATTGCCGGGCCGCAGCTGGCCGCAGCGTCGGCCTGCGCCGGCTACATCACCGACCCGCGCAAGCTGGCCGCGGCAGGGGCCTGACATGGCGGCACTGGTCCAGCTCAGTGGCCCCGCTGCACCCCTGCTGCTGCAGGACATCAACACCGACATCATTGCGCCGCTGGTGCGCGGCGCCGGCGGCGGCATGCAGCCCGCTGGCGTACGCACGCAAGAGGAGCTGGCGCAGCGCCTGTTTGGCCCCTGGCGTTACGGCGCTGATGGCCAGGAGCAGCCGGGCTTCATCCTGAACCAGCCGCCCTTTCGCCAAGCGCGCTTTCTGGTGGCCGGGCCCAACTTCGCTTGCGGCAGCTCGCGCGAGACCGCGGCCACCATGCTCAATGCATTTGGCATCCGCTGCGTGATCGCGCCCAGCTTCGGGCAGATCTTTCATGACAACTGCTTTCGCAACCACATGCTGCCGCTGGTATTCGATTGGCCCACGGTGCAGCGCCTGGGCGCACAAGCGCAACAGGGCGCGGACTTTCACCTGGACCTGCAGGCCTGCACGCTGACGCCGCCCGACGGCCAGCCCATCACCTTCAGCCTGCCGGACTTTCGCCGCCAGATCTTGCTGCAAGGCGCCGACGAGGTGGCTGTGACGCTCGCGCGTGAGGCGCAGATTGCGGCGTACCAGGCGCGCACGCGCAGCGAGCGGCCGTGGGAATGGCTGGACGGCACGGCGGCGCTACGCTGATGTCGCCCTGGGAGTCTGCGCGGCAGAAGAAGCATGTCATGCCGGACTTGATCCGGCATCCATGGTGGCGAGAGTCAAAGTGTCGATCTACTGCTATGCCAGCGGGGCGTTCAGCTCGCGCTGCTGGCCAAGGCTGCAAACCAATTGGCCCTGATCAACAATGCAGCGATCCCCTGTGGATGCCGGGTCGAGCCCGGCATGACAGCCTGGCTTCTGCCGCGCAGACTCCTAGTTGCGGTACGACGCGTCCGTGCGATCCAGCCACCGCAGCAACGCCGGCCAGTCGGTGTCGTAGGCGCTGCGTCCGGGGCGGTCCAGCACGCGGGCCACTTTCTCGGCAATCTCCGGGGCGCATTCAATCACCTCCACCCCGCCGCCCAGCGCCCTGACCTGGGCTTCGCAGGCGCGTTCCAGGTAGTACAGCTGCTCGAACGCGTCGCGGATGGTGGTGCCGGCTGCAAGCAGGCCATGGTTGCGCAGGATCATGGCCTTGTGGTTGCCCAGGTCGCGCACCAGGCGCGCCTGCTCGGCGCTTTCCAGCGCGATGCCTTCGTAGTCGTGGTAGCCAATGCGGTTGTGAAACCGCATGGCGTGCTGCGTCAGGTTCAGCAGGCCGCGCTTTTGCGCGGCCACAGCCAGGCCCGACGCCGTGTGCGTGTGCAGCACACACAGAAAATCAGGCCGCGCACGGTGCACGCAGCTGTGGATCAAGAAGCCGGCCGGGTTGATGCCCATGCCGGTCGGGTCCAGGATCACCTTGCCGTCCAGGTCCACCGTGACCAGGCAGGAGGCCGTCACTTCGTCAAACAGCACGCCGTACGGGTTGATCAGGAACTGCGATGTCCCGGGGACCTTGGCGGTGAAGTGGGTGTAGATCTGGTCCGTCCAGCGGTAATGGTTGGCCAGCCGGAAGGCGGCCGCCAGGTCCACGCGCTGCTGCCATTCGGTGTCGCTGACCTGGGCGCGGGTGTCGGGGTAGCTCAGTTGTTTCATGGCGGTGTTACTCGCAAGCTTGCGCGTCAGCGGGCGCCAGCCGCGCCAGAAAGCGGTCCAGCGTGCTGTAAATGCTGGCCGTGAGTTCGGGCCCCAGGTCAGCCTCCAATGTTTCGTATACCGCTTCAATGCGCGGCTTCATCTGGCGGAACATCTTGCGGCTGGCGGGCGTCAGCGACACCATCACGCGCCGCTGGTCGTGCGCCAGCCGTTCGCGGGCAACCAGGTCCATGGCCTCCATGCGCGCCAGCACGCCCGTGAGGCTGGGGCTGGAGATGTGGCAGATGGCGCCGATCTGCCGTGGCTCCAGCGGCCCTGCAGATTCGATGGCCCGCAGCACGCGGTACTGCTGTTCGGTAATGCCGTGGGTGTTCAGCACCGGGCGAAAGCGGGCCAGCAGCCGCTCGCGCGACTGCAGCAGCAGCAGGGGCAGGTTGCGGCGGGCGGGTCGGGTTCCGGTGGATGGGGTCGGCATGACGATGGGATCAGAGCGGCGTCACGCGTGCGTGCAGCAGCGCGCTGCGGCCTTCGCGCAGGGCCTGCAGGCAGCGTGCAATGGCGGCGTCGGCCTGGTGGGGGTCGCTCAGGCGTTCGCCATGGGCCCCCGCGGCTTGCGCCACAGCGGCGTAGTCCATGCCGGCGGGCAGGCGTGAGGCAAATTCATCTGTCTGTTGGGCCTTGCCGTGCGGGTACATGCGCAGCACCGATTCCTTCACGGCCGACCAGCCGCTGTTGTCCAGAATCACCGTGAAGATGGGCAGGTTGTATTCGCTGGCGACGGCGTACACAGCGCTGGGGTTGTTGAAATAGAACGTGCCGTCGCCCACGATGTGGACCACATTGCGCCCGGGTAGCGCCAGCTTCATGCCCAGCGCCGTGCCGCCTGAAAAACCCAGGCCGCCACCGGGCAGGCCGATCAGCGTGCCGGGCTCGGTGCGCGGGATCTGGTCGAACACCGACAGCGTGTTGCGTATGCCTTCATTGAGCACGATGTCTTGCGGCGCCAGCGCCCGGCCCAGCGCAGCGCACAGGTACTGCGGGTTGATGGCATCCACGCTGCCCGGGTCGGCTGCGGCCTGCGCCACGCGCTGCGTGCGCTGCGCGTGCGCCTGTGCCAGCCGCTCAAGGCGCGCTGCTGCGCGTTCGTGAAATTCAGGCGTGGCCAGTGCCTGCACTGCTTCGATCAGCTGCGCCAGCATCTGCACGCTGTCGCCTTCCAGGCGCACGTCGGCGGCAAATCCCCACATGGGCATGTCGCGCTTGATGGCGTCGATGTCTATCTGCGCCCACCAGGCGGCGGGGTTCACGCGCGTGGTTTTGGGTACCCAGGGCACGTCTACATCCAGCATCAGCCCGAAATCCGCGTTTTCGGCAAACGGCCCGGGCAGGTAGCCGCCAAAGCACGGCGAGTCGCGGCGGATGTTCAGGTGCACGGTGTTGAATTCACACACGCGCATGCCGGTCAGCAGGGCCAGCTGCTCCACCAGCGCGGGAGCTTGCACATTGCGCCCGGCGTAGGCGGAGACCAGCAAGGGGTCGGCGCTGTCAACCAGCTTGCGGGCAATGCGCTCGATCAGGGCCGGGTCGGCGCGGCCCGCGCGCACGGGTGCGTGGCGCGCCGGCGGGAAGGCGGCAATCTCGTTGGGCGGGCAGGGCGCTGCCAGCGTTTCGCGCGGCAGCATCAGGTACACCGGGCCTGGCGGGTCGCTGTGCATGACCGAATGGGCCCGCGCAATCACCTCACCCGCCGTGGACGGCCAGGGCAGGGTGTATTCCCACTTGACGTAGGGCCGCACCACGCTGCCCTGGTCAAAAGGCTCCTGCACAAAATGCACATAGGTGTCGCGCCCACCCTCGACCCCGTTGAAGGTGGTCGCCGGCGCGCGCCCCGCCAGCAGCAGCACCGGGATGCGGGCCCTGAACAGGTTGTGCAGTGCCATGGCTGCGTTGGCCGTGCCGGCGTCCACATGCACCAGCACCGCCTGGCCGCGGCCGGTGGCGGCCGCATACCCGCCCGCCATGTGGACGGCGACGTTTTCATGCGGGCACAACACGATGTTGGGCAAGCGCCGGCCTTCGGTGCGCCAGCGTGCCATCTCTTCGATCAGCGGTGCGTGGTCGGTGCCCAGGTTGCAAAACAGGTACTCCACGCCGTAGTCCACCAGCGCCTGCAGCAGGTGGTGCGACGCGCTGCGGGCCTGCGCCGGTGCCGGCGCGTTGTGCTCACTTGGCATTGCTCAGCCCGGCGGCGCGCACGGCGGGGGCAAAGGCCTTTTGCTCGTTGATGATGCGCTGGCGCACCACGTCAGGCCCGCCGGCGCCGGTCTCATGGCCCAGCTTGGCAAAGGCTTCGCGCGTGGCCGGCAGCGCCAGGAAGCGGCCCAGCTCGGCGGCCACGCGCGTCACGATCTCAGGCGGTGTTTTGCCGGGGGCGTACAGGCCCAGCCAGACTTCGAATTCGGTGCCGGGGAAACCGGCTTCTTCCATTGTGGGCACCTCAGGCATGAAGCGTGAACGCTGGCTGGACGCCACCGCCAGCGGGCGCAGCGTGCGCGCCTGCAGCTGGCCGGCCACCGGCGCCAGGTCGGCCATGACCATGCCCACGCGTCCGGTGACCAGGTCGGTCAGGGCGGGCGCGAAGCCGTTGTACGGGATGTGGACCATCTTGGCGCCGGCCGACTGCAGCAGCATCTCGGTGCCCACATGGCCCATGGCGCCGATGCCGTTGCTGGCATAGGCCATGGAGCCGCTGGCCTTGGCTGCGTCCATCAGTTCCTTCACCGTCTTGTAGGGCATGCTGGCCGACGAAAACAGGAAGAACGGGATGCGCGACACCACACCCACGGGCGCAAAGTCGGCCAGCGGGTCAAACGGCAGCTTGCCCGGGTGTGTCAGCGGCAGCAGGCTCATTGTGGAGCCGCCGGTGATCAGCAGCGTGTAACCGTCAGGGGCTGAGCGCGCGACCATCTCAGTGCCGATGATGGTGCCACCGCCCGGCTTGGCATCCACCACGAAGTTCTGCCCCAGTGTGGTGGACAGGTGCTGCGCGACCAGCCGGGCTGCGGCGTCCACGCCGCCGCCTGCTGCATAGGGCACCACGATCTTCACGGGGCGCACGGGGTAGTCCTGTGCCTGGGCGGCAAAGGCCGTGGCAAACAGGGCCGCAAGGGCAAGGCGAAGCAGCTTCATCGGATGTCTCCTTTTTGTGAGGAAAATATTCACTCACATGTGAGTGAGTCACCGATGTTAGGGCTGCTGCCGGACGGGCATGTACCCGGTAAACCCTAGGAAGTGGTCAGCGGCAGCCCGTCGTCAGTCGACAGCGCCGTGGCAATGCGCTGGGGCACACGCAGCACCCCGTCTGACCCCGTCACCGCTTCAATGTTCAGCACCGGCGGGTGGGCCACCACGCCGCCAAAGATGGACGCAAATGCGCCGTCGGCGGCGTCGCGCCCCGTGGCCAGGCGGATGAAGCCCATGGGGATGGCCGTGCCCGACGGGTCGAACAAATACCAGCGCTGGCCCACGAAGGCTTCCACATACGCATGAAAGTCCTGCGGCCCCAGGGCGGGGTCGGCGCCGTAGTCGACCCCGGTGGTAAAGCGCGCGGGGATGTTCACCGCGCGGCACAGCGCGATCATCAGGTGTGCAAAGTCGCGGCACACGCCCTGCTTGTCCAGCAGCGTGTCGCAGGCCGTGGTCGTGCCGCCCGAGCTGTTGGACACAAAGGCCACGTGGCTGTTGACCCAGTCGCAGATGGCCTGCACACGGCCGTAGCCCTGCCACAGGTTGCCAAACTGCGCCACGGCAAAGCGGTGCAGCCGGTCCGACTGGCAGTAGCGGCTGGGGTACAGGTAGGGCAGCACGTCGCCGGGCAGCTCGGGGATCCACACCTCGGCCAGCGTGGCGGGGTCGGCGTGGTGGTGGGCAATGTCCAGCACGGCGTCGTAGCGGATGCGCAGGGGCCCGGCATTGGCGCGCAGGCGCAGGTGGCGTGCGCGTGTAGCGTTGTCGGTGTGGTTTTGCAGCAGCACCTGCTGGCTGATGTCCAGCTTTTCCTGCACCACATGCTGGTGGCGGGTGCGGGCGGCCTGGACGTTGAAGATGAAGTCCGAACTTGGGGTCAGGACGTCGTAGTTGAGCTCAACCGAGTATTTGAGCCGTACCGGGGCGAGTGTGTCAGGAATCTTCATCAACCATGCTAGCACGCAGGTGCGCGCGCCGGGTCAGGGCAGCGGGCGCCCCGCAGATCGCAGGCGGTATTCCAGCGGCTGCATGTTGCGGTTCAGGTCGTCCACTGCCTGTGCAAAGCGGGCGCGCGCGCCGGGGTCGCTGGTGCTGTTCAGCGCGTTCACCATGGTGGTGCGCTGGTTCTTCAGGTCCAGGTACTGGGTGGTCAGTGTTTCGGCTTCTGCCTCTGAAATGTTGGCCGGCGCGCTTTGGCCTGGCAGGTAGCCGCCACCGGAGGGCGGGCTCTGGGTGGTGGCGCAGCCCGCCAGCAGGGCCAGGACCACGGCGGCTGCGGCGTAAGGGGTGTGCTTCATGAAACTTCCTTGGGGTTCACTGGGGATGGATGATTCTAGGCCGCTGCGCTGCGGCTGTGGGAGCACGCGGCGCTAGACTTGGGGCTTCATGAAGCCAGACCTGCCCCCTGCCATTGCCACCGCCGCCGAGGCGGAATGGATCAACGGCGAACTGATCCGGGGCCTGATGCGCACCGCGCGCAGCACCCGGCTGGTGGGCTTGCTGCTGGTGCCGTTGCTGGTGGCCGTGCTGTGGAACGACCATAACGCTGCAGTGCTGATCGCCTGGGCCGTGCTGGCGCTGGGTGTGGCGGCGCTGCGCCTGCATGTGGTGCACCGCTACTCGCGCGACGTGCTGACCGGTGGCTCGGCCGAACAGTCGGCCTTTTTCATGAAATACCAGTGGATCTGGCCGCTGAGCGCACTGGCCTGGGGCCTGTCGCCGCTGCTGCACTTTGACCGCGCGCCGCTGCAGGACCAGTTCATCTGCTGGCTGATCCTGGCGGGGCTGGGCATGTTTGCGATCAACAGCTTCTCTTACCACCTGCGCACCATGCGCGAATACCTCCACGTGCTGGCGCTGCTGCCGCTGGCGGTGATGCTGTGGCGCATCGGTGTGGACCAGCACTTTGAAGGGCCCACCTACCAGTACTGGCTGGTCGTGCTGCTGCTGATGTTCTGGCAGCTGCTGCTGCAGGCCGGGCGCCGCCTGCATGTGACGCACCGCAAGAACTTCGAGCTGCAGTACCGCAACATGCAGCTCATCGAGTCCCTCACGCGCCAGACCCAGGCCGCGCTGGACGCGGTAGAAATCAAGAACCGCTTTCTGGCCAGCGCCGCGCACGACCTGCGCCAGCCGGTGCATGCTTTGGGCCTGTATGCCGACTGGCTGGGCAGCGAGCCCGAGCTTGCCGACGAGATCGGCCCCAAGATCCTGGAATGCACCAAGGCCGTCAACGCGCTGTTTGATTCGCTGTTTGACCTGGTGCGGCTGGACTCCGGCAAGATCCGGTTGAACATCGAGCCGGTCGACCTGCCCAAGCTGCTGCATGACCTGGAGCTTCAGTACCGCCCGGTGGCCGAGGCCAAGGGCCTGCAGTTTCGACTGCATGTGGTGCCCGGCGCGATCATGTCAGACCCGATTTTGCTGCGCCGTGTGGTGGGCAACCTGGTGTCCAACGCCATCAAGTACACCGAACGGGGCGCGGTGCTGGTGGCGTCGCGCTTTGGCCCCGGGGGATGCCGCATCGAGATCTGGGACACCGGCGTGGGCATTGCGCCCAAATACCAGCGTGAGATCTTCCGGGAGTTTTACAAGGTGCCTGTGCATGCGGGCACCGAAGACGGCTTTGGCCTGGGCCTGTACATCGTGGCCCGGCTGTCGCACATCCTGGGGCACCCGGTGCAGCTGTCTTCGCGCCCGGGCCGGGGCACGCGCTTTCGGTTGCTGATGGAGCCCACCGATGCGCAGCAGGCGGCCGAGCGGGCCGCCGCTGCTCAGATCGGCAGCAACCCGTGAGTGCGGGCGTAGTGAATGGTCTGGGTGCGGCTCTTGACACCCAGGCGGCGGAACAGGCGCCACAAATGCACCTTGACAGTGTGTTCGCTGATGCCCAGCTCGTCGGCGATTTCGCGGTTGGACAGGCCGCGGTCCAGCATGACGATCAGCTGCTTCTGGCGCTTGGACAGCTTGTTGTCGGCGGGGGTCAGCTCTTCAAAGCCGCCGTCCGCCGTCATCAGCGCGCGCAAGGCGGCACCGATTTCGCTGGCGCCTGAGGATTTCTCGATGTAGATGTCGGCGCCGGCTTCAATGCACTGCTCTTCGGCGTCGGCCGCGGGCGATGCAGACAGCACGGCCAGCGGCGTTTCGGGGAACATCCGCTTGAGCTCATGAATGCCCGAGGTGCCGGTGGTGTCAGGCAGCTTCAGGTCCAGGCAGATCAGTTCGGGCGCGCCGTGGGTCTTGACGGCCGACTCCATGCCGCCCAGGCGGTCCAGTTCGACCACATTGGCGCCGCCGCGCAGCCTGCGCAACATCATCACCACGGCTTCACGGATCAGGGGGTGGTCGTCGATGACATAGAGGCTCATAAGAGGAAAGTTCTTTCGTCCAGATGGGGTTTAAGGGTGGAGGATAACGCCGAATGCAGTTTTCTGCATATGAAATGACATCTTTTGCAGCTACAAAGGCGGGTCAATCCGCTTCGGCCAGCATGCTGATGACCTCGGCCGGCGCTTGCGCCCCTTGCCACCAGGGCGTGACCTGTTCAATGGCCGCAGCCTCCTGGCTTTTCAGCCGGGCAATCAGCTGGCCGGGCTCGCGCGGGGAATCAAAGCCCGGGCTTTGCAGCAGCACGGCGCCGCCTGGGGCCACCAGCTTGAAGTAAAACTTGCCGTCGCTTTCGCGGTATTGCTTGAACGCGGGCAGGGCTGCTTTGGCTACCTTGGCCGTGGCGGCAGCCGCTGCGGCGCCCAGGTTGCGCAGGCCCACGGCATGGCGCAGCTCGCCCATGAAGGGGCGCGACAGTTCGCGCGCCTTTGCGGCGCCCGCCAGCAAAATGGCCTCGACCTGCGCCGGGTTGTTGACCATGGCCTCGTACTGTTCGCGCATGGGTGCGACTTCGCGGTCAATGCGCTCAAACAGCATCTGCTTGGCGTCGCCCCAGGCAATGCCGTTGGCATAGGCCTGGCGCAGCGCAGCGGTTTCATCTGCCGACGCAAACGCCTGGTACAGCTGAAACAGGGCCGAGCCTTCGGTGTCTTTGGGTTCGCCCGGCGCGCGTGAATCGGTCAGGATGCCCATGATGAGCTTGCGCATCTGCTCGCGCGGCGCAAACAGCGGGATCGTGTTGTCGTAGCTCTTGCTCATCTTGCGCCCGTCCAGGCCGGGCAGCGTGGCCACGGATTCTTCAATGGCCGCCTCGGGCAGCACAAAGTGCTCGCCATACAAGTGGTTGAAGCTGGACGCCATGTCGCGCGCCATTTCAATGTGCTGGATCTGGTCGCGCCCCACCGGGATCTTGTGCGACTTGAACATCAATATGTCAGCCGCCATGAGCACCGGGTACATGAACAGGCCGGCGGTCACGTCGGCGTCGGGGTCGTTGCCGGCGGCGTTGTTCTTGTCTACTGACGCCTTGTAGGCATGCGCGCGGTTGAGCACGCCCTTGCCGGTGACGCAGGTCAAAAGCCAGGTGAGCTCGGGAATTTCAGGGATGTCCGACTGGCGGTAGAAGAACACGCGGTCTGCGTCCAGGCCTGCGGCCAGCCAGGTGGCGGCGATCTCCAGTGTGGAGCGCTGGATGCGCGCGGGCTCGTCGCACTTGATCAGCGCGTGGTAGTCGGCCAGGAAGTAAAAGCTTTCAATACCGGCCTGGCGGCTGGCGGCCACGGCCGGGCGGATGGCGCCCACGTAATTGCCCAGGTGGGGCGTGCCGGTGGTGGTAATGCCAGTGAGGAAGCGGGTGGTGGCAGAAGGAGGAATGGCGGTGGTGCTCATGTCAGTTCAGCAGGGCAGTCAGGGGGGTGAGCAACAAGCCGATGGCGCCGTAACCCAGGCTCATCAAGGGGCGCAGCCAGTAGGTGCCGACGATGCCCGCGATCACCAGGCCCATCACGATGAAAAAGCCCCAAGGCTCCACGCGCGACACGGCGTGCGCCATGCGCCACGGCAGCAGGCCCACCAGGATGCGCCCGCCATCCAGGGGAGGCAGGGGGAACAGGTTGAAAGCCCACATCACCAGGTTGACCAGCACACCGGCCTTGGCCATGTCCAGGAAGAAGCGTTCCTGAACCCCCATGCCCACCAGCACGGTGTACAGGATGGCCCAGGCGATGGCCTGAAAGAAATTGGACGCCGGGCCCGCCAGCGCCACCCAGATCATGTCGCGCTTGGGGTTGCGCAGCTGGCCGAAATTGACCGGCACCGGCTTGGCATAGCCGAACAGGAAAGCCCCCGACGTGGCGAAGTACAGCAGCAGCGGCATCGCTATCGTGCCCACCGGGTCGATGTGCTTGAGGGGGTTGAGCGTGATGCGCCCCATCACGTAGGCCGTGTTGTCACCGAAATAGCGCGCAGCGTATCCGTGTGCGGCTTCGTGCACCGTGATGGCGAACAGCACGGGCAGTGCGTAGATCGCGACGGTTTGAATCAGGTTGGCTATGTCCACCGGGGCATTCTCTCAGACGGTTGATCAGTGACTTAAAGGCCCAGGCGGGCCAGCTCGCCGCGCCCCTGGCGCACCACCACCGGCTCGCCCTCATGCATGTCGATCACGGTCGTTGGTTCCGACGGGCAGGCGCCCGCGTCGATCACGCCGGCGATCTGGTGCTCGAACCGGTCGCGGATGTCGTGCGCGTCGTTCAGTGGCTCAGTCTCGCCGGGCGGGATCAGTGTGGTGGCCAAAAGCGGCGCGCCGTGCAGCGCCAGCAGTTCCTGCAGCGCGCGGTGGTCGGGCACGCGCAGGCCAATGGTCTTGCGCTGCGGGTGGCTCACGCGCCGCGGCACTTCGCGCGTGGCCTCCAGGATGAACGTGTAGGCGCCGGGCGTGCCCGACTTGAGCATGCGGTACTGTTTGTTGTCCACACGGGCATAGTTGGCCAGCTCGCTCAGGTCGCGGCACAGCAGCGTGAGGTGGTGCTTGTCGTCCACACCCCGGATCTGGCGCAGTTTGTCGGCAGCGGCCTTGTCGTCCAGGTGGCAGGCCAGCGCGTAGCTGGAGTCGGTGGGGACAGCCAGGATGCCGCCGCGCTCCAGCAGCGCCACGGCCTGTTTCAGCAAACGCGGCTGCGGGTTGTCGGGGTGGACTTCAAAATACTGTGCCATGGCTCAATGATCGCTCAGGACTCCACGGGTTCAACCCGGATGCGGCTTTCGCGCACCGTGAGCCACGCGCCCGCCGCACCGCACACCGCCACCAGCGCAATGCCGATGAACGACCACTGGTCGGGCACATGGGCAAATACCAGCCAGCCGCCCAGCATGGCAAAAGCAATCTGCGTGTACAGGTAGGGCGTGACGGTGGCGGCGGGGGCTTTCTTGTAGGCCAGGATCAGCAGGAAGTGCCCCACCGTGCCCATGGTGCCCATCAGGCACAGGCCGGCCCACAGGCCCCAGGATTCGAGCGACATCCACACAAACGGCAGCGGCAGCGATGCCAGCAGCGCACCGACCCAGCCGGTGTACAAGTGCATGGTCATGGGGTCTTCGGTCTTGGCGAGCTTGCTGGTCAGCACCTGGAACCAGGCGTTGCTGGCCACCAGGCCCAGCGGCAGCAGC
>CALRYY010000083.1:0-19322 GCA_943372515.1 Ramlibacter sp. 2FC | reverse complement strand
CGGGCCTGTCGGCCGGGCTGATCGCCGCGGGCGGGACGCTGGGCATCATGATCCCGCCGTCCGTCATCTTTGTTCTGTACGGCATCATGACCGAGACAGACATCAAGAAGCTGTTTGCAGCGGGCGTGATTCCGGGTCTCATGGCCATCACGTTCTATTTTCTGGTGGTGCAGATCATTGCCTGGCGCCGGCCCGACATGCTGCCGCGCGGCGAAATTCACACTTGGGGCGAGCGATTTCTGTCGCTGCGCGACCTGTGGGCCACGCTGCTGCTGTTCGGCTTTGTGCTGGGTGGTATTTACGGCGGCCTGTTCACGGTGGAAGAAGCCGCCGGCATGGGTGCGTTCGGCACGCTGATCATCGGTGTGCTGCGCCGCAGGCTGGGCCCGGCGGAGATCAAGGCTGCGCTGATTGACACGCTGCGTGTGTCGTCGGCCATCATGATGATCGTGATCGGCGCGTTCCTGTTCGGCTACTTTCTGACCATCACGCAGTTCACACAAAAGGCGGTGGATTTCCTGGTGCACCTGCCGATCGGTGCGTATGGCGTGCTGGCGCTGGTGATGGTGGGCTACTTCATCCTGGGCGCCATCATGGACGAGCTGGCCATGATTTTGCTGACCGTGCCCATCGTGTTTCCGGCCATGATGCAGCTGGGCTTTGACCCGGTGTGGTTCGGCGTGATCATCGTCATGGCGGTCACGTTCGGCATGATCTGCCCGCCGGTGGGCATCAACGTGTTCGTCATCAACTCCATCGCGCGGGACATCACCCTCACGGGCATCTACCGCGGCACCATGCCGTTCATTGCGGTGGACGTGGTGCGTCTGGTGATCCTGTGTGCCTTCCCTGCCATCTCGCTGTGGCTGCCCAGCTTCGTCAAATAGCCTGACGGCCCAGGCTGCGCGCGGGCTGGGGCCGGGCGCAGCATCAGCTCAGGCGCCGTGGCACTTCTTGTACTTCTTGCCGCTGCCGCAGGGGCAGGGATCATTACGGCCGGGTTCAGCTTCCTTGCGGATGGTCTCAATGCGCGGGCCCAGGCTCTTCCAGAGCTGGCGCAGGTCGTACACGGCCCAGATCGCGCTGCCGAAATCGTCCACACGGTCCTGGCTGACGCTGGCAGGGCCGTCCTCGGCGTACATCGACATGGCAGGCTTGCCGGTGTCGTCCTCGGTCAGCGCCACGATGGCACCCAGTGCCTCGTCCAGCATCTTCGCGGCGTCGGCGTCGCGCGGGGGCTGCCAGTCGTCGGGCCAGTTCTCTACCGCAAACATGAAGCCCAGTGCCCACACCTGCGCAAACGAGGGCAGCGTGGCCAGGTCGGGCGTGTCGGCGTCACGCTCGGCTTCGGGCAGCGCCAGGATGGCGCCGCGTGTGTCCAGCACCTCGGGGTGGTAGGTGCGCTCGTCGTCCATGGTTTCCACCGGTGCGTCGAGCGCGTCCACCACCTCGGCCCAGCGCCGTCGCCAGCGCAGCACAAACTCCATGTGCTGCATGGGCTTGAAGCTGTCGCCCAGCAGCACGGGCCAGTAGTCATCGGGCTTGATCTCTCGGCGCGTACAGATCAGCGCAGCCATGAAGCCTTCGCAAAACTCCCACTGCGGGATTTCTTCGTCCTGCTCACGCAGCGCGTCCAGCACGGCGTCCTGTGCGTCGAAGTCTTCGGGGGTGAGGGGTTGCGGCGGGGGTGTTGATTCGGCGGGCTCTGTAGACATGGCAGGGCGTCGTAGATGATTGAGTTGATGTGCTGTATCCAAAGTGATACAGTTGGCACATGAATTTGCTGCAGCAAACCAGGGAGTTTTCTGAATGGCTACAAGCTTTGCGAGACCTGAAGGTCAAGGCTCGTATTGTTGCGCGATTGTCCGCGGCAAACATAGAGTGAATTTATGAATCCCGAGCAACAACCGATTGAACTCACGCCCTTTGACGCGGCGCAGTACCTGACCGACGAAACGGCAATTGCCGAGTACCTGACGGCATCCCTTGAAATGGGGGACGAACAGGTCTTGCTCAACGCTATCAGCACAGCAGCGCGTGCGCGCGGCATGAGCCAGCTGGCCAGGGACAGCGGCCTGGGCCGGGAAAGCCTGTACAAAGCACTGGCGCCCGGTGCCAAGCCGCGTTACGACACTTTGCTCAAGGTGATCCATGCGCTGGGTGTGAACATTACCTTCAGCGCGGCAGGCCAGCCTGTGCATCACGTGGCCGAGCCCGTTGCCGAGTACCGCGTGCGCGCGCCGCGCAAAAAGGCCGCAGCGCCATGACCCTTGCCCCCGACGAATCCCGCCGCCTGCTGGCCGCGTTGCGGCGCATGGGCCTGGTGGAAGCAGATGAAGCGCCTGTGCTCACGCAACTGACCGGCGGCGTGTCGTCGCTGATCGTGCGGGCCGAAACGGCGCGGGGCCCGCTGTGCGTCAAACAGGCGCTGGCGCAGCTGAAGGTCGCCGCCGTGTGGGAGGCGCCAGTGGAACGCAACCGCGCCGAGGTGGCGTGGATGCGCACCGCGCACCGCATCGTGCCTGCCGCCGTGCCCGCCATCCTGGGTGAAGACGCACATGACAACGCCTTTGCCATGGCCTGGCTGCCGCCGCAGCAGTACCCGGTGTGGAAGGCGCAGCTGCGTGACGGCATGGCGGACCCAGCGACCGCCACCGCCGTGGGCCGCAACCTGGTGGCCATTCATGCCGCGACAGCGGGCGACGTGGCCGTGGCCCGGCAGTTTGCCAATGACGCCGACTTTTACGCCATCCGCCTGGAGCCTTATTTCGTGGCGACAGCGCAGCGTCACCCCGAATGCGCGGACGCGCTGCACGCGCTGGTGCGCAACACAGCCCAGACCAAGCTTGCGCTGGTGCACGGCGACATCAGCCCCAAGAACATCCTGGTGGGCGCGGACGGCCCCGTCTTTCTGGACGCTGAATGCGCCTGGTACGGCGATCCGGCGTTTGACCTGGCGTTTTGCCTGAACCACTTGCTGCTCAAATGCGTCTGGCGGCCTGAATCCACTGCGGGCTTCATGGCCTGCTACGCCGCCCTGTGCGCGGCCTACCTGAGCGGCGTGACCTGGGAGCCACCGGCTCAGACCGAGGCCCGCGCGGCGGCCCTGCTGGGCGGCATGCTGCTGGCGCGCATCGACGGCAAGTCCCCCGCCGAATACATCACCTCCGACGCCGACCGCGACCGCGTGCGACATTTCGCGGTTCCCCTGCTGCTGCAGCCTGAACGCAGCCTGCACACCATTGCCCAACGCTGGAGCCCCTTATGACCCGTACCCTGATCGATACCGTGGTGGCCCGCCGCATCTGGGACTCCCGCGGGCGGCCCACAGTGGAGGTGGACGTGACGCTGGCCGGCGGCGCGCGCGGGCGCGGCATGGCGCCAGCAGGCGCGTCGCGTGGCAGCCGCGAGGCGGTGGACCTGCGCGACGGCGGCGCGCGACTGGGCGGCTTTGACGTGCAGGCGGCGCTGGCCAACGTCAACGGCGCCATCGCGCAGCGCATCGGCGGCATGGACGCGATGGACCAGGCGGCGGTGGACGATGCGCTCATTGCCCTGGACGGGACGCCCGTCAAATCGCACCTGGGCGGCAACGCCATCATCGCCACGTCGCTGGCCGTGCTGCATGCGGCGGCCGCTGCGGCAGGCCTGCCGTTGTGGCGCTACCTGTCGGGCGGGCGGCCCGTGCGCATGCCGCTGCCGCAGATCCAGATCTTTGGCGGCGGCGCGCACGCCGGGCGGCGGGTGGACGTGCAGGACTTCCTGGTCATGCCCATTGGCGCCGCCACGTTTGACGAGGCCATGGTCATGACCGCCGAGGTGTACCGCGCGGCCGGTGAGCTGATGGAAAAAATGGGCCGGCGCGCCGGTGTGGCGGACGAAGGCGGCTGGTGGCCCGACTTCACATCGAACGAAGAAGCGATCGAAACACTGGTGCGCGCAATCGACGCCGCCGGCTACCGGCACGATCAGGTGGCGATTGCGCTGGACATCGCCGCGTCGGAATTTGGCAAGGGCGGCCGCTACACGCTGGGCCTGGACCAGAAGACCTACGACACGGGCGAATGGGTGGAGGTGCTCAAAGGCTGGGTGCAGCGCTACCCCATCGTGTCAGTTGAAGACCCGGTGGCTGAAGACGATGCCGAGGGCATGCGGTTGTTCACCGCCGCCGTGGGCAAGCGCATCCAGGTCATTGGTGACGATTTTCTGGTGACCAACGCCGCGCTGGTGCGCGAGGCCATTGCCGCAAAGTCGTGCAACGCCGTGCTGCTCAAGCCCAACCAGGCCGGCACCATCACCGAAACCGTGCGCGCCATGGACGTGGCCCGCGCGGCCGGCTGGGGCATGGTGGTTTCGGCGCGGTCCGGCGAGACAGAAGACGTGGCCATCGTCCACCTGGCCACCGGCTGGAACACAGGGCAGCTCAAGGTGGGTTCGTTCGCCCGGTCCGAGCGCATGGCCAAGTGGAACGAGGGGCTGCGGGTGGAAGCGGAAATTGGCGCGGGGGCGGTGTATGCAGGGCGCAGCGTATTGCCCAGGGGGGCCTCATGAGCTTCGAGTACGTCAGCGTTGAGCAGGCCATGGACCGCAGCGGCCTGCGCATGGTGGTGGTGGGCGGCGTGCCCAGCCCGTGGGGCGAGGCGGCCAAGGGCATCCTGCACATCAAGCGCATTGAATGGGCTGCCGTGCGGCTGGCCTATGACAGCGAGCCCCTGAAGGCCTGGACGGGCCAGCGCAACGGCCCCGTGGCCATGTACAACGACGAGCGGCCGCGCGCGGGCTGGGCCGACATCTTGCTGCTGGCCGAGCGGCTGGCAAGCACCCCGGTGCTGCTGCCTGCCGACCCCGCGCAACGGGCCATGGCCTTTGGCCTCGCCCACGAAATCTGTGGCGAGCAGGGCCTGGGTTGGGCCCGGCGGTTGCAGCTGATCCACGCGGGGCTGAACGGCGCGGGCGGGTTCGCGCCGCGCGCCGCGCACTACCTGGCCAAACGTTATGGCTACAGCCCGCAGGCGGGCGCGGATGCTGGCGCAAGGGTGGTGCAACTGCTGGGCCTGCTGGCCGGGCGGCTGCACGCGCAGCACGCGATGGGCAGCCTCTATTACCTGGGCAACAGCCTGAGCGCGGTGGATGTGTACAGCGCCACCTTCATGGCGCTGCTGGCGCCGCTGCCGCAGGCGCAGTGCGCGATGGATCCGGCCACGCGCGCTGCATTTGAAACCATGGACGAACCCACCCGCGCCGCGCTGGCCCCCGCGCTGCTGGCGCACCGCGACATGATGTACGCGCAGCACCTGGCGCTGCCGCTGTCGCTTTAGTCGCTTGAACGCAAGCGCAGCGCCCGGGCAAACCACCACCCCATCAGAGGCAGGCCCACGGCAGGCACGATGAGCAGCACCGCGGGGTTCAGGTGGTCCCAGGCGTAGCCCGCCAGGCTCACGCCGATGGCCTGGCCGGTGAACAGGCAAAACGCAAAGGTTGCCACCGCCGTGCCACGGGACGCGGGCACCATCTGCGTGGCATGGGTCTGCAGTGTGTTGTGCAGCAAATAGGTGCCAAAGCCCACGGCCAGCGCGACCGGCCCGGCCGTCCATCCCAGCGGCGACAGCCACCACGCGGCAAAGCCTGCACCCATGATGACGCCGCCGATGACGACCATGCGGCCTTCACCCAGCGCCTGAACGATGCGCCGCGCAAAAACCGAATACACCAGCCCGCCCACCGCATACAGCGCCACCAGCGCCGACGCCGCCGACAGCGTGAAGCCGTGGCGTGTGTGCAGGTACGACGGCAGATAGGCCATGGGGCCGAGCATGAGCACGCCCTCGGCCAGCACGGCCAGCAGCACCACGCGCGCCCAGGGTGTGCGCAGCACCGACAGCACCTGTGCCATGAAAGACGCCCCGCTGCCGGCCGACGGCGCCGCCGCAGCCATGCCGCGCACCCGCCAGCCCAGCAGCACCGCCACCGCGCAATAGCCCGCCGCCAGCGTGAAGAACGCCCCGCGCCAGCCCGCCTGCGCATCGGCAAACAGGCCGCCGGCCAGCTGCCCGGCCATCATGCCGCCCAGCGTGCCGGTCAGCAGCTGGGCCAGCGTGGCCTGGCGCTGCCCGTACGGCACGGTGTCGCCGATCCAGGCCATGGCCAGCGGGATCACGCCCGCAGCCGCCATGCCCCACACCACGCGCAAAGCCACCAGGGCGTCAAAGCTGGGTGCCAGCGCCGACACCCCGGCGCCCAAAGCGCAGGCGGCGGTGGCCAGGCTTACCATGCGCGCCTTGCCATAGCGGTCACCCAGCGGGCCGAACAGCAGCTGCATCAACCCATAGGCAACGGAGAAACTGATGATCACCTGGCCGGCCTGACCCGGTGTGCGGCCAAAGTCGGCGGCCAGCCGCGGCAGCAATGAATCGCAGATGCGCAGCGCGGCGCCACTGAAGAATGCCGCGCCCGACAGAAGGAGGATGGTGGCCTGGGTGCCAGATGCCAGGGGGGAGGGTGTTGTCACCCGAACGATTATCTGGTGGAACTATTGCCCTTGCCGCCACACTGACAGGCATGAAACGCCGCACTCTTTTTCAGCTTGCGCCCGCATGGGCCAGCGCAGCTGCCTGGGCCCAGCAACCCACGCCGCTGCTCAAACGCATACCGTCGTCGGGCGAAGCAATCCCCGCCGTGGGCCTGGGCACCTGGATCACCTTCAACGTGGGCGACGACGCGCAGGCCCGCGCCACCAGTGCCGAGGTCATGCGCCAGTTCTTTGCGGCGGGCGGCCGGCTGATCGATTCATCGCCCATGTACGGCTCGTCGCAGGGCGTGATCGGCGAAGGCCTGAACAAGCTGGGCATGCCGCGCCAGGCGTTTGCGGCGGACAAGGTCTGGACATCGGGCAACGGCCCCACGCAGATCGACGCATCTCGCCAGCTGTGGCGCGTACCGCGCTTTGACCTGCTGCAGGTGCACAACCTGCTGGCCTGGGAACGGCAGCTGCCTGTGTTGCAGGCCATGAAGGCGGCGGGGCAGCTGCGCTACGTGGGCATCAGCACATCCGAGGGGCGGCGGCATGCCGAGCTGGAACAGATCATGCGCGCCCACCGCATCGACTTTGTGCAGCTCACCTACAACCCGCTGGACCGTGATGTGGAGCAGCGCCTGCTGCCGCTGGCGCAAGAGCGCGGCATTGCCGTGCTGGCCAACCGCCCGTTTCGTGAAGGCGCCCTGCTTCGCCAGCTGCAACGCCATCCGATGCCCGCCTGGGCCAAAGAGATCGACTGCACCACCTGGGCCCAGGTGGTGCTGAAGCACATCGTCACGCACCCGGCCATCACCTGCGCCATCCCCGCCACCAGCCAGCCCACGCATGTGCGTGAAAACATGGCCGCCGCCACCGGCCGCATGCCCGACGAAGCGCAGCGCCTGCGCATCGCGCAACACATCGCCAGGCTCTGAACCATGTCCGAGTGGTGGACCTACAGCCTGTCGGACTTCTTGATGTTCTCGCCGGCGGTGTATGCGCGCATGGTGGATCGGTATCACCGCGAGCTGTGGCCGCTGCCCTGGGCGATGTTGGGGGTGGGGCTGATGCTGATTGCAGGGGCGGTCACGCGCAAGCCGTGGGCTTGGCGCGTGGTGCTGCTCACGCTGGCTGTGCTGTGGGCCTGGGTCGGCTGGGCATTCCACTGGCAGCGCTATGCGCAGATCAACTGGGCGGCGCTGTACATGGCCGGTGCGTGGTGGCTGCAGGCGGCGTTGCTGGGGGCGGTGGCGGTTGCGTCCCCGGTGCAGCGCCCGCCACACCGCGCGCAGTACATGGGCGCAGCCGTGGCGGCTGCCGGCGTGTTGCTGCAAGCGGTTTGTCCGCAGGCCTTTGGGCTCATGCCCGGCTCCACCGCGCTGGCTACGCTGGGTTTGCTGTGGATGCTTCAGCCACGCTGGCGCGCGGGGCTGTACGCGTTGCCCGTGCTGACGCTCATCGCCGAGGCATTGACGCTGTGGATGCTGGCTGCACCCGGCGGCTGATCAGCCCTTGCCCAGCGGCGGTTTGCCAAACAGGCTGGACGCATTGCTGGCCGGCCCCAGCTGGCCGGCCGCGGCCAGCAGCGCAGGTGCCAGCGCGTGCATGCGCTCTGGGCTCAGCCGCGTGCGCGGCCCCGCAATGCTGATGACGCCAATGACTTCCGCGCGGCGCATCACCGGTGCGGCCATGGCCGTCATGCCGGGCGCAAACACTTCGTCAATCATCGCGTAGCCGCGCACCCGCCCCGCATGCAAAAACCCCAGCAGCCCCTTGATGGTCGTGGGCGCCTTCGGGCCGTAGCGCTCCGGCGTGCCAAAGCCCTGGCGCGACACCAGCTCCATCGCCCGTTCGTCGCTCATGGTCATGAGCCAGGCGTGGCCTGATGATGTGCACGACAGCTGCACGTCCATGCCCATGTCGGGGTCGTAGCGCTGGCCGGCCTGGCGTGTGCCCTGCGACTTGGCCACCCAGGTCAGGCGGTCCTCGTCCACGATAGACAGACGCACCAGCTCACCCGATGTTTCGGCCAGCCGCTCCAGGATGGGCTCGGCAATGTCCACAATGCCCGCGCTGCTCAAAAACCCCAGCCCCAGCGACACCACCTTGGTCGTCAGCACATAGTCGCCCTGCTTGCGGGCCTGGCGCACATAGTCGCGCCGCTGCAGCTCGGCCAGCAGGCGGTGGCAGGCCGACAGCGGAATGTCCAGCTCCGACGCAAGCATCGTGATCGGCAGGCCCTGCGGGTGGCGCGCCAGGTGCTCCAGAACGGACAGTCCGCGGTCGAGGGCAATACTCATGCTGCATTATGAAACGAGTTTCCAGTTTGGAAAGTGCTTTCGCGCAGCCCCCAAGAATCAGCGCCCATGAGTGCAACGATCTACATCCTGAACGGCCCCAACCTCAACCTGCTGGGTGTGCGTGAGCCCCACCTGTACGGCAGCACCACGCTGGCGCAGGTCGAGCAGCTGTGCCGCCGTGTAGCGTCCGAGCTGGCCTTGCACTGCGAATTCCGCCAGACCAACCACGAGGGCGTGATGGTCGACTGGGTGCAGGAGGCGCGCGAAAAAGCCGTGGGCGTGGTCATCAACCCGGCCGGGTTGTCGTTTCGCTCCATCCCCCTGCTGGACTCGCTCAAGACGCTGCACCAGCCCATTGCCGAAGTGCACGTCACCAACATCCACCGGCGCGACGAGCTGTACCAGAAGTCGCTGGTGTCGCTGGCGGCTACCGGCGTGATCTGCGGCTTTGGCGTGCATGGCTACGAAATGGCGATACGCGCTGTGGCCCACCAGCTGGCCGCCGTGCCAGCCTGAACCCTTTTTTTTGCAATTTCATCAACAACCATCCATGACAGGAGACAACACCATGAACTCATCCATTGACCGCCGCGCCCTCTTGCGCACCGGTGCCGCCCTGGCTGCGGGCGCCGCCCTGCCGGCCCTGGCCCAGGCCACGCCCACCATCCGCTTTGCCGCCGTGTTTTCGGACAAGGACATCCGCGCCGAGATGATGAACATGTTTGCCAAGGATGTGGCCGCCGATTTCAAGGTCGAGCAGCACCTGAACTCCACGCTGTTCCGCCAGGGCACCGAGCTGGTCGCGCTGCAGCGCGACAACCTGGAGATGGGCAACATCTCGCCGCAAGACATCTCCAAGCAGGTGCCGGCCTGGTCGGTGCTGACGTCTGCCTACCTGTTTCGCGACGCCAACCACCTGAACGCTTTCTTTGCCAGCGAGCAGGGCGCGCAGATGAAGAAGCTGGTGGAAGACCAGCTCAAGGTCAAGATCCTGGGCCCCACCTTCTTTGGCACGCGCCACGTGGGCCTGAAGGGCAAGAAAAAGATCAACGTGCCCGCCGACCTGGCCGGCGTGAAGCTGCGCATGCCCCCGGGCGACACCTGGCAGATGCTGGGCAAGTCGCTGGGCGCCAACCCCACGCCCATGGCCTATGCCGAAACCTACACCGGCATGCAGACCGGCGCCATCGACGGCCAGGACAACCCGCTGCCCAACGTGCAGAACATGAAGTTCTTTGAGGTGATGGGCCAGATTGTGCTCACGTCGCACCTGGTGGCGTTTGACCTGCTGACCGTGAACATGAAGACCTGGAACAGCATGACGCCGGCCAAGCAGCGTGCCTTTCAGGCGGCGGCCGACAAGGCCATTGCCTGGAGCGCCGCCGAGCACTCCAAGCGCGAAGCCGAGCTGGCTGATACCTTCCGCAAGGCGGGGCTGGATGTGTACGTGCCCAACGTCAACGCATTTCGTGACAACGCGCAAAAGATGTACCTGGCGTCTGACGACGCGAAAAACTGGCCCGCTGGCATCGTCGAAAAAATCAATGCATTGAAATGATCCACCCTGATGTTTGACCGTGTAACCCGGCCGCTGCACCGCTTCGCAGAAGCGGTGGCGGCCTTCCTGATGGCGGTGATCTTCGTCGCCTTCATCGTGCAGATCGTCATGCGCTACCTGTTCAACTGGCCCGTGGGCTGGACGACCGAGCTGTCGCTGGCGGCCTGGCTGTGGCTGGTGCTGTGGGGCGCGGCCTTTGTGCTGAAGGACGATGAAGAGATCCGCATTGACCTGTTCACCGCGCGGGCGGGTCCGCGCGCTCGCCGCATCATTGGCGGCGTGGCAGCCGTATGTGTCATCGTGCTGTTCGGGCTGTCGCTGCCCGGTGCCTGGGACTATGTGACCTTCATGAAGGTCGAGAAAAGCTCCTACCTCGGCATCCGCATGGACATCACCTACTCCATCTATGTGGTCTTCGTCGTGGCTGTCATTGCCCGCGGCCTGCGCCAGTTGATCCGCGGGCCCGCGCCTGCCTCCAGCGACACACCGTCTTCCGCTTCCGCCCTATGAACTTCACCAGCCCTTTTTCGATGGCGGTCATTGCCATCGTGGCCCTGAGCCTGCTCGGCGTTCCCGTCGGCCACGCCATGATCGCCGGCTCCGTGCTGTACCTGTACATGAAGGGCATGGACATTGGCGCGGCGGCCGAGCAGCTTTTGAACGGCACCTATTCCAGCTTCCTGCTGCTGGCCATCCCGTTGTTCATCCTGGCCGCCACCATCATGAGCACGGGCAGCATCATGGACAGGCTGCTGCGCTTTTGCAACGCGATCGTCGGGCGCTTTCCGGGCGGCCTGGCCCAGGTGAACGTGCTGCAAAGCGTGGTGTTCGCCAGCATGTCGGGCTCGGCCCTGGCCGACGCCGCCGGCTCAGGCAAGGTGATGCAGGAGATGATGACGCGCGGGGGCAAGTACACGCCGGGGTTTGCCGCCGCATTGAGCGCTGTGTCGTCGGTGATCGGGCCGATCCTGCCGCCGTCCATTCCCATGGTGCTGTATGCGCTGGTGTCAGGCACCTCCATCGGCTACCTGTTCATCGCGGGCGTTGTGCCGGGCCTGCTGCTGGGCGTGGTGCAGATGGTGCTGATTTACTTCCAGGCCAAACGGCGTGGCTTTCCGGTGGAAGAGCGTGTGCCGCTGCGTGACATGCCACGCATCACGCGCGAGGCCTTCCCCGCGCTCATGCTGCCAGTGATCCTGTTGGGTTGCCTGTACAGCGGCATCACCACCCCTACCGAAGCGGCAGGCGTGGCCGCCGCCTACGCGCTGCTGATTGCAGCCGGCCTGTACCGCAGTGTGGGCTGGGGCGACCTGTACGACTCGCTGCTGTCCAGCGCCAGGATGAGCATCTCCATCGGCATGCTGATTGCCGGCGCGCTGGTGTTCAACTACGTCATCACGTCAGAAAACATTCCCGCCACCCTGAGCGTGATGCTCAAGGGGCTGAACATGTCGCCCATCGCGTTCCTGCTGCTGGTCAACCTGATCCTGCTGGTGCTGGGTGCCTTCCTGGAGGGCTCCACCATCATCCTGATCATCCTGCCGGTGCTGCTGCCCACGGCGGTCGCCCTGGGCATCGACCCGGTGCACTTTGGCGTGATGGCGGTGCTCAACATCATGATCGGGCTGTGCACGCCACCGTACGGGCTGCTGCTGTTCATGATGATGAAGATCGCCAACGTGTCTTTCACCGAGCTGATGGCCGAGGTCTGGCCGTACCTGCTGGTCATGCTCGGCGCACTGGCGCTGGTGACCTTCTGGCCGGGCATGGTGTTGTGGCTGCCGCGCATGGCTGGGTACGCGGGCTGATCTCCATCTCTTCCTGCTGACACGCCTGCCGGGACAGGGCGGCGCTTTCGCCACCAGAGCCCGGCCCCCTTCGGGGGCCAGGCCGCAGCGTGATGCCTCGGGACGTGCATAGCGTAGGCCTGGCAATGGGCTCGCTCCACTGTACAGCTGCGCGCACGGACGTTCCGCGAGCCCGCCGCTGCAGTACTCCCAACGGGGATGCCGGCTCAAACGCGTCGGAATGATCCCCGCCCCGTTGGTCCGTGCTTCGCGCCCGGGCTCTTGATCGGTGGCGAAAGCGCCGCCCCGTCCCGTCAGGCGTGTAGCCCGGAAAAAAACAGCAAATCAAGCCGCCTTCAAAGCCAACCGGCTCGCATGGCGCCACGCACGGCGCAGCACCGCAGGCGACCACGACTCTTCTGGGATCAGCAGCCAGCCGCCCGAGCGTGCAACGGTCCCCACACCCACATCACTGGTCAGCACCGTCAACGGCACGGCCATCAGCAGAGGCAGTGCCACCGGGGCCAGCCAAATCAGCGCGCCGGGTTCCACGGCGGCCACGCCCAGGGCCAGCAGACCGATGCCGGCGGTCATGGGGGCCAGGCGGGCGGCGGCGTCGCGCCAGGTCACGCCGGCTGCTTCACGCGGGGGCGACTTCCATTCGAGCTTCAGTCCGGTCAATGCCACTGCCACAAACAGCGAATGGCCCAGCATGCGCACGGGGGCCTGCACCAGGGCCAGCACGGTCTCGGTCACCGAGCTGCGCAGCAACGCGGCCGTACCACCAAATGACTTCTGCTCGCCGCGCATGAACACGGCCGCAATGCCCAGCACGCGCGGCATGAACAGCATGCACAGCGTCCACAGCCACAGGCCGCGCAGCTCGGCCGGCACGGCGTGCCAGTCGGGCAGGATGTGCGCGCCTGATACCCACAGCGCGGTGCCGAAGGTCAAAAAGGCCAGCCACAGCGGGGCCGACAGGTACGACATGGCGCCGATCAGGAACATGGCGCGGTGCACGCGGTGGATGCCGGGCTCGGCCACCAGGCGAGAGTTTTGCAGGTTGCCCTGGCACCAGCGGCGGTCACGCTGCAGCTCGCTGAGCAGGTCAGGCGGCTGCTGTTCGTAGCTGCCGGTCAGGTCGGACACCAGCCACACATGCCAGCCGGCGCGGCGCATCAGCGCGGCCTCTACAAAGTCGTGCGACATGATGCTGCCGGCCATGCCGCCCTTGCCGGGGATGTTGGCCAGGCCACAGTGCTGCATGAAGGGTTCCACGCGGATGATGGCGTTGTGGCCCCAGTAATGCGATTCGCCCAGCTGCCAGTACTGCATGCCCAATGTGAACAGCCGGCCCGTGACGCGCGACGCAAACTGCTGCGCGCGCGCATGCAGCGTAACGTGGCCGATGGCCTGCGTGGCGGTCTGGATGATGCCGGCCGTGGGGTGGGCTTGCATGAGCTTGACCATGGACACCAGGCAGTCGCCGCTCATGACGCTGTCGGCGTCCAGCACCACCATGTAGCGGTAATCCTTGCCCCAGCGGCGGCAAAAGTCCGCCACGTTGCCGGCCTTGCGGTGGGTGCGGCGTGCGCGCAGGCGGTAGTACACCTCGATGCCGGCGTGGGCCGGGTCGGCGGCCAGGGCGGCGCGCAGGTCTTCCCAGGCGGCACGTTCGGCGGCAGCCACCTGCGGGTTGCCGGTGTCCGACAGCACGAACACATCAAACTGCTTTGAGTGGCCGGTGCCTGCCAGCGATTCGCAGGTGGCGCGCAGGCCGGCAAACACGGTGGCCACGTCTTCATTGCAGATGGGCATGATGACGGCGGTGCGTACCTGCGGGTCCATCGCGTGGCCCTTCACGGCGCGTGCCGACAGGGTGTGCGCGTCGCCGCGCAGCGTGACCCAAAAGCCCATGAGCGCGGTGGCAAAGCCCGTCATGACCCAGGTGGTCAGCACGGTGTACAGGGCGATCTGGCCGTACTGCAACCAGGCGTTGTCGTAGTCGGGCTGGGCGCTGGCAAACAGGCTGGTGGTAGCGATGGTGGTCAGCACGGTGAACAGCGCAAACACGGCGCGGCGGCGGGCGGCTGCGCGCTCCCAGGGTTGGCGCGGTGCGCTGGCCCGTGGCGTGCGTGCGCGCGGCGACAGCAGCTGGTTGGCCACCGACAGCAAGGCGGTGCCCATGCTGTTCCAGAAGCCGCGCCAGGGGCGTTGCGGCATGGAGCCCCGGTTGACCGGCGGGGCGGTCACGGCATTGGGGTGGCGGTCCTCGCGCACCAGCGTGCGCGTGACGGCTGTCTGTGTGGCTACTCGGGAAGAATGATGTGGGTCCATGTTTCGCTCACGATGTCGTTGCCGTGTTGAAGGAATGCGCGCAGCTCAACGGGCTGCGCGGGGTTGTCGCGTTGCACGCGCACCGTCATGCGCCAGCCCTTGGGGTTGTGGGCACTGGCGGGGTTGCGGTAAGCGATGTGTTCGATGACGCGGCCGGCGCCGCTGGCCGTGACCACGGCTTTGAGCGCGGCGCCTTCGGGCAGCGCGTCCAGCGCCGGGCCCTGGAAGTCGACGACGTACTGCACCTGGGTGGCCAGCGCGGCGGCGTCCAGCTTGCTGTAGCCCACGCCGTGGCGCGACTGCGTGGCCCAGCTGCCAGGTGGGCGCTGCTGGGTGTCGCCCTGCCATGACAGCTCGTAGGCAAATTCAAGCGGCGTGCCCGGCGCGGGCAGCTGCTGTGGCACCCAGTACGCCACGATGTTGTCGTGCGTTTCGTCGGGCGTGGGCAGCTGCAGCAACTCCACCCGGCCGGGGCCCCAGTCGCCCAGCGGGCGTACCCAGGCGCTGGGGCGGCGCTCGTAGCGCGCCTCCACGTCTTCGTAGCTGCGAAAGTCGCGGTCGCGCTGCATGAGGCCAAAGCCGCGCAGGCTGTTCATCGCGAATGAATTGACGATGGGCCGCGCCGGGTTTTGCAACGGGCGCCACAGCCACTCACCATCACCCGTGACCATCATCAGCCCATCGGAGTCGTGCACCTCGGGGCGGAAGTCACCCGCGCGGGGCTGGTTTTCGCCCGACATGAACATGCTGGTCAGGGGGGCGATGCCCAGCACCTTGATGGGGCTGGCGCCCTCGCGCAGGAACACGCGGGCGCGCACCTGCATCACGCTGGCGGTGCCGGGGGTGATGTCGAACTGGTAGGCGCCGGTGGCGCGCGGCGACTCCAGCAGCGCCAGCACCGTGACCTGCTGCGCACCGGGCGCGGGGCGCTGCAGCCAGAACTCGGAAAAGCGGGGGAACTCTTCAGCCCGCGCACCATGGGTATCGATGGCCAGGCCACGGGCCGACAGGCCGTACTGCTGGCCGGCGCCCAGGCCGCGAAAGTAGCTCGCGCCCTGGAACACCACCAGCTCGTCCTTGTACTGCGCGCTGTTCAGCGGGTAGTGCAGGCGAAAACCTGCAAAGCCGATGTCGGCCCAGGCCTGCGGGCTGAGCTGGTTCTTGCCGTAGTTGAAATCTTCACTGCGAAAGGCCAGCGGCCGGGTGCCCTGGGGGGTGATCTCGTGGATGCGCACCGGCGCCGTGTGGTACGACGCCAGGTGAAAGAACATTGCCTCAAACGGCAGTTGCGCGTCGCGCCACAGCGCCCGCTCAGGCCGCCAGCGGATGTCGCGCATGCCGTCGTAATCAAGCTGGGCGAGTTCAGTGGGGGTGGTGTTGGCAGGGGCTTGCCAGGGCTGCCCGGCCTGTTCGCGGGCTTTTTGAGTGAGGGCGTCGAAGTCAAAAGCCTGGGCGTGCGCCGATGCGCCGGCGGCCAGCCAGCCCCACAGCAGTACAGCGAAAAAACGCAAGGTCATGCCCTGCTAGGGCAAACCCTGTGCCAACCCTGAAAATCCCTTTTAAATCAACGATCTTCAGCGTAACCAGGTGTGTTTCAAACGTGCCGCAGGGTAAAACTCCGGGTAAACCCTTGATTTTTGTCGCCAATGGGCGACGAGGTCGCCTGAAAATTCCAGGCTTCGAGAAAAATACCGTTTTATTTCAATGACTTGGGCGTGTCGCCAGACGGCGACAGCGGCGCTGGCTCGGCCTGGAAATGCCCCGGCGTCAGCTCGTTTTTCTGCAGCAAACGGTAGAACTCCGTGCGGTTGCGCCCGGCCAGCCGCGCCGCGTCGGCCACGTTGCCGTCAGTCATCTTGAGCAGCCCCACCAGGTACCCGCGCTCAAAGCGCTGCTTGGCTTCGGCATAGGTCAGCACCTCAGCCGACGGCACGCGCAGGGCGCGCTGCACCAGGGCCAGCGGCACCAGCGGCGTGGTGGACAGCGCGCAGACCTGCTCGACCACGTTGTACAGCTGGCGCACATTGCCCGGCCAGGCGGCGGTGGTCAGCGCCTTCAATGCCTCCGGCGCAAAGCCCGACAGGCGCTGGCCGTACTTGGCGGCGAGCTTGTGCAAAAAGTGGTTGGCCAACAGGGCGATGTCTTCGCGCCGGTCGGCCAGCGGCGGCAGCGAAAGCGTCACCACATTCAGGCGGTAGTACAGGTCTTCGCGGAACTGGCCGGCAGCCATGGCGGCCTCCAGGTCGCGGTGGGTGGCCGAGATGATGCGAACGTCCACGGCAATGGACTGGCTGGATCCGACCTGTCGCACGGCCTTTTCCTGCAGCACGCGCAGCAGCTTGACCTGCAGGGCCGGCGGCATGTCGCCGATTTCGTCCAGCAGCAGCGTGCCGCCGTCGGCGGCCTGGAACAGGCCCTTGTGGTTGGCCACGGCGTCGGTGAACGCGCCCTTGACGTGGCCGAACAGTTCGGACTCCAGCAGCGCCTCGGGGATGGCGCCGCAATTGACCGCAATGAAGGGGCGCGGGGCGCGGGGGCTGGCGCGGTGGATGGCGCGCGCCATCATTTCCTTGCCGGTGCCGCTGTCGCCGCGCAGCAGCACGCTGGCGTCTGATTTGGCCACCAGCCAGGCGTCGGACAACAGCTCGTTCATGCGGCTGGAGCGGCTGATGATCTCGCTGCGCCAGGCCTCGTCGCCATGCACGGCGGCCTCGGCCGGCGCGCCCAGCGCCAGCGCCTGGGCAATCTTGTCCAGCAGCTCGCGCCCATCGTAGGGTTTGGTCAGGTAGGTGAACACGCCGCGTGCCGTGGCCTCCACCGCGTCGGGGATGGTGCCGTGGGCCGTGAGCAGGATCACCGGCAGCGACGGGTGGCGCGCGCGGATCTCGTCAAACAGCGCCAGGCCGTCGCGCCCGGGCAGGCGCACATCGCTGAGCACCAGCTGGGGCCGCTCGATGTCCAGCTGGGCCAGTGCCGCTTCGGCCGAACCCACGGCGCTCACACGGTAGCCCGCGGCGTTCAGCCGCATGGACAGCAGGCGCAGCATGTCGGCGTCGTCGTCCACCACGAGCACGCGCGGCGGGTGGCTGGGTCGGGTGGGGTCGGCCATGGGGTGAGGCTTCAGGGCGTGGGGTTGCGCGGCGCTGATGCACCCCCGGCCGGCCGCGTCGACAGGCTGCGCTCGATGGCGCGCACGGCCTCCAGGCGGTCGTTGAGCTGGTCGATGCGGCGCTGTGCGTCGCGCAGCTGCTGGGCCTGGCGTTCGTTGGCTTCGTCGGCTCGGCGCTGTTCGGCGTACTGTGCGGCCAGCAGGCGCGCCAGCGGATGCAGGTCGCGGGCCTGGTCCGTGCCGTTGTCCAGCAGGCGCTGCAACAGGCCCTGGGCGCGTTGCAGATCGGTGGGCACGCGCGTCAGCGCCAGGGCCATGGCCAGCTGCAGCTGGCGGGCCGGGGCAGCGCCCGGCTCACCCAGGCGCGCGATTTCCTGCGCCAGCGCGGGCACCGTCATGGCCCGCAACCGGTCGGCGTAGTCCAGCGCCAGCACGGCGGCGGCGGTCTGTGGCGGCTCGGGTGCGGCCGGGGCGGCAGCCACAGCGACGGCTGGCGCCGGCGGCGGCGTCACGATGATCACTGGCGGCGCCACCGGGGGCTCCACAGGCTTCACGCTGGTGCAGCCTGCGGCTGCGGCGGCACAGGCCGCCAGCAGCAGGCGCAAAGGTAGGTGGGGGCGGTAGGTCAGCACGGCAGGCAATTCAGCTCGCATGGGGGATTTCTATACGGAAAACGGTGCCTGCGCCGTCGGACAACAGCGACACCTGACCGCCATGGGCGGCCACGTACTCGCGCACGATGGACAGGCCGATGCCGGTGCCGGGCACGGCGTCTTCAGGCTGGCGCTCGCCCCGGTAAAAGGGCTCGAACACGCGCGCTCGGTCGGCCTCGGCCACGCCGGGGCCGGCATCCGTGATGTCGATGCGGGCCACCCCAGGCGCGGCCGACAGGGCCAGGTGGATGGTGCCGCCAGGGGGTGAAAAACGGATGGCATTGGACAGGATGTTTGCAATCGCCGTGCCCAGTTTGCCGGCGTCCACTGGCGTCGTCAGCGCCGCGCCCTGCACGCTGACGGCCAGGCCGCGTGCGCGCCACTGCAGGCGCTGGGCCTCGGCCTGTTCTTCCAGCAGGGCCAGCAGGTCGGTGGGTCGGCGATTGAGCTGGCGCGCCTCGAACGCGGCGGCGTTGAAGCGCAGCAGCGCCTCGATCTGGCGCTGCAGCGCCAGCGTGTTCTGGTGCAGGATGTGGGCGACCTCGCGCTGGCTGGGGTTGAGCTCGCCGGTTACGCCGTCTTCCAGCAGGGCCACGCCTTCGCGCAACGCGGCCAGCGGCGTCTTGAGCTCGTGCGACACGTGGCGCAAAAAACGCGATTTGTCCTCATCCAGCTCGGTCAGGCGCAGGCGCAGCCATTCCAGCCTCTGGCTCACGCGACGCACGTCCGACGGTCCGGGGATGTCGATCGCTTCGCTGAGCTTGTTTTCGCCCAGCCCGGCAATGGCGGACTCCAGCCGCCCGAACGGCCGGGCGAGCCAGATGCCCAGGGCAAACGCCAGCGTGACGGCGATGACAATGGCCAGCACCACCTGCTGCATCAGGCGCGCGCGGCTGGCGCCCAGCTGTTCCTGCAGCGCCTTGTTGCGGTCTTCGATCAGCGCCTGCACCTGGCCCGAGAGGGCGCTGTTGATGGCGCCCAGCTCGCGAAACGCTGCGGCTACCGCGCGCTCGCGGTCCAGCGCGGTGGCGGTGGGCCCGTCCATCCAGCCGTCAATCGTGTCC
>CALRYY010000082.1:0-19498 GCA_943372515.1 Ramlibacter sp. 2FC | reverse complement strand
CCTGGGACCAGGTCGCGCGCATGTGCACGCCCAACCCCGGCTGGTGCTGCCTGTTCGCCACCGACTGCCCCACCGGCGGTGGCGTGGAGTCCCAATCCACGGCACCCGCCGCCATGTCCACACCGGCACCCGCGACCTGGGCCGACATGAACAGCCCCGCCCGCCAATCTGCTGGAGGTAACCGGCCATGAGCTACCTAGACGCGCCCCGACTGCATTTTCACGGCTGGTTCCAGGCCGATGTGTCCACCATCAACAACGACGTACGCTTCTTCCAGAACGACTCGTTCGTGCCCGAATACCAGCAGCTCAACGCCAACGGCAGCTGGAACCCCGACGGCACCGGCATCTTCCGGCTGATGGACTGCGTGGTGTCCGGCGGCTACCTGAACGGACAGCACATCACCGCCGAGCTGCACGACCCGGTGATCGGCATGACGCTGCAAAACGCCGACCAGCGCGCCCCGGGCAAGCTGGTGGACCTGGACCCGCAGCAGCAGATGGTCTCGCAGATCTGGGGCATGCAGGTGCGCCTGCTGGACGCCGCCAAAAACGCAATGCTGCAGGGCGAGTACAAGCCCGCCGCGTTCAGCAACCTGTGGCAGCGCCAGCAAAAGGGCGTGCGCATGGACCAGCAGCTGGCCGCCAACTACCAGTCGGTGCTGCACGACGTGGTCTGGCCCACCGCCAGCGGCTCTGCCCTGCTGCAGGCCCTGCAGGCAGCCACGCAGGACAACATGCTGTCCATCGAATTCAACGTGTATGGCTACGGCCGCGACTCAACCATCCCGCGCTACACGCTGGGCCACATCGCGGGCACCATCGGGCCCTACCTGAGCGGCGAGCCCAAACACTTTGTGCTGGGCCGCCAGATGATCGCCTACACGCCCAACTCGTTCACGCAGCCCGCAGGCGGCGTCTACAACCTGCAGGGCAAGCTGGCACCGGACGCCAGCAGCCTGACGCTGGACTTCGGCAACTCGTTCCCTATCGAGGACGCCAACAGCGGCCTGATGAACATCGGCCAGGTGCTGGTGGCCGTGCTCAACACCAACCCCGGCGCGCGGCTGGCCACGGTGCAAAGCTCGCAGTTCACGCTGATCGGCGAAGTGCCCTACCTGGACGCCCACTGGTACCCGCGCACCGCCGGCGTGCAGACCTTCAACCTGGCCAACAACCCCGCCGCGCAGGCCCTGCTGGCGGGCCACCCGCTGGTGCTGCTGACGCCGGTGGCCGCCAGCACCAGCTACAACGTTGTGCTGCAGGAATCGATTGAGGGGCTGTATGTGCGGGCCGACAGCTTTGTCTACCGCATTGACCCCGGCGAAACGCAGACCATCGACTTCTACGCGTCGCAGTTCGGCCAGCCCCTGGCGCAGGCGGCCGTCAACATCAGCCCCACCGAAGGCATGATGGGCGGCTCCGGCGGCGGCAACACGGTGCAGCCGCCCACCCGCCCGCGCGCGGCCATCCCCGACATCGCCACACCGGCCGACGCCATCAGCTACCCGGTCAGCGTGACCACCAACCCCAGCGGCCTGGCCACGCTGGCGCTGGCCGCGTCAGCGCAGGGCCCCGGCACGCCGCGCGGCTACATCAGCGGCCAGCTCTACGGCCTGGCCTACCAGCTGGGCACGCAGCCACCGGGCTACATCCCCAACCCGCTGAACTACGTGAGCATCCTGGCCTACAGCGCCAAGGAAGTGCCCGAGCACCCGACCTGGTACCAGGACATCCAGCCCCTTTTCACCCAGTACGGCAACCTGTACCCGATCATGAGCCGCTATGTGGTGAACCTGAACGACTACGCGTCGGTGGTCACGCGGCTGAAGGTGCTGCGCCTGGCGTTCTCGCTGCCGCAGCACGACCCCAACCACATGCCTGTGACGCGCGACCTGGGCGCGGGCGACCGCGCCACCATCCTCAAATGGCTGGACAACCCGGGGCCCGACGGCCTGCCGCTGCTGGGCAGGCCGCCGGTGGCCCCTCCACCGGCGTCCCCACCCGCCTCCCCGCCACAGGTCGCCACACAGGCCACGCTGCCCGTGGCCGGCACGGCAGAAGCCGGCACCCCATTGGAAGCGCTGCAAGGCGCGGGCAAAACCGCCGTGATCCTGCAATACGAACAGCGCCTGCGCGACATTGCCCGTGACGACACCGGAGGCCAGCCATGATCCGCCTGCAACCCCAGATCCTGAGCGGCATCCGCGCCGCCACCAGCGCGCAAGAGCTGCACTACTACCTGCAAAGCGCCATCGAGCTGGAACACAGCACCATCCCGCCCTACCTGACCGCCATGTTCTCGCTGCGCCCGGGCAGCAACCAGCGCATCGCGCAGCTGATCCGCGGCATCGTGGTGCAGGAAATGCTGCACATGACGATCTCGGCCAACATCCTGATCGCCATCGGCGGGCGCCCGGCCATCAACCACCGCGGCTTCATCCCCGACTACCCCGGACCGCTGCCCATGAACGTGGGCGACGGGCTGCAGGTGGGCATTGAGGCGTTCTCGATGAGCCTGGTCAAGAACACCTTCATGGCGATCGAGCAGCCAGAAGATGAAGTGCCGGTGAAGACGCTGGCGTTCAAGGCCGGTGGCGAGGCCGAGCCTGAATACGCCACCATCGGCGCGTTCTACGACGCGATCAAGGCGCAGATCATGGCGCTGGGCCCGGCGATCTTCGTCAACACCACAGCGCCGCCGCAGGTGGTGGCCAGCGAATGGTTCCCACCGGACAAGCTGTTTCCCATCACCGACCCCGAGAGCGCCTGCCGGGCCATCGACATCATCAAGCTCGAAGGCGAGGGCACCTCGGTCACGCCGTACGAGGCGCCGGATGACCCGTCGCACTTTTACAAATTCGGCGAAATCGCCGCCGGGCGCGAGCTGATCACCACCCCCGACGGCTACGCCTATGCGGGCGCGCCCATCCTGTTCGACCCGTCGGCCGTCTGGCCGTTGCGGGCCAACTGCAAAATTGAAGACTTCAAGCCCGGCACCCAGGCACGCACCCGTATCGAACAGTTTGCCTACAACTACGGCGCGCTGCTCAACGCGCTGCACCAGGCCTTCAACGGCGCGCCGTCCAGGCTGGACGCCGCCATCGGCGTGATGTACGACCTGCGGGTGCTGGCCGCCGCCCTGATGCAGACCGACGTGGGCGACGACAGCGGACAGACCGTGGGCCCGAGCTACCAGTACGTGCAGGTCCAGGGCGGCATGCCATGAACCAGCACCCCGGGGTCATGTTCGAAATCATCGCGCGCGACCAGGGCGCGATGAAGGCCTTCTACACCCGCGTCTTCGGTTGGCGCTACCGCACGGGAACGGGCGGCTTTGCCTACATCGACTTTCCGTTGACAGCACAACCCCTGCTGGGCGGCATCGGCCAGGCCGACGCCACCGTGCCGGGCTTTGAGCCCGGCCACAGCTTTTACCTGCTGGTGGACGACCTGGAAGCGGCGCTGGACCGTGCGGTCGCCGCCGGGGGCAGCCGCCACATGGAACCCGCCAGCGTGGACGGCTACCACTTCGCCATGTTCCTCGACCCCGAAGGCAATGCGATCGGGTTGATCAAACCATTCACCGAGACCCCCTCATGAGCTACCTCAACGCCCTGCGCCTTCATTTCGCCGGCCAGTTTCAGGCCAACGTCTCCACGGTCAACAACGACCCGGGCCATTTTGACAACGCGGTGTTCATCCCCAGCTACCAGCAGATGGAGGGGCCCAACATGGTCCCGCCCTACGGCTGGTTCAACCCGCAGGGTGACGCGGCCTGGCGTCTGCTGGGCTGCGCGGTCACCGCGGCATGGCTGCCATCGGGCGCGGTCACCAGCGACCCGGTGCTGCAATGCATCGTGGCCGACTCCGACACCCTGGCGCCGGCCAAGCTGGTGGACCTGGACAGCGAACAGCAACTGGTTTCGGAAATCTGGGGCCTGCAGGTGCGCATTGCCGACGCGAACGGCACCACCTTGCTGACCAGCGACTTTTCGCCGGCCGCGTTCAGCGACATCTGGAACCGCGCCACCGGCTCGGGCACCGACGGCGACCAGGTTGCCGGTGCCATGTACCAGTCGGTGCTGACCAACCTGCAGTGGGGCGACGTATCGGCCTCACCGTTCCTGCAGGCGCTGCAGGCCGCCGCGGCCGACGGCCTGCTGTCCATCAAGTTCAATGTGGACGGCTTCAACATGGACTTCACCTCGCCCGATTTCATGTGCGGGCGCATCAACGGCACCATCGGCCCGGCCACGGCGGCCGAACCGCTGCACCTGGTGCTGGGGCGCCAGTTCATGGCGGCCACGCCCGTGCCGCCGCCACAGAACGTGTTCTTCGTGCCCGCGGGCGGCATCAACTTTTTCCCGGCCGTGGTGGACACCGCCGCCAGCTGCATCCTGCTGGACCTGGGCAATGCACTCAGCACGTTGACGCCCGGCGGGCCGCCCAACGATCTAGGTGACCTGAGCCTGTACGTTGCCGGCACGGTGACGCCACTGGGCACCATCGCGTCACAAGGCAGCGGCGGCTACGCCAGCGACCCGACCTGGACGGACCGCACCGCAGGCATCGTGTCGCTGCCCCTGACGGCCGCGCAGCTTTCGGCCATTGCCGCGGCGCCGCTGGTGCTCTCAGGCAGCGGCACCAACACCATCAGCGAATGGACCAGCGGCGCCTTTGTGCGGGCCGACACCTTCGTGTACCGCATGAGCCCGGGCGACGTGGCCAACGTCACGGTGTACGCCACCCAATGGGGCCAGCCGCTGCAAGGCGCCAGCGTGGGCTTTGTGGCGGACCCGTCGCAGCTGCAGCCGGGCAGCGGCTTTCCGTACATCTGCACCAGCCCGCCCGTGGGCGTGCCCGCCGATGCGCTGACCTTCAACGCCAGCGCCACCACCAACAGCGCCGGATGCGCAACGCTCACATTGACCGGCAGCGACCCGGGCACACCGCGCTACTTCAACAACGGACAGGACTACGGGCTGGACGGCCAGGTGTACGGCGTGCGCCCCGGGTTGATCGACGCGCAATACAGCCAGGGCCAGCCGGTCAACCAATGGAACTTTGTGAGCGTGCTGCTGTGGAGCGGCTTCACACCGTCCAGCCCGGTCACCTGGAACGACCTGCAGCCGATCTTCCAGCAATACGCCAACCTGTACCCGGTGATGAACCGCTTTCTGAACCTGGGCGACTACAGCTCGGTGGTGGCGAATGCCTCGCTGCTGTTGCTGGCCTTTGGCCTGGACCCGACCAACCCCAACGCCATGCCGGTCACGCGCGACCTGTCGCCCGCCAAACGCCAGGCCATCCTGAGCTGGCTGAAAAACCCGTTGCCGGGTAGCCCGCCCAAGACCCCGGCGGCCCGGCCGGCATCAGCACCCACAGCCGCCGCAGCAGCCACCGGGGCCACGGCCAGCTTCGCGGCCAGGGGCGGCAAGGCATCTGCTGTGGCGCGCAGGCTGGCACTGCAAACCACTGCGGCGCAGTAAGAACCCCACACAAGGACACCCCATGATCCGCCTCAAACGCTCGATGATCGCCGGCCTGCAGGCCGCCACACCCACGGTGCCGGCCATCTGCACCGCGCTGCAACAGGCCGTGGAGCTGGAACACGCCACGATACCCGTCTACCTGTACGCGCTGTACTCGCTGGACGCGTCGCAAAACCCCGAAATCGCCGGCATCATCCAGTCGGTGGTGGTCGAGGAAATGCTGCACATGACACTGGCGTCCAACGTGCTCAACGCACTGGGCGGCACATCCCAGGTGGGCCAGCCGGGCTTCATCCCCGCCTACCCGGGGCCACTGCCCGGCGGTGTGGAAAGCGGCCTGACGGTCAACCTGGCGCCGTTCTCCATGACGCAGCTGCAAACCTTCCTGGACATCGAGCAGCCCGAAGACCCGCTGAACTACAAAACCCTGCCGCTGGCCGCGGGCCTTGCGGCCGATTCCATCACCATCGGCCAGTTCTACACCGCGATCTCCGACGCCATCGCGCAGCTGGGCAACAGCGCCTTCGTGAACCCGCCGCGCAACCAGGTGGGGCCCGACCTGATGCCCGAATCCGTGGTGGTGGTGGACGTGGCCACGGCCCAGCAGGCGATCAACACCATCATCGAGCAGGGCGAGGGCACCAGCACATCGCCCGAAGAAGTGGTGGGCGACGGCTACGCGCACTACTACCGCTTCATGCAGATCCAGAAAGGCAGGCTGCTGGTCAAGGTACCGCTGGCCGAGCCGCCGGCCCTGCAATACGCCTATGCCGGCGCGCCGGTGCCGTTCAACGCGCAAGGCGTGTATGCGCTGCCCACCAACCCCACGGCGGCCGGCTACCCGGCGGGCTCGGCCCAGGCCTTTGCCAACAACAACTTCAACTACACCTACACCAGCCTGCTGCTGGCGCTGAACACCCTGTTCAGCGGCCAGGCCACGCAGGCCCAGATGAACATCGCCATCGGCTTGATGATGTCACTCAAGGGCCAGGCCAAGGCCATGGTGTCGGGCATCCCCAACCCGGATGTGCTGACGGGGCCTAGTTTTGAGTATCTTGCGGTGAATCCGTAGGGCCGCGTCGCACGATGCCCGTGCTCACCCTTCAAACTGCGGATTAAGCTGCCGCAGCCGGTTCATCGCCATGGCCGCCGCCGCCGTGCGTGTCTCCACCCCCAGCTTGGCAAACACGCGCTCCAGGTGTTTTTTGACCGTGGCGGGGCTGGAGCCCACGATGTCGGCGATGTCGCGGTTGATCTTGCCCTTGACCACCCAGTACAGCACCTCGGCCTCCTTGGCCGTGAGCTTGAAAGCCAGGCTCATGGATTCGATGATGGCCGCGTCCGACACCTCGCGCATCACGATCAGCCAGTCGCCTCCTCCTTCACTGTCCCCCGTTTGCTGGTGCAGGCGGAACGTGAGGCGGCGCGCGCCCAGCTCCACCATCAGGCGCGGTGGCTCGATTTGGGCCTCGGCCTCTTTCAGGTGGCGGCGCAGCCAGTCCACCACCGGCTGTGGCGCCTGGTTGCCCGGCGGCATGGCGGCGCCGTAATACTGCGCCAGCAGGTCGCGCGCCAGCGCCGTCTGCCACATCAGCCGCCCGTCGCTCGCGCGCACCGTGATGCTGGCATAGCCGAAGGCGTCCAGCGCGTTGCGGGCCTGGCGGCGTTCGCGCGCGCCCTGCATGTGCACGTTCATGCGGGCCAGCACTTCTTTGGGCTTGATGGGCTTGGTGACGTAGTCCACACCGCCGGCCTCCAGCGCGGCCACCAGGTATTCAGTCTCGGTCAGTCCGGTCATGAAGATGATGGGAATGTGCGCGGTCTGCGCCGTGGCCTTCAGGCGTTTGGCCACTTCAAAGCCGTCCATGCCGGGCATCATCGCGTCCAGCAGCACGATGTCGGGCAGGGCCTGGGCAGCGCGCGCCAGCGCGGCCTCGCCGCCCGTGGCCACCAGCACGGTGTAGCCCGATTCGTCCAGCGCATCGTGCAGCACCGACAGGTTGTCGGGCACGTCGTCCACGATCAGCACGACCTCGCTGTTGGCTCGGTCCAAGGTGTGGTCATGCGGGGGGATCATGTTCATGGCTGCTGCGCATTGTGCGCGCCCTGCTCACCCTCGGCCCTCGGCACATCCACCAATTGCCGGCTGATCGCCTCAAACTGGAACTGGCGCGCGCTGTCGCGCCACTGCGCCACCAGCGGCGCGCTGGCCGGCTCGGCCGCCTCGATCTGGTCCAGCTGGTTCATGATGCCGCGGTAATAGCCCAGCTGCACCACCTCCTGCAGCGCCGCCAGGCGTTCGGGCTGCGGCCACACCAGGGCCGGGGCGACTGTGGGCTCGGGCGCCGCCTGGGGCTGCTCCAGCCACTGCAGGCCCAACTGGCGCTCCAGCCAGTCCAGCAGCTCGCTGTGGCGCACGGGCTTCAAGACAAAGTCGTCCGCGCGTATACCCACGTCGTTGTCCAGCCCCTTGTCGAATGCGTTGGCGGACACGATGGCCACGCGGGCATGGCCGCCCTCAATGCCGCGCAGGCGGCGTATCGTTTCCCACCCGTCAATGCCGGGCATGGCCAGGTCCATCAGGATCGCGTCGGGCCGCAAGCCGGCGGCCAGCAGGTCCAGGCAATCATGGCCGCTGGCGGCGGTGCGCAGCTCAAAGCCCAGCGGCTCCAGCAGGTGCACCAGCAGCTCGCGGTCGGGTTCCTCGTTGTCCACCACCAGCACCTTGCGGCGCGTACCCGCGTAGGCACGGCGCAAGCGCGCAGGCGCCAGCACGGGCCGCGCGGCCACGCCGCGGTGCACTTCGGGCAGGAACAGCTTGACGGTGAACACCGAGCCCTGCCCCGGCGTGCTGGTGGCGCTGAGCCGGCCGCCCATCAGGTCGGTCAGCATCTTGGCAATGGTCAGGCCCAGGCCCGCGCCGGGGGCCGCCTGGGCAGATGCGGTGCCGCGGGCAAACGGCTCAAAGATCTGTTCGATCTCTTCCACCGTCAGGCCGGGGCCGGTGTCTTCAATTTCGATCGTGGCCATCTCGCGCGCATAGCGCACGCGCAAGGCCACGCGGCCCTGCGAGGTGAACTTGATGGCGTTGCCCAGCAGGTTGATGAGGATCTGGCGCACACGCTTTTCATCAGCGCGCACCACCTCGGGCAGCGTGCCTTCGGCGTCAAAGCTGAAGGCCAGGCCCTTGGCCAGCGCCTGGGGTTCAAACATGCCCGCCATCTCGTGCACGCAGTCGGCAAAGGCCATGGGCTTGACGGTGAGCGTGAGCTTGCCGGCCTCGATCCGCGCAATGTCCAGCGTGCCTTCAATCAGGCTCAGCAAATGCTCGCCGCCGCGCTTGATCACATTGACGGCCTGCTTGCGGTGGGCAGGCACGCCGGCATCTTCACCCATGAGCTGCGCATAGCCCAGGATGCTGTTCAGCGGCGTGCGCAGCTCGTGGCTGATGGCGCTGATGTAGCGGCTCTTGGCCTGGTTGGCCTGCTCGGCCGCGTGGCGCGCCTGCTCGGCCTGCAGCTTGGCCTGCTGCAGTGCCTCGTCGGTCTGCTTGTGCGACTCGATCTCCAGCATCAGCAAATGCGTCTGGCGGTTGGACTCCTCTTGCGCGACCTGGCGGCTTTTGTGCGCCAGCACCAGCCACCAGGCCACGATGCCGGCAATGACCAGCAGCGCCATATACGCCTTCAGGAAACCCGAGCGCAAGGTGCCGTCGCTCACGCCGCCGTTGGCGTCGCCCAGGGCGGAACCTACTGCCTGCAGCTCCTGGTGGTACAGCAGGCCGAACACCGTGGCCAGCAGCGGCACGATGATGAGCATGAGCAAAATGAAATGGCCCAGCCCCGTGTCCAGGTACGGCCAGATGCGTTTGGGCAGCACCCAGCGCAGCGCGCCCGACCACTGCGCCGACAGGCTCGCGTGCGGCTTGCACAAGTCACCGCAGCGCGCGTCCAGCGTGCAGCACAGCGAGCAGATCGGCCCCTGGTAGGCGGGGCAGTGCGCCATGTCCGGGCCTTCGTAGTCGCGCTCGCAGATCACGCATTTTTTCAGGGCGCTGGCCAGGTACGCGCCCTCGGGTCCGGCGTCGGCCGCCGCATCCGCCTCGGGCCCACGTGCAATGTAGTAGCGCCCGCGCGTGGCCCAGGCGATCAGCGGCGCGGTAAAGAACGCGGTGGCCATGGCAATGACGGCAGAAAACGCCTGCGCCGTCGGCCCGAACAGCCCCAGGTGCGCGGTGATGGACAGCGCCGACGCCAGCACCATCGCCCCCACGCCCACGGGGTTGATGTCGTACAGGTAGGCGCGCTTGAATTCAATGCCCTTGGGGCTCAGGCCCAGCGGCTTGTTGATGACCAGGTCGGCCACCACGGCCATGATCCAGGCGATGGCGATGTTGCTGTACAGGCCCAGTACGTCGCCCAGCGCCTGGAAAACATTCATCTCCATCAGCATGAAGGCAATGCCGGTGTTGAACACCACCCACACCACCCGCCCCGGGTGGCTGTGCGTCACGCGCGAGAAAAAGTTGCTCCACGCCAGCGACCCCGCATAGGCATTGGTCACGTTGATCTTGAGCTGCGAGATCACCACAAACAGCGCTGTGGCCGCCACCGCCCAGCCGTAGTTCGGGAACACGTATTCATACGCGGCCAGGTACATCTGGTTGGGGTCCACCGCACGGTCCACCGGCACCATGTGGGTGATGGCCAGATAGGCCAGCAGCGCGCCGCCCAGCATCTTGATTACGCCCAAAATCACCCACCCCGGCCCGCCGGCCAGCACGCCAAACCACCAGCGTTTGCGCGTGGCGGCCGTACGTGCCGGCATAAAGCGCAAATAATCGGCCTGCTCCCCCATTTGGGTGATCAGCGCAATGCCCACGGTCAAGGCGGCACCAAACAAGTGCATATCAAAGCCAGGATCGCGCGACTTATCCCCCATGTAGTGCGTGATGCCCGCGAACGCACCAGGATCGCGCATCAGCACATACGCAAAAGGCACCACCAGCATCACCAGCCACAGCGGCTGCGTCCAGACCTGCAACCGGCTGATGACCGACACGCCGTGCGTGACCAGCGGTATCACCACCAGCGCGCAGATCAGGTAGCCCCAGCTGGGCGGGATGTTCAGCGCCAGCTCCAGCGCATAGGCCATGACGGCGGCTTCCAGCGCAAAAAAGATGAAGGTGAACGACGCGTAGATCAGCGACGTGATGGTCGAGCCGATGTAGCCAAAGCCCGCGCCGCGCGTGAGCAGGTCCATGTCCACCCCGTAGCGGGCGGCGTAAACGCTGATGGGCAGCCCGGCCAGGAAGATGATGAGCCCGGTGGTCAGGATGGCCCAGAAGGCATTCATGAAGCCGTACTGCACCAGCAGCGTGGCGCCCACGGCCTCCAGAATCAGGAACGATGCGGCGCCGAACGCCGTGTTGGCCACCCGCCATTCAGACCATTTGCGAAAGCGCTGCGGCGTGTAGCGCAGGGCGTAATCCTCCATGGTCTCGCTGGCCACCCAGCTGTTGTAGTCCCGGCGCACCTTCACGATGCGCTGGGGCGCGTCGTCACCCACGGGCTGCGCTGGGTGAATGGGGATGACGGGATGGGGGGTCGGGCTCACAACGGCAATCTGCAGGTTCCGTGCCGCGCCATACGCCACACGGCCCATGGCGCGGCACGGGCTTTGCAATATGATGATTCGCACCCCTTTCGAGCCCCGCGCCATGGAACTCACCCCCCGCGAAAAAGACAAGCTGCTCATCTTTACCGCCGCGCTGCTGGCCGAGCGGCGCCGCGCGCGCGGCCTGAAGCTCAACTACCCCGAAGCCATGGCGCTGATCAGCGCCGCCGTGATGGAGGGCGCGCGCGACGGCAAGACCGTGGCCCAGCTCATGAGTGAAGGCCGCAGCGTACTTACCCGGGCCGACGTGATGGACGGCGTGGCCGAGATGATTCCCGACATCCAGGTCGAAGCGACCTTCCCTGACGGTACCAAGCTGGTCACCGTCCACCAGCCTATCGTCTGAAGGAGCCCCACCTTGCGCAAGATTGCCCGCACCCTGATCATTGCCCCCGCCTTGCTGGCCACGGGCGTTTTTGCCCACGACGGCCACGGCCTGGCCGGGACACACTGGCATGCCAGCGACACGCTGGGCTTTGTCGTGGTGGCCGTGCTGGCGGTGGTGGCTTTCTGGCTGTCACGCAAGTGAGGCGGCCATGATTCCTGGCGAACTCCTCACCGACGACGGCGAACACACGCTCAACCCCGGCCGGCGCACCGCCACGGTCGTGGTTCAAAACACCGCCGACCGGCCCATCCAGGTGGGCTCGCACTACCACTTTGCGGAAACCAACGGCGCGCTCAGCTTTGACCGCGACACGGCCCGCGGCATGCGGCTGAACATTGCGTCGGGCACCGCCGTGCGGTTTGAACCCGGGCAGCAGCGCACGGTGGAGCTGGTGGACTACGCCGGGGACCGCATGGTCTACGGGTTCCGCGGACTTGTACAGGGGGCGCTGTAAATGGCAACCATTGGACGCCGCGCCTACGCGGAAATGTTTGGCCCCACCCAGGGCGACCGGCTGCGCCTGGCCGACACCGGCCTGATGGTGGAGGTGGAAGACGACTACACCCTGCGCGCAGGCGGCTACGGTGAAGAAGTGAAGTTCGGCGGCGGCAAGACCATCCGCGACGGGATGGCGCAATCGCAAAAGATGCGATCCGAAGGCGCCATGGACTGCGTGCTGACCAACGCCCTCATCATCGACCATTGGGGCATCGTGAAGGCCGACATTGGCCTGAAGGGCGGGCGCATCGTGGCCATCGGCAAGGCTGGCAACCCCGACACCCAGCCGGGCGTGGACATGATCATCGGCCCCGGCACCGAAATCATCAGCTGCGAAGGCAACATTGTCACCGCGGGTGGCATCGACAGCCACATCCACTTCATCTGCCCGCAGCAGATCGAAGAAGCGCTGGCGTCCGGCGTGACCACCATGCTGGGCGGCGGCACTGGGCCGGCCACCGGCACCTTTGCCACCACCTGCACGCCGGGCCCGTGGAACATCGAGCGCATGCTGCAGGCGGCGGACGCTTTCCCCATGAACCTGGGCTTTCTGGGCAAGGGCAACGCCAGCCTGCCCGCTGCCCTGCGCGAGCAGATCAACGCCGGCGTGATCGGCCTGAAGCTGCACGAAGACTGGGGCACCACGCCCGCGGCCATCAGCAACTGCCTGGACGTGGCCGAAGAGACGGACACCCAGGTGGCCATCCATTCCGACACGCTCAACGAATCGGGCTTCGTGGAGAACACCATTGCCGCGACCAAGGGCCGCAGCCTGTGCGCCTTTCACACCGAGGGTGCGGGGGGCGGGCACGCACCCGACATCCTGCGCGTGGTGGGCGAGGCCAATTTTTTGCCCAGCTCCACAAACCCCACCATGCCCTACACGGTGAACACGCTGGACGAGCATGTGGACATGCTCATGGTGTGCCACCACCTGGACCCGGCGATTGCCGAGGACCTGGCCTTTGCCGAAAGCCGCATTCGCCGCGAGACGATCGCGGCCGAGGACATCCTGCACGACCTGGGCGCCATCAGCATGATGAGCAGCGACAGCCAGGCCATGGGCCGTGTGGGCGAGGTCATTTTGCGCACCTGGCAGACAGCACACAAGATGAAGGCACAGCGCGGCGCGTTGCCGGGCGATACGGACCGCAACGACAACAACCGCGTCAAGCGCTACATCGCCAAATACACGATCAACCCCGCCATCGCGCATGGCATCAGCCACGAGGTGGGCAGCATCGAAGTGGGCAAATGGGCCGACCTGGTGGTGTGGAAGCCCGCGTTCTTTGGCGTCAAGCCCGCCCTCATCCTGAAAGGCGGCTTTATCGCCATGGCGGCCATGGGCGACCCCAATGCATCCATCCCCACGCCGCAGCCGGTGCACTACCGGCCCATGTTTGGCAGCTACGGCGGCGCGCTGGCAAGGGGCTCGCTCACGTTTGTGTCGCAAGCCGGCCTGGCTGCAGGTGTGAAAGAACGCTTTGGCCTGGCCAAGACGCTCAGCGCCGTGAAGAACATCCGCGGCGTACGCAAGCAGGACCTGATCCACAACGGCTATGTGCCCAAGATGGAAATCGACCCGCAAACCTACGCCGTGCGTGCCGACGGCCAGCTGCTGACCTGCGAGCCCGCCACCGTGCTGCCCATGGCGCAGCGCTACTTCCTGTTCTGATTTTCAATGCTTCAAGCCTCCAAACTGCTGCCGGGCGGCCACGGCCTGGCCCCCGTGCTGCTCAAGCGCGCCGCCACCATCGAGCTGGACTGGGACGTGCGCCAGAAAAGCCGCTTTGACGCCACCGATTCCCAGGGCCGCCACATCGGCGTGTTCTTGCCGCGCGGCACCGTGGTGCGCGGCGGTGATGTGCTGGTGGCCGAAGACGGCAGCATGGTGCGCGTGATCGCCGCGCCGCAGCCGGTGCTGGTCATCACCCATTGCACGCAGCACGGCACGCCGTTTGACCTGACGCGCGCGGCCTATCACCTGGGCAACCGCCATGTGCCCATTGAGCTCAAACCCGACCACTTGAAGATCGAGCCCGACCATGTGCTGGCGGCCATGCTGCGCTCCATGCACCTGATCGTGAACGAGGCCAACGTGGCGTTTGAGCCCGAGGGTGGCGCGTATGCGGCGGGGCACGCTGCGCATGCGGGCGGCCACGGCAGCGACGATCACGCGCACGATCACGGTCATGACCACGGCAGCCACGAACACCACCACTGACACAGCGCTGCTGCAGCTCATCTGGCTGGCGTCCCCCGCGTTGCCGGTGGGCGGCTTCTCGTATTCCGAGGGCATGGAATCTGCGGTGGACCAGGGCCTGGTGAAGAACGATGCGCAGGCGGCCGACTGGCTGGCCGACCAGCTGCACACCAGCCTGGCGCGCGGCGAGCTGGCCGTGCTGGCGCAGGCCATCCCCGCCTGGCGGGCCGGGGACACAGCCCGCATCACCACACTGAACCACTGGGTGCTGCACACCCGCGAAACCAGCGAGCTGCTGCAACAGACCACGCAGATGGGGCGATCCCTGGTGGAATGGCTCAAGACCGTGCGCCCCGAGCTGGCGCAGTCCGCGCAGACCCTGCCCGGCCCCACCCTCACCTACCCCATCGCCTTTGCACTGGCCGCATCGGCCACCCCCGCCACCGTGCGCGACACCTTGCTGGCCTTTGCCTTTGGCTGGGCCGAAAACATGATGCAGGCCGCGCTCAAATCCGTGCCGCTGGGCCAGAGCGCCGGCCAGCGCATACTGGTGCGGCTGGCCGCCGAAATCCCGGCCGCGGTGGACCATGCGCTGCAACTGGGCGACGCGGACCGCCAGGCCTTCAGCCCCATGCTGGCCATTTTGTCCGCGCGCCACGAAACCCAATACTCACGCCTCTTCAGATCATGAACACCACCGCCTTGCACCACATCAAGAACCGCAGCAAGAAGCTGCCGCCGCTGCGCGTGGGCATTGGCGGGCCGGTGGGCTCAGGCAAGACCACCCTGCTGGAAATGCTGTGCAAGGCCATGCGCGATGAATACGACCTGGTCGCCATCACCAACGACATCTACACCAAGGAAGACCAGCGCATCCTGACCGTCAGCGGCGCGCTGCCGGCTGAGCGCATCATGGGCGTGGAAACCGGCGGCTGCCCGCACACCGCCATCCGTGAAGATGCGTCCATCAACCTGGAAGCCATCGACCGCATGCTGGAGGACTTTCCCGATGCCGACGTGGTGTTTGTAGAGAGCGGCGGTGACAACCTGGCCGCCACCTTCAGCCCCGAACTCTCCGACCTGACCATCTACGTGATCGACGTGGCGGCGGGCGAGAAAATCCCGCGCAAGGGTGGCCCCGGCATCACCAAAAGCGACCTGTTCGTCATCAACAAGACCGACTTGGCGCCGTATGTGGGCGCCGACCTGGGCGTGATGGAAGCCGACACCCAGCGCATGCGCCGCGGCAAACCCTACGTCATGACCAACCTCAAGACACTGACGGGCGTGGCGCAGGTGGTGACCTTTATTGAACAACGCGGCATGCTGCAGGCTACCTGAGTGCGACAGGTCTGATGCGCTGGGGCGGCTGCCGCCTACAGCGCACGCGCCCTGAGGCGCCTAGGCTGGAAGGACACCTGTTCCAGGAGCCCGCCATGAAGACCACCGCCGCCCTTTGCATTGCCCTTTTCACACTGGCTGCCCATGCGGGCGCGCCTGACAAGCTGGCTCGGATGGCCGGCGAGCAGCCCAGCGAAACCCAGGCACGCAACGCCGTCATTCAATCGCTGGCCGGCACCGTGCGCGACCCGGCGGATTTTTCACGGGTTCGCTTTCTGTCGGGACCGCACTTGGTCACGGGCATCAACTTTGCCGGCGGCCGCGAGCAGGCCTGGCAGATGTGCGTGATCACTGGAGACGGCCGGCCGTCGCGCGGCCCGCTGGAGCTGGAAATCAAACCCTACCTGCTGCGCAACACAGGCGCCGGTGTGGCAGTGGTGCAGCTGTCGAACTGGAAGGATTCCGACGTGAGTTGCTGAGCCTGACCCGCCCACAGGTAAAATCGCCCGCGCAGACCCAAAGGAAGCGTGGCAGAGTGGTCGATTGCACCGGTCTTGAAAACCGGCGACGGGAAACCGTCCGTGAGTTCGAATCTCACCGCTTCCGCCAGCCCCGGCCTTTACCCCCGCGCGTCAAACGCCGTGATCGCCCGGGCCACCTGGCCGATGGGCATCACCTCATCCACCGCATTCAGCTTGATGGCCTCTTTGGGCATGCCAAAGACCACGCAGGTGTCCTCGTTCTGGGCGAGGGTGCGCGCACCCTTGTCGTGCAGCAGCTTCATGCCGCGGGCGCCGTCGTCGCCCATGCCGGTCAGGATGATGGCCAGCACGTCGCGCCCCGCGCATTCTGCGGCGGAGCGAAACAGCACATCCACCGACGGCTTGTGCCGGTTGACCGGCGGCCCGTCGCCCACCACGGCAAAGTACTGGCCCGCCGCCTTGCGCAACTGCATGTGGCGCCCGCCCGGGGCAATCAGGACCACGCCGCGCTCCAGCCGGTCGCCGTCGCGGGCCTCGCGCACTTCCATGGCGCACAAGCCGTCCAGCCGCTTGGCATACATCTGGGTGAAGGTCTCGGGCATGTGCTGGACGATGGCAATGCCGGGGCTGTCGCCGGGCATGGCCACCAGGATGGATTCGATGGCCTGCGTGCCGCCGGTAGAGCTGCCGATCACTACCGGCTTGTTGACCGACAGCGCGTGAAGGCCCGGCGCGGCGGGCGCACGCGCCAACGGAGCACCCGTGGCTTGCGATGCCGTGGGCAGTGCCTTGCGGGGGCGCGAGCGCGCTGCCGTCTTGAGCGTCTGCACCAGCTCGCGCCGTGACTCTTCCAGAAACTGCTTCAGCCCCAGCCGCGGCTTGGACACAACGGCCACGGCGCCCGCGGCCAGGGCCTCCAGCGCGATCTTGCTGCCCTGCGAGGTCAGCGTCGAGCAGATCACCGTGGGGATCGGATCCTCCTGCATGACCTGGCGCAGAAAGGTCAGGCCATCCATACCGGGCATCTCGATGTCCAGCAGCAGCACGTCGGGCCGGTTCTTGCGGATGACCGGCCCGGCAATCAGGGGGTTGGGCGCGCTGCCCATCAGCTCGATCCCCGGGTCGCCCTGCAGCAAGTGCATGAGCGTCTGGCGGACCACAGCTGAATCGTCGATGACATAAACCTTGATGGACATTGCCGCTCCTAAACGTGGACAGAGGTGACTTCGGGCTCGCCCTGCCCGACCGTCCAGGCCAGGCGGCGGTAGCTGCAGCCGCCCAGGTCGTGATGCACCACCCGGATGCCATCGGCCGCCATGGCCTCCAGCGCCCAGAGGGCGTTGTCGTCCCCCACGGTCGCGTCGCGGAACACGTCCGGGAACATGTTGCCGCCGCCATAGACATAGGCCACGCACAGGCGCGGGGTGATGCCTTTGGCCATCAGCAGCGCATACATCGTGTCCAGCGCCACGTCGGCGAACGCCGCGCTGGCAGGCGCCATGTGACCGCGCGTGCGGGAATGGAGGATGTGGCACATGACACCCACGGTGCGGCGCGGGTCGGTCAGCACAATGGACACACACGAGCCCAGCAGGGTCTCCAGCCTTTCGCCGCGGTCACCGCACACCACATCACCGGGATGCAGGACGTGGACCATTGGCGGCGGCATGCCGCAGTGCCTCTCGGTCCAAAGCGTGCTCATGCGATCAGCCCGCGATCTTGCGAAAGACACCAGGCGCCAGCGGCTGCAGTGGCGTGTCGCATTCCATCCGACCCTCTGCGGTGCCGGCAAAGAACAGGCCGCCAGGGCGAAGCTGGGCCAGCACCCGGTCCACCACTCCGCGCTTGGTGACCGTGTCAAAGTAGATCAGCACATTGCGCAGGAAGACCACATCGAAAGGTCCCAGGCCGTTGATCGGCTGGCACAGGTTGAGCTGGCCAAAGCGCACCTTTTCGCGCAGGCGCGGCTGGATCTGGGCCAGGCCTTCGGCGTCGCCCTCGCCGCGCAGACAATAGCGCTTGAGGCGTTGGGGTGTCACGTTGCGAAGACGCTCCTCCGGGTAAATGGCCTCGCTGGCGCTGCGCAACACGCGGTCGCTGATGTCGGTGCCAAGGATGGACCAGCCATCACCGATGCGGCCTGCGTGCTGCATGTCGCACAGCAGCATGGCGATGCTGAAGGCCTCGTCACCAAAGGACGAAGCCGCGCTCCAGACAGCCAGCGCGTCCGGCCGGGTACGGGCAAGTTCCTGTTCCAGAAAGCCAAAGTGCGCCGGCTCCCGGAAGAAATAGGTTTCGTTGGTGGTCAGCAAGTCCACCGCCACCTGGAACTCGCCGGCATCCTGGTCACCGGAGATAAGGTCCAGGTATTCTTCGAACCCCTCCAGGCCCAGGCGCTGGATGCGCTGGGCAAGTCGCGAAGACACCAAAGGCTTCTTGCTCTGCCCGAATGACAGGCCGATCGTGTCATACATCAGGGCAGTGATGCCCTGGTAGGTGTCGTCATGCAGGCTCAGCATGCAGGCCTCCCGCTTCCTGCGCCGACTCGCAAAGTTGCGCCATGTCGGTCACGTCAAAAGCCTTGTCGGGCTCCAGGATGATCACAAACCGGCTGGCCACCTTGCCCATGCCGCGTATGAAGTCGCGCCGCACGCTGGAGCCAAAGTTGGGCGCAGGCTCAATCTGGGCGGGCGCGATGTCGATCACCTCACTGACCGCATCGACCAGAAGGCCCAGTTCGAGATGCTCGCCGGCACGCACCGAGTCGAAGATCACGACACAGGTCTTCTTGCCCACGCGTGCAGCGGGCCGGCCAAAGCGGGCCTGCAGGTCGATCACGGGTACCACCGCCCCGCGCAGGTTGATCACGCCACGTACGAAATCAGGCATGAGCGGCACGGCCGTCATCGGGCCGTGTTGAATGATCTCGCGCACCGTCTTGATGTCCATGGCGAAGACTTCCTCGCCAAGCCAGAAGGTCAGAAATTGCGCGGGCGCCTGCCCATCAGCGGCACTGGTCTGTTGCTGGTTCATGACGGCCTCACGAATAGGGGCGGAAGTTCGATTGCGCGCCCTGGGTGCCGTTAAGGCCCTTGGAGCCCATTGCCGCGGTTGCAAGTACCGGTCCTGTCCTGGCGGCGACCCTCAAAGTCGCCGGCGCGCCGCGCGGGCGAAGCCGCTGCGCGCCGTCGGATGCGGAGCGGGCCTTGCCAGGCGCTGCGGACTCGCCGCCCAGGCTGAAGAAAGCCACCGACTGCTGCAGCTGCCCGGCCTGGCCGGACAGCTCTTCGGACGTGGCGGCCAGCTCTTCGGAGGCCGATGCGTTTTGCTGGGTGGCCTTGCTCAGCTGCGACATGGCGCCGCCGATCTGCGTGACCGACTGGCTCTGTTCCTGCGAGGCCGCTGCAATCTCCTGC